>NZ_JBICKL010000112.1:0-188863 GCF_043104195.1 Pseudomonas sp. xss_2
TGAGGCCGCTACTGACAAGCCGAAATGTTGATACAGCAACAGGCGCCAAACAGTTTGTATCGCATTCAAGCTTTTAATCAGGCCAATGCCCAATAAAGAGGCGGGCAAAAGGCTGGCACGACAACTGCAATAACCTTCCTGAAGCGGTCAGGCGAAGGCTGCGCTACAGCGTAGAACTTCGACCTTATATATAAAGGGAGTATGTGCAGTGCGTGCGAAAGTTAGACTTACCGGTCACCCCCTGGGCAGTGCCGCCAGCGTCGCGGTAATGATGGCCCTGCTCAGCCCAGCGGTGTTCGCCGCAGAAGACTCCACCCTCGACACGGTAACCGTCACCGGCGCTGCCGCCACTGGCGCGCAGAAAGACCAGAAGCGCCTGCAAAAGGTCGCTGGCAACACCGCAGTGATCGACAACCGTCAGGTCGAGCAGGGCAGGGCGTCCAACGCCGAGGATGTCCTGGCCCTGCAACCCGGCGTGTTCGCCCAGGGCACCAGCGGTACGGCCGCGAACAAGATTTCGATCCGCGGCTCGGGCCTGAACACCTTCTACCAGGGCTACGTGCTGGGCACCAAGTTCCTCTTCGACGGCCTGCCAATCACCGGTCCCGGGGGCACCCAGGAAGACTTCCTCGACATGCAGGGGATCGACCACACCGAGGTACTCTACGGCGCCAACGCTTCGGAGTACGCCGCGCTGTCGCTGGGCGGGGCGATCAACTTCGTCAGCAAGACCGGCCGCACCGACCCCGGCAACTACGCCCGCTTCGAAGTCGGCAGCTACGGCTATCGCAAGCAGCAACTGAGCACTGGCGGGGTGGTTGGCGACACTGACTACTACATCAACGTCCTGCACAACGAACGCGATGGCTATCAGGACGACGCCAACAACGAAGGTCGCGGCCTTGCGGCCAACTTCGGCCATGTGTTCAGCCCCAAGCTTGAGACCCGCCTGTTCGTCAAATACCGCGAAGAGCAGCTCACCAACGGCAACACCCTGACCCGCCAGCAGCTCAAGCACGACCCACGCAGCAACCTTGCCCCGACCGGGCGCCGTAAAGACGGCACCACCTTCGTCGGCAACAAGACCACCTATACCTTCGATGACGGCAACAAGCTCGAAGTCGGCGCGTCGTACAACAACTACCCGCTGCTCAACGGCTGGCGCTACTCGCCGACCCCACAAGACTGGCGCTCCAAGGACATCAACCTTACCTTGCGCTACTTCCGTACCGGCGATCGTTTCCTCGGTTTGCCCAGCGACAGCAGCATCATCTTCAGCAATACCCGCGCCTATCTGGCCGACGTCAAGTCGCACAGCCGCGCCACCGGGGCGAAGATCCAGGAAACCAACTACACCGGCTCGCGCGACACGGTGCTGACCTTCGGCAACGAGCTGCAACTGAGCGATGACCTGTGGCTGTCCTCGGGCCTGTCGTTCGTCAACATCCGCCGTAAGGCCGAGATCGAATCGACCACGCTGACCACCGCCAACCCAAGCAACCTACCCACCAGCGTCGAGTACGTGGAGAACGACCTGGCCCCGCGCCTGGGCTTGCGCTATCAGATCAACCCTGAGTTCCAGGTGTTCGGCAACGTCAGCCGCAGCATCGATCCACCGGTAACCTGGCAACTGGGCAGTACCGGCAACCCGTTCCTCTACGATGTGCGGCCACAGAAGGCCACCACCTTCGAGGTCGGCGTGCGTGGCAGCCACGGCATCTTCGATGGCAGCCTGACCTTGTACCGCTCCTGGGTGCAGAAAGAGCTGCTGACCGTGGTGGTGCGTCAGGCCAGCGCCACTCAAGACCAGCTCACCGCCACCTCCAACGCCAGCCCGACCCTTCACCAGGGCATCGAGGCCGGCCTGAACGCGCTGCTCTGGAGCGGGGCCAACGGCGATACCATCGACCTGCGCCAGGCCTACACCCTCAACGACTTCAAATACCGCGACGACGACACCTTCGGCGGCAACGAGCTGCCCAGCCTGCCGCGCCAGGTCTATCAGGCCGAGCTGGCCTACCGCCAGGCCAGCGGCTTCTATGCCTCGCTCAACCTGCGCGCAGCGTCAAGCTACTACATCGACTATGCCAACACCTGGCAGGCGCCGTCGTACGTGCTGTGGGGCGCCAAGTTCGGCTACCAGGCGCCGAGCAAGAAGTGGGAGGTGTTCGCCGATCTGCGCAACCTCACCGACCAGCGCTACGCCAGTGCGGCCAACACGGCTTACAACGCCAATGGCCGCGACTCGGCCAACTTCTATCCGGGGGACGCCTTCTCGGTGACCACTGGCGTGGCGTTTCGTTTCTGATGGCCGCCGTCATGCATAAGCTACTTCGGCCGTGCCTGATGACCGGCGCGCTGCTGCTCGGCGCCTGCTCGCCACCGCCGCCTGGGCAAACTGCAGGCACGCTCAAGGGCGAGGCGGTGAGCGAGGTGAACGGGGTCATGCGTTACCCGGCCAGCGATTTTGTCGAGCAGCGCGAGGGGATACGCGGCGGCACCTTGCGGGTGTCGGCCGCCAGCGATTCGGGCAGCTTCGATATCCATGCGCTGTCGCACGGCAACATGCAGTGGCTGGGCAGGATTCTGTTCGATTGCCTGGTCTACCAGGCCGAGGACGGCACCCTGACGCCGTGGCTGGCGAAAAGCTGGGAGATCAGCGCCGATGGCCTGACCTACACCTTCCACCTGCGCGACGATGTCCGCTTCAGCGATGGCGAGCCGTTCAACGCCGAGGCGGTGCGGGTCAACCTTGAGCACATGCGTGATCCGGCGACCAAGTCGCCGTTGGCAGCAGCCTATATCGCGCCGTTTCTCAAGGGCCGGGTGGTGGATGAGTTCACCTTCGAGGCGACCCTGCGGGCGCCTTATGCGCCGTTTCTCGATGTGCTGTCGCAGGCCTGGCTGGGGATGATTTCGCCCAAGCAGATCCGCGAGGCGCCGCGCACGATCGCTACCCGGCCGATTGGCAGTGGGCCGTTCGTGCTCGACAACTATGTACGCGATCAAGGCGCGACGTTTTCGCGCCGGGATGATTACCACTGGGCGCCCGCAGCGATCAATCATCAGGGCGCGGCTTACCTGCAACGCATCGAGCTCAGTTATGTGCCCGAGGCGATGATCCGCTACACCTCGCTTGAGGCCAACGACAGCGATATGGCTCTGGACGCGCCGCCACAGAACGCCGCGGCGATTCGCGCCAATCCGGACCTGACCCTGCGCAGCCGCATCCGCAAGGGTAACCCCGCGCGCAGCATCACCTTCAATGTCGAGCGCGTGCCATTCGACGATGTGCGGGTGCGCCAGGCCGTGGCCAAGGCCATCGACCGCGATGGCCTGGCGTGGATCTCCGGTTTTGGTGAGTTCCTGGCCAAGGGCGACTTCCTCGCCGTGAACACCCCAGGCTATGACCCGATAGCACGTGATGCGCTGGCCTTCGACCCGGCACAAGCCAACCACTTGCTGGATGCTGCTGGCTGGACCGGGCGCGACGCCGAGGGGTTTCGTACCCGCGCCGGCCAGCGCCTGCAAGCGACCTTGCTGACCTACGACAACCCGGCGTTCCCAGCCAACGTCTCGGTGGCGGTGCAGGCCGACTTGCGCAAGATCGGCTTCGACATGGTGATCGAAGTGTTGCCGCTCACGCGGGTGATGGAGCTGCGCTATGCCGGCCGGTTCGATGCCATTGGCGGCGGCTACTGGCACACCAATACCGCCGATGGGCTGTTCATCCTCTATCACAGCCAGGCCATCCCCAGCGCGCGGATGATCGGCCAGAACGTCGGTCACTTTCGCGATGCGCTGCTCGACCAGTACCTGGGCCAGGCGCGGCAGAGCACTGATCCGCAGCAGCGGCGCACGCTGTATCGCCAAGCGCAGCAGCGCCTGGGCGAAACCGTACCAGCGGTGCCTTCGGTGGAGAGCCAGATGCTGTTGGCTTATCGCAAGGCAGTCGGCGGGGTGCTGTTCGATGGTTCGCACAATGTCCCTCTGTTCACCAGCGTGTGGCTGGCCAAGGAGCAACCATGAAACTTCTGGCACTGGTGCTAAGGCGCCTGCGTGACGGCCTGATCGTGCTGTGGGCGGCTGCCAGCCTGACGTTCATCGGCATGCAGCACAGCGGTGGCGATACCGCGCTGGCGATTCTCGGCGGCCCGGACGCCATGCCCACGCCGCAGATGCTCGCCCAGGTGCGCGCCGAGTACGGCCTCGATCAGCCGCTGTGGCTGCAGTACGGCAATTACCTGGGGCGCTTGGCCCACGGTGATCTGGGCGAGTCGTATCGCCTGCGCATTCCGGTCGGCCAGGCGATTGGCGAGCAACTGGGCGCGACCTTGGCCCTGGCCAGTAGCGCGGCAGTCCTGGCGGTGCTGCTCGCGCTGACTTCGGCGCTGCTGACTGCCAACCGTGGGCGGCGCCTGCGGGCGTTGGTGTCGGGCATCGAGTTGGTGCTGTCGGCAGCGCCGAACTTTGTCATCGGCACCGTGCTGTTGCTGGCCTTCGCCTTCTACTTCCACCTGTTGCCGCCATCGGGCTCGCGTGGCTGGCAGTCGCTGGTGCTGCCGAGCCTGGCCCTGGGCTTGCCGGTGGCGGCCGTGCTGGCCCAGGTGCTGCGCCAGTCGCTTGAGCAGGTGCTGGAACAACCCTTCATCACCCAAGCCCGCGCGCGCGGCATGTCCGACACCGGTGTCCGCCTGCGCCATGCCTTGCGCCATGCCCTGGTGCCGTTGGTGACCCTGGCCGGCTATGTGTTCGCCAGCCTGCTGGGCGGCGCCGTGGTGCTTGAACTGCTGTTCGGCCGCCAAGGCATTGGCCGCCTGATGCTCGACGCAACGGCCAACAAGGACGTGCCACTGGTGCTCGGCGTGACCTTGCTGGCCGCCGCCATCTACGTGCTGGTCAACCTGGTGGTGGATGTACTGACCCAGGCTATCGACCCGCGCACCGCGCACAACTGAAATCCCCGTGAAAGGAACCCACATGAGTCAACAAGCAAGCATTACCGACGCCGAACTCGATGCCCGTTTCGCGCCAATCTTTACCCGTATCGCCGCTGGCGCGGTTGAGCGTGAGCAGCAACGCACGCTGGCCCATGAGCCAGTGGCGTGGCTGCGCGAGGCCGGTTTCGGCGCGCTGCGTGTGCCGCAAAGCCATGGCGGGCTGGGTGCCAGCCTGGCGCAACTGCTGCGCCAGCTGGTGCGTCTGGGCCAGGCAGACTCCAACCTGCCGCAGATCCTGCGGGCGCATTTCGGTTTCGTCGAAGGGCGGCTGTCTTCCAACGATGCTGCGTCGCAGGACTACTGGTTCGCCCGGGTCGTGGCAGGCGAGCTGTGGGGCGCGGCCATGGCTGAGCGCACTGACAGCACCGGCAATACCGTGCAACTGACCCAGGGTGAAGAGGGCGATTACCGCCTCGACGGCGAGAAGTATTACTGCACTGGCACCCTGTATGCCGATTGGGTCGCGGCGGTGGCCAACCACGGCGACGAATTCGTCAGCCTGGCCGTGCCAACCCGCGCTCCTGGGGTCGAGGTGGTGGACGACTGGGATGGTTTTGGCCAGCGCCTGACCGGCAGCGGCACCACCCGTTTTCGCCAGGTGGCGGTGCCGCAGCGGCATGTGCTGCGGCGCTTCGCCAAGGGCGAGTTGCGCGCCGAATCCTACTTGACCGCGTTCTATCAGGTGGTGCACCTGGCCACCCTGGCCGGCATCGCCCGTGCCGTGCTGGCCGACGCAGTTGCCTTCGTCCAGGGCCGAACCCGCGCCTTCGGCGTACCCGGCCAATCGAAGCCAAGCGATGACCCACTGGTGCAGCGAGTGGTCGGTCGGCTGTCGAGTCTGGCCTTTGCAACCGAGGCGCAGGTCAGTGCCGTGGGCCATGGCCTGCAAGGGGTATTCGAGGCGGGCCAGGCTGGGGAGGTCCCTGAGCAGTTGTACACCGATGCCGAAGTACAGGCCTTCCAGGCCCAGCAGATCGTCCTGGCGCAAGTGCTTGAGGCCACCACCTTGCTGTTCGAGGTCGGCGGCGCTTCGGCGACCAGCAATGCCCGACGCCTGGATCGGCACTGGCGTAATGCACGCACCTTGGCCTCGCACAACCCGGCGATCTACCGCGAGCAGGCGTTGGGCGACTACTACCTCAATGGCGTCAGCCCAGCCGCCGCCTGGCGTGCCAAACAGGCTGCGGCCAGTGTAGGGCAGGGCGCAGGCGATGAAGCCAGCGCAGTCTGAACAGGAGAACGCACATGACACAGCAAAAGCAGATGAGCCTGGGCATGAATATCTTGGGTTTCGGCTCGCACTCCGGCGCCTGGCGCCAGGGCGAGGCCGCGATCGATGCCTATATCGACGTTGATTACTACCGCAACATCGCACGCATCTCCGAGCGCGGTTGCCTGGATGCGATCTTCCTCGCCGACGGCCCGGCGTTACCGCCGGATGTCGCCAGCCAGGCCGGTGGCCGTCTGGAGCCGACCATCCTGCTCACCGCCGTGGCTGGCGCCACCGAACGCATCGGGGTGATCGCCACGTGCTCGAGCACTTACAACGAGCCATTCAACCTGGCCCGACGGATAGCCTCGCTGGACCACATCAGCGGCGGCCGGGCGGCCTGGAACGTGGTGACCAATGCCGGTGACGCCGCCGCGCAGAACTTCGGCTACGCCGGCGCGCCACTGCATGTCGACCGCTATGGGCGGGCCGAAGAGTTCGTCGATGTCACCCTCAAGTTGTGGGACAGCTGGGAGGACGACGCGATCATCGGCGACCGTGCCAATGGCCGCTTCGCCGACCCAAGCAAGGTGCATACCCTGGATTTTCACGGCAAGCACTTCCAGGTCAAAGGCCCGCTCAACCTGCCTCGCTCGCCGCAAGGCCGGCCGGTGCTGGTACAGGCGGGCTCCTCCGAAGGCGGCAAGGCCTTGGGCTCGCGTTATGCCGATGCGATCTTCACCACCCAGACCACCTTGCCCGACGGGCTGGCCTTCTACCGCGAGATGAAATCCCGGGCCAAGGCCTGGGGGCGTAATCCGCAGCATTTGAAAATCATGCCGGGGCTGTCGACGGTGATCGGCAGCACCGAGGCCGAGGCGCATGCCCGCTTCGACCAGCTCAATGCCTGGCATGGCGAGCATGGCTTGCTGCAGCAGGTGGCGGGGCGGATCGGTATCGATGCCAGCAAACTGGACCCCGATGCGCCGCTGCCTTGGGCACGGATTGGCGCGGTGGCGGATTTTGAGCGCGGCTCGCACGGTTTTCTGGAAGCGCAGCTGAACTTGGCCCGGCGCGAGAACCTGACCATTCGCGAGCTTTCGCGGCGCATCCTGGTGGGCCATCGTCTGGCGGTCGGCACGCCCGAGCAAGTCGCCGACACCTTGGCCGAGTGGTTCCTGGCCGGGGCAGGGGATGGCTTCAACATCATGCCGGACATGTTCCCGTCCGGGGCGCAGGTGTTCGTCGAAGAGGTGGTGCCGCTGTTGCAGAAGCGTGGGTTGTTTCGCCGCGAGTATCACGGGCACACCTTGCGCGATCACCTGGGCTTGCCCAAGGCCGAGAACCAATATGCGCAGATAAAGGTGGCTCAAGCGTCGGCCTGATAACCGCTGCAAGCGCGTAACAGGCACCGCGCCCCTTGTAGGAGCCGGCGTAGCCTGCGATGGGCTGCAAAGCAGCCCGAAACGCTCAAATCCAACCCATTACCCAAGGACCACCGCATGCTCTACCGCCCGCTAGGCCACACCGATCTCCACGTCAGCCTGCTCAGCCTAGGCACCATGACCTGGGGCCACCAGAACAGCGAACCAGACGCCCATCAGCAACTGGACGCCGCGCTTGCCGCCGGCATCAACTTCATCGACACCGCCGAGATGTACCCCACTCCAACTCGCGCCGAAACCTGGACCACCACCGAGCGTTTCATCGGCACCTGGCTGGCCGCCCGCGGCAATCGCGACAAGCTCATCCTGGCCAGCAAGATCGCCGGCCCCTCGCGCGACCCCGCCGGGCAAACGCACATCCGCGACGGCCTTTCGCACCACGACCGACGCAACATCGTCGCGGCTCTCGATGGCAGCCTGAAACGCTTGCAGACCGACTATCTGGACCTCTATCAACTGCACTGGCCCGACCGCACCACCAACATCTTCGGCGCCCGCGAATACCCCTACGTCGACGACCACCCAGACAGCGCAGCCATCCAGGAAACCCTGGCGGTGCTCGATGAGCAGGTCAAGGCCGGCAAGATCCGCCACATCGGCGTGTCCAACGAAACCCCGTGGGGTGTCGCGCAGTTCCTGCGTCATGGCGAGGACCAGAGGTTGCCGCGCATTGCCAGCATCCAGAACCCCTACAGCCTGCTCAATCGCCTGTATGAGAACGGCCTGTCAGAGTTCAGCCACCGCGACGGCGTCAGCCTGCTGGCCTATTCGCCGCTGGCGTTTGGCGCGCTGACGGGCAAGTACCTCGATGGCGCTCGCCCGGAGGGTGCGCGTTTGTCTTCGGTGTATCGCACCTTCAACCGCTACGACAGCGCCGAGGCCAACAGCGCCATCGCCAGCTACGTCGATATCGCCCGTCGCCGGGGCCTGAGCCCTGCGCAGCTGGCCTTGGCCTTCGTCATTCGCCAGCCCTTCGTGGCCAGCGCCATCACTGGGCAGACCACACTGCTGCAGCTGCAGGAAAACCTCGGTGCGCTCGACCTGCAACTGGACGACGAGCTGTTGGCCGAGATCCAGGCTGTGCACCGCCGTATTCCCAACCCGGCGCCATGAACCAGGAGGCTGGATGAACGCAATTGCTCCCGATCCTGCGCTTGCGCGCGTGGCCCTGGCGCCACCCTTGAGCCGTTGGCGGCCAAGCCGCCCAGGATTATGCCTGGCCTGGGCGGTGCTTGGCCTGTTGCTGCTGGCAGTGGCGCTGCCCGGCTGGTTGGCGCCTGCCGACCCGCTGTTGGCCGATGCCCGTCTGGCCTATCAGCCACCGAGCACAGCGTTCTGGCTGGGCACCGATGAGAACGGCCGCGATGTGCTCAGCCGGTTGATTCACGGTGCACGCCCGTCGCTGTTTATCGGCTTGGCGGCAACTGCGGTGGGCCTCGGTCTGGGCACCCTGCTCGGGTTGCTGGCAGGCCTCGCGCCGGCGTGGCTGGACAACCTGCTGATGCGCGCAGTGGATGTGCTGCTGGCATTTCCCGACCTGCTGCTGGCACTGGTGATCATCACCCTGTTCGGCCAGGGCACCACCAACCTGATCCTCGCCGTGGGGATCGCCGCGGTGCCACGTTATGCACGCCTGGTGCGTGCGCAAACCTTGACGATCCGCCGCGCAGGCTTCGTCGAGGCGGCGCTGACCTTGGGGCGGCGGCCGCTGGCCGTGGTGCTCAGTCACGTGTTGCCCAATGCGGTACAACCGGTGCTGATCCTGGCCTGTATCGGCCTGGGCAGCGCGATCACGGCTGCCGCCGCCTTGAGCTTCCTTGGTTTCGGTGCGCCGCCTCCGGCGCCGGAATGGGGCGCGACGATGGCGGTGGCGCGTAACTTCATGGCCAATGCGCCCTGGCTGATGGCCTGGCCGGCGCTGGCGATTACCCTGACAGTGATTTCCATCAGCGCCATCGGCCGTGACTGGCTGCGGCGCAGCGAGGGCAAAAGCCTATGAGCGGCTCGGACAACGTTTCACCGTTGGTAGACATCCGCGGCTTGCGGGTGAGTTTCAAGGGCGTGCCAGTGGTGCACGGGGTCGATGTGCAGGTGCGTGCTGGACAATGCGTGGCGCTGGTGGGGGAATCGGGCTCGGGCAAGAGCGTCACTGCGCGCACCTTGGTCGGCCTGACCGGAGCCGGTGCGCAGGTTCAGGCGCAGCGCCTGGCCTACGCTGGCCGCGACTTGGCCGGTTTGGATGAGGCCAGTTGGCAGCGCCTGCGCGGCGGACAGATCGGCTTTGTCATGCAAGACGCCCTCGGCTCGCTCGATCCGCTGCGCCGGGTTGGCAACGAGATCGAGGAGGCGTTGTTGCTGCACACCCGCATTGGCCCTGAAGCGCGGCGCCTGCGGGTGCTGGAGCTGCTGCGCGAGGTCGGCGTGCCGGAACCGGAGGTGCGTGCCCGGCAGTATTCCTGGCAGCTGTCCGGCGGCTTGCGCCAACGTGCCTTGATCGCCTCGGCCATCGCCTGCAAGCCGCGCCTGCTGATCGCGGATGAGCCCACCACTGCATTGGATGCGACGGTGCAGGCGCAGATTCTCGCTTTGCTTGAGCAACTGCGCGGCGAGGACAACAGCCTGCTGATGGTCAGTCATGACTTGGCGGTAGTAGCCCGCCTGGCCGATTGGGTCGTAGTGATGCGCCAAGGTGAAGTGGTGGAGCAGGGCAGCGCCGAGCAGATTCTGCAAGACCCTCATGATCCCTACACCCAACGCCTGCTGACAGCTGCGCGAGCGGTGCATTTTCAGCGCCCGGCCACGCCTGCGCTGGCCTTGGTGGAGCCTGCCGTGAACACAGCTGAACAACCGGTCTTGCTTGAGGCGCGCAATTTGAGCAAGGCGTTCATTGGCCCCGATGGGCGTGCGCGCGAGGTGCTGAGCGATGTGTCGCTGCAACTGCGGGCGGGGCAGACCCTGGGCGTGGTCGGTGAGTCGGGATCAGGCAAGAGCACCCTGGGGCGAATTCTGCTTGGACTGGAGCGTCCGGACCAAGGCCAGGTGCAGTTTGCCGGGCAGGACTGGTTGGCCTTGTCCAACGATCAGCAGCGCCTGGCGCGCCAGGGTATTCAGGTGGTGTTTCAAGATCCCCTGGCCTCGTTCGATCCGCGCTATACCGTGCTACGAGTGCTGGCTGAGGCGTTGGCTCAGGCCGGAGTGCCGCGGGCCTTGCAGCGTACTGAGGCGGTGGCATTGCTGGAGCGGGTGCAACTGCCTGCGGGCGTGCTCGAACGCCGGCCGCTGGAGCTGTCGGGGGGGCAGCGTCAGCGCATCGCCATTGCTCGAGCGCTGGCGCTGAAGCCGCGGGTGTTGGTGTGTGATGAGCCAGTGTCGGCGTTGGACGTGTCGGTACAGGCGCGGATTCTGGCGCTGTTAGCAGAGCTCAAGGCTGAGTTGAACCTGGCGTGCCTGTTCATCTCGCATGACTTGGGGGTAGTTGAGCAGGTCAGTGACCAGGTGCTGGTGATGCAGGGTGGGCGCGTAGTCGAACAGGGGCAAGCGGGGCAGGTGCTCGGTCAGCCGCGTCACCCCTATACCCGTGCGCTGCTGGACGCGGTGCCGGGGTTGCCAGCGGCGCAGCCGCTGTGGGTGCGGCGGATTGCGGTGTGAGGTGAGCGGTTGCAGGGGGCAGTGCTGGCGTCATCGCGGGGCAAGCCCGCTCCCACGCCACGTTGACCCTCGTGTAGGATCGGGCTTGTCCCGCGATGAGGCAGGTAATGCCCCTACAGAACCTCAGCGGGCCAGCGCCGGATTTGGCTTGTAGAACAGAAACAACTTGGTCTCGGCGGTCTTGCGATAGGCCTTGGCCCAGTCCGGTCGCACTGTGCGGTCATGGAAGTACAGCGCCCCCCCGGTGGGGTCCTTGAGCTGCTGGTTGAGCGCTTTGCGGGCGATTTCTTTGGCAACGTCATAGCGCTGCTTTTCCTCGACCTGATCAGAGCGCCCGTCGCACCACCAGGAGAACTGGCAGCTCTTGGTTTCCACCCCTTGCTTGACCACCCCGCAGATGGTGTCCGGGAAGCCATCGTGGCCCAAGCGGTTGATCACCACGCTGGCCACCGCACTCATGTCGCGGGCATCCGCCTCCTTGGCTTCCCAATAGATGGTGCGCGCCAGGCAAGTGATGCTGTCGTCCATCGGCGATTGGCCAGCGGGATCGACGGCTTTGACTTCACTGGGGCTCAAGGTCTCGCTCTTTTTCGGCGGTGGCGCCTCCTCGACCACCTTCTCTTCCAGGGCTTGGGCCTTGTCTTCAGCGACCGCGGCCTTGGCGCTGTCAGCGGCATTGAGTGGGCCTGCAAGCAGGGTCAGGGCCAAGCCGAACAGCAGCGACGATAGGCGCATGGTCAAGCTTCCGAAATGTGAGCTGAATCTCAGTCTAGCTGCGACTTTTCAACTCAGCGTCAGGCTTAGCATCACCGGCAGGGTCAAGGCTGCAGCGACCGTCTGCAAGGCGATGATCGTCGCCATCAAGGGCGCATTGCCGCCCATCTGCCGGGCCATTACATAGGACGATGAGGCGGTCGGTAGCGCCTGGAACAACACCGCCACCACCGCCGCCTGGCCGCTCAGGCCGAGCAGGCGGCACAAGCCCCAGGTCGTCAAGGGTAACACCAGAAACTTGAACAGCGACGCCGCCAGCAGCGGCCGGACCTGTTGCCCCAGGCGCGCACCACCCAGCGCTGCGCCGACACACAGCAGCCCCAGGGGCAGGGCCGCCTGGCCGAGGGCCTTGATGGTCGGCTCCAGCCCCGCCGGCAAGCCAACCCCGGTGACCCGCAGCAATAGCCCGCCGGCACAGCCGATGATCAGCGGGTTGGCAAAAATCGCCCGCACTACCGTCGCAGGTGAGCTGTGGCGGGCACTGAATCGGGCAAACACCAGCACGCAGAGCAGGTTGACCAGCGGCACGATGGCAGCATTGGCCACCGCGGCCAGGGCGATCCCGGCGCTGCCGTAGATACCGGCGGCCAAGGTAGCGCCGATGTAGTTGTTAAAGCGCACGCCGCCTTGGAACACCGAGGTGAAGTCGGCGCCGTCATGGTTTACCGCCCCCTGATACAACACCAGCAAGGCCGCGCCCAGCAAGGTCGACAGCATCAGTACCCCCACCATGCCCAGCACCGGTACTCCATCGAGGTTGGCAGTGGCCAGGCCGTGTAGAAACAGGGACGGCAGCAGCACGTAATAGCTCAGGCGCTCAGCGCCAGGCCAGAAGCTCTCGGCGAGAAAACCCCGCACTCGCAGCCAGGTGCCAAGGGCAATCAGCAGGATGATCGGCACCAGTGTGGTCAGCAGCAGCTCAAGCATGGGCGGGGTTCCGTGGTCGGGTACCGGAGCAGCCTACTGCGTGCAGTCAGCAGAAAAAAACGTTGTTTTCTGCATCCATCGTTGAGAAAAACTTCATGTAGCGTCCAGAGCGGTCCTGAGCACTGCACTCAGGTGCCGCCGTTGGCTCTTGTCATGCTCCAGCAATACCATGCGCCGGGTCAGTTGCGGCTCGCCGAATGGCAGCCGGGTTGCAGCGGGCAAACGCTCCAGATCATCATCGGCGATCGGGATGATGGCCACACCCAGGCCCATTGCGGCCATGCGTGCCAGGGCCTCCTGGCTGTCCAATTCCATTTGCTCGTTGACCTGTAGGTGCTGCTTGCGCAGCTCTTGTTCGATCTGGCGGCCGGCCCAGGCGCGCTTGTCGAAGCGCAAGAACGGCTGGCTGGCGAGCAGTTGCGACAAACTTTGGCCTGCCAGTTCGGGGCTGGCGATAGCCCAGAAGCGATCCTCGAACAACGGCGTATAGCTCAGGCACTGCGGATACGGGCTGACCGGTTCGGTAGTGATCGCTGCATCCAGTTCGCCATCTTCTACCCGCCGTGCAAGTTCTGCCGACATGCCCGAGACCACGCTGACATGCAGCTGCGGGTGATGGGCCTTGATCCACAGCAGGGCCTTGGGCAGGCGCCGGGCCAGCACGGTGTGGATCGCGCCAATGCGCAAGCGCCCGCGCAGGCTGGGGCCGCTGGCCAGGGTGTCGGCCAGTTCGTCATAGGCGCTGAGGATGCCCTCGGCGCGGGCCACCGCCAGTTGCCCGGCTTCGGTCAGCATCACCTGGCGGCGGCTGCGGTCGAACAGCTCCACCTGCAGTTCATCCTCCAGGGTCTTGATGTGCAGGCTGACGGCTGAGGGGGTGAGGCTGAGCAGGTCGGCGGCGCGGGCGAAGGTGCCGTGACGGGCGATGGTCACCAGGGTGCGCAGGGCTTTGAGGGACACGCGGGCAGTGCTCCAACAGCTGAACTGGGACAACGCTACAAGCATGCGGCGGTGATTCGCAAGATTTGTTGGTTGCCTGTGCTGGCCTCTCGCGGGTAAACCCCACCGCTGGCTCGGCAGGCGCAAATGCTGCGCTGTAGCAGAAGCGCTCGATCACAGGGGCGCGTTGGCGAACGCGCCAGGTGGTGCTCGGACGTGGGGTGGTGTAGACCATTTGCTGCTCGGCGGAGGGGACTGGAATGTCTTCTATCTGCACAGAAGGCCAGGTGGGCTGAGAACATCGGGTGGTTTGCCCATGTTGGGTAAATTTATTATCTATGAAGGATCATGCGATGAGTCTTGATGTGCGTTTCGTGTATTACCGTAATTTCCGCTTCGACGGACAGTTTCATGTGCGCTGCACCGGCGCCGACCTGGATAAAATCAGAAGCATCCGTTATGTGCTGGAAAAGACCGGCCCCGATGGCCGCCCTGTACAGCTCGATAGCAAGTCGGTGTACTCCCAGGCCCAGAGTGGTCAACTGGTCGATCACGGTTGCCCGGCTACCCTGCGCAGCGAACCTGCGGTGGGTACTTTTACCATCAAACCGACAATCAGCCTGCGGGCTGCTGGGCAGAGCCCGCAGGTGTGGGAACCATTGGCCATTGTCGTCAACCACGGCGAGCTGAGCAGAGGGATTCTTGACGACGTGCCTCTTGCCGGCGTTAACAGTAGGCGCAGGCGCTCGGTAGGGGCAGAGTCCGTTATCGACTCTGCCGGGCACATTCCGCTGCCGAATGATCCGTATGGGCAATCGCTGGAACCGTTCGCAGAGGTCGCGCCGGGCAAAGCGTACCCAACCTTGATAATCAAGTTCGTCGAAGGTGGCTGGGCGCAATTTGTCGCTGAGCTTGAGCCAGGTTCTGGTTCGCAATTGGTGCGGCTCTGGCCGAAATTGAAAGAGGTCATCAGCCTCCAGCCTTTTCTTGCCCCTCTGGAGCGTGATGAGGAAAAAGTCCAGGCGCTGCGCAACTTTTACTATCTTGAGCAGCCTGCCAGTATGCTCAACGATACCTACACGGCGCTGCTCAAGACCTTGGCTGCCTTGGAATATGTTGAAGTCCTTGAGTTCGTGCCCGCCGATAGCGCACCTGGCAATGTCCTGCTGGGGGCGGCGGCCGTGGTGGCGACATTGATCACCGGGGCGGCTGTAGTAGCTGGCAATCAGGCGTATGACGATGCCCAGCCGACACCTGACTTCGAGTCACAGCAAACCTATCTGGATGAACCCGGCCCGCGATATCGGGGGATGAACATCCGCAAGGCATGGGCACAGCAGGTGACCGGTAACGGCGCTCGAGTGCACTTCTCGGACGCTGGGCTGTTTCCCAATCATGAAGATCTGCGGGGCAACTCTAATCTGAAGATCGTTTCACTGCTGCCCAATGGCAATCCCAGCCATGGCACTCAATCAGTCGGGATCCTGCTGGCGACGGCAAACGGGGTCGGCATGACCGGAATTTGCCATGGCGCCGAATTGTACTTGTACAACAATTTCGCGAAGGACCAGTATGGGCGCATCCGCACACCCAAGGACTTGCTTCGTCACGTCGAGCCGGGTGATATCGTGACGATCAACCGTCAGTCTGCTCATGGCGATGTGTTATGGACCTTCTTGCCTTCGATCCATGAGCGGGCCTGGTGGGAGGCGACCAAAGCCCTCACGGAGCGTGGAGCGGTAGTTATCTTCGCCGCAGCCAACGGCAGCACCAAAACCAATGCCAGTAAAGGCACTACAGCCAACTATGGGGTTGATCTGTCGCAATGGCGGTTCTTCAATGACTATGGTGAAGCCGATGCGATCTTGATCGGAGCTTGCCAATCATGGGATGGCAAACCTCACCAATACTCCAACTACGCCTACCGGGGGCGGATGCTCAATAGCTGGGGGGACAGTGTGGCCACCCTCAGTGGCGGCGGGGAGCTGCAAAATAAATCCGCCCCTGATCGGGTCTATACGGACAACTACGGCGGGACTTCGAGTGCCACCCCATTGGTGGCCGGGGCGCTGAGCTTGATTCAGTCATACGCGATAGAGCAGCATCACATCTATCTGAATGCTGATCAGATGCATTTGCTGGTCATGGCCACAGGTTACCTGGACGCAACCTTGCCGCATTCACAAGTTTTGCCTATGGGCCGGCGACCAAACGTACACGCGGCACTGCAATTGCTTGACCGCATTGTCGGCGGCGGGCGCTTCCTTGCGCCCAAAGATGAGCTCTGAACCGCAGCTGACTTAGGTCAAACCCGGAATTGATCCATCAGCCCTTGCTGCTGGTTGGCCAGGCTGTTGAGCGACTGACTGACCCGTGCCGACTCGTTGGCCTGGCCTGACAGCGATTCGGTGACATCGCGGATGGTCGCCACGTTGCTGTTGATCTCCTCGGCCACCGCGCTTTGTTCTTCGGCGGCCGAGGCGATTTGCAGGTTCATGTCGGTGATTACCGTTACCGCCTGGCCGATGCGCTGCAGTGCGGTGACCGCTTGGCCAACCTGTTCGACACCGCCCTGGGCCTGGCGGTAGCTGCTGTCCATGGCGCCGACCACTTCCTGGGTGCCAGCTTGTAGGGCTTCGATGACCTGGCGGGTTTCTTCCACCGACTCCTGGGTGCGGCGGGCGAGGTTGCGCACTTCGTCGGCGACCACGGCAAAACCGCGCCCGGCTTCACCGGCACGGGCCGCTTCGATCGCGGCGTTGAGCGCCAGCAGGTTGGTCTGCTCGGCGATCGAGCGGATCACTTCGAGTACCGAGCCGATCTTCTCGCTGTTTTGCGCCAGGCCTTCGACCTGGCCCATGGCACTGCTCATGTCGGCGGCCAGGGCATCGATGCTGCTGGTGGTACGGTCGATCACCGCCAGGCCGTCGCGGGTTGCCTGGTCCGCTTCCCGTGCCGCTTGCGCGGCCTGGGCGGCGCTGCGGGCGACGTCCTGGGCAGTGGCGCTCATCTCGTGCGAGGCGGTAGCCACCTGGTCGACCTGGCGATACTGCTGCTCCATGCCGGCGCTGGTCTGGCTGGCGATCGCCGCCGACTGGTCCGCCGTACCTCGGGCGGCTTGCACCGAGCGTTTGACCTCGGCAATGGTCGGTTGCAGTTTGTCCAGGAAGCGGTTGAACCAACCGGCCAGCTCACCCAGCTCATCGCGTTTGTCGTATTGCAGGCGGCGGGTCAGGTCGCCTTCGCCGCTGGCAATGTCCTTGAGCATGGCTGCCACGCCAAGGATTGGCCGGGTTACGCCACGGGCCATCAGCCACACCAGCAACAAACCGGCAATCGCCGCGGCCAAGCCCAGGCCCAGTTCCAGCAGGGTGCCGCTGGTATTGAGGGCATCGAGTTCGGCTTTGAGCGCCTCGGCAGGGCCGGTGAGGGCGCTTTCCGGTACATCGAGCAGCACGCCCCAAGGCTTGGCATCCGGGATCGGGGTAAAGACGGCCAGCACTTTCAGGCGTTGTTGATCGTGGAGGATCTGCAACTTGCCCTCGGCCAGCTTGCGTACCAGCTCTGCGCCTTGGCTGCGGTCGACTTCGTCGAAGCGCTGGGCCAGTTTGCTGGCATCGGCACTGTAGCCAGCCAGCAGGCCCACTGGGCTTAGGATGCCGACGGTGGTGCGCCCGTCATAGAGGTTGCGGCTGGCGTCCTGGCTGAGCGCTTGCAGACTGTTGAGGTTGATGTCGATGGACAGGGTAGCGATGACCTTGCCCTTGACCGACAGCGGGAAGACGATGCTGGTCATCAGCACTTGCTGGCCGTCGATGCTATAGAAGTACGGCTCGACCACGCACACCTTGCCGGTGCTGCGCGGGCATACCCACCAGGTGTTGGCCGGCTGACCGCTGGGGCCGACTTCAGTGTTGGCCATGTCCGCTTCCGGCAGGGCCATGGCCGTCAGCTGACCGGCGCGCGGTTGCGACCAATACAAGGCGAAACGCCCGGTTTCGTTACTGCCCAACTCGCTTTGGCCGGCGAACAGGCTGTCTTTGCCGTCCAGTGCACCGGGTTCGAATACCAGCGACAGGCCGAGCAAATCCGGGTTGGCCTGCAGCGCCGCGCGCACCTGGGCGGTCATGTCCTGGCGCAGGTCAAAGGCGTCGAGGAAGCGTTTTTCCGCCTGCTCGCGCAGGAACAGCACCTGGCGGGCGAAGCCTGCGCCGTACTGGTAGGCATCCATGAACTGGCGGCGAATGTTCAGGGCTTGTACTTCACCCTGCGACTCGATGCGGGCCTGGGCCGATTCGGAGAGCATCTTCATGCTGCTCGCCTTGACCAGGTCAGAGCTGTGGTCCATGCGGTACAGCGAGAGGCCGACCAGCAAGCTGACGATGCCTGCCAGGCACAGGCCGGCGAGCAGGGTGATCTTCCACTGGATAGACAGTTGTCGCAAAGGCATTGGCAAATCCCTTCTAATAATTCTGGGGCTGCCGACTGTGTCGGCGTTTGCCTGTTTTTCTTTATTCAAACGTTCAATATAAAAGTCGTATTGCCAAGCGACGCCGATCTAGCGTCAATCGAAATAGTTACAAGCGGCCACCTTGAGCGCTTTGACAAGCGCGCATGGCTGCTTCAGAGTGTGCGCCCTTCATAACAATATCCCCTGGTCCGGCCACTGCTTTGGGCAGCTTGTCGCCGGAACCGTCGCTTTTTGTCTGTCGTAAACGAGGTAAGCCACACCATGAATGCAGTCATTGCCGCGGTCGGCATCATGCTGATATTGAGCCTGTCCCGCGTGCATGTGGTCATCGCCCTGATCATTGGCGCCCTGACCGGTGGCCTGGTCGGCGGCCTGGGTATCGAAGGTACGCTCAAGGCGTTCAATGGCGGCTTGGGTGGTGGTGCGACGGTGGCCCTGTCTTATGCCCTGCTAGGCGCGTTTGCCGTGGCCATCGCCAAATCAGGCTTGGCCCATGCCTTGGCCGATCGCGCCTTGGCGATGATCGAGCGGCAAGGCCACAGCAATGGCGGCAAGGTCAAGTGGCTGCTGATCGGCCTGATGCTGGTGGTGGCGATTTCCTCGCAGAATATCCTGCCTATCCACATCGCTTTCATTCCGCTGCTGGTACCGCCACTCCTGTATGTATTGACGCGCCTGCGCATCGATCGGCGCTTGATCGCCTGCGTGATCACCTTCGGCCTGATCACCCCTTACATGTTCCTGCCGGTCGGCTTTGGCAACATCTTCCTCAATGAAATCCTGCTGGCCAACGTCGCCCGTGCCGGTGTCGATGTCAGTGCGGTCAATGTCACCCACGCCATGGCCATTCCTGCGGCCGGCATGCTGGCTGGGTTGTTGCTGGCGGTGCTATTCAGCTATCGCAAGAAGCGTGATTACGATTTGGCGAAAATCGAGCAGGTCGAGCAGGTCAGCGTCAGCTACAACCCTTTGACCCTGCTGGTCGCGCTGGGGGCCATCGGTGCGGCGTTCATCATCCAGCTGTGGTTGGACTCGATGATCATCGGCGCCATGGTCGGCTTCTTGATCTTCTCGCTGTCAGGCATCGTGCGTTGGAAAGACACCGACGATCTGTTCACCGAGGGCATGAAGATGATGGCCATGATTGGCTTCATCATGATTGCCGCTTCAGGTTTTGCTGACGTGATGAAAGCCACTGGCGAAGTCAAAAGCCTGGTGGAGACTTCAGCGCAGTGGATCGACCACAGCAAGAGCATCGGTGCCTTGCTGATGCTGTTGGTGGGCTTGCTGGTGACCATGGGCATCGGTTCATCGTTTTCCACCGTGCCGATTCTGGCCGCGATCTTCGTGCCGCTGTGCGTGCAGTTGGGCTTCGACCCGATCGCTACGGTGTGCATCGTCGGCACTGCCGGCGCCTTGGGCGACGCGGGTTCACCGGCATCGGACTCGACCTTGGGGCCTACTTCGGGGTTGAACGTCGATGGCCAGCACCACCACATCTGGGACACCGTGGTGCCAACCTTCATTCACTACAACCTGCCGCTGCTGGCCTTTGGCTGGATAGCAGCGATGGTGCTGTAAGGTGAAAGCGAGCGTCAGCCTTTATTGCTGAACGGCGAGATGCGGTTAAGGACGGTACTGCCGTCCTTGCTGCGGGTCAGGTAGACCGGCAGCACCTTGGGCAGGTTGTCTACCAGGCGGCTGACTTCGCGGGTGTTGTAGACACCGCTGACGCGAATCGTGCCGGTGCTTTCATCGGCCAGCAGCAAAGGTTTGTCCAGATAGCGGTTGATCACCGGCAGGGCCTGGGACAGGCTGAGGTTATCCAGGATCAACTTGCCGTTACGCCAGGCCAAGCTGTTGTCGTAATCGTCGCTTTGCGCCAACTGCGGCTCGAAATCGCCCAGGTGATAGCTGGCCTGCATGCCGGGGCCAAGGCGATAGCCACCCTCGGCACCGTTGCTGCTGACCAGCACCGAGCCTTCCACCAACGTCACTTTGACCTGATCCTGATACTTCCACACGTTGAACTGAGTGCCAGTGACCCGGGTCTGGCCGTGACCTGCACGGACAATGAACGGGTGGTTGCTGTCGTGGCTGACCTTGAAGAATGCCTCACCCTTGATCAAGGTGACCTGGCGTTGGTCCTTGAAATTGAAGTAACGCAATTCGCTGTTCAGGTTCAACTCGACCACGCTGCCGTCACTGAGCCTGACCTGTTGCTGGCGGTCACTGGCCTCGAAGTGCTGATAGTGATTGGGCAACCAGCCTTGTTCCCAGCCGACCCAGCCAGCCAGGGGCAGCGCTAGCAAGGCAAGCGCAGCGGCCGAGGCCAATGGCCGCCAACTACGGCTGGGGCGAGGGCGGCGTGCGGCAAGGTCGACCACTGGCGGGTGGCGTGGCAGCAGGTCGGCGGTGCACCAGATGTCCTGCATCGCCCGGTATTCTTCGACATGCCGAGGGTCTGCCGCCAACCACTGATCGAAGGCCTCGCGCTCAGCCGCCGTGCAGTCTTCGGCGTTCAGGCGCATGCACCAATGCGCGGCGGCATCGGTAATGGCATCTTCTTCATTGGGGCTGAGGCGGTCTTGGTTCATTGCGGCTCCCGGTTTTGCGCATTCTACCCTTGCAGGGGGGGTGCCGAGAACCGAGATAATGGCGAATGACTATCAGATACGAGATTTTTCGTCGGTTTTATGGGTGTTTTCCTACAGCGCGATGAGTGCTGGACGGGTTGCCAGCACTCATTTTGTTTGCGTATTGCAGGCTCAGGCCAGTTCCAGCCAGATCGGCGCATGGTCCGACGGCTTTTCCATCGCACGCAGGTCGTAATCCACGCCTGCGGCTTTAAGTCGCGGCAGCAAACCCTGGGAGGCCATGATCAGGTCGATGCGCAGGCCGCGTTTGGGTTCGTCTTCAAAACCGCGGCTGCGGTAGTCGAACCAGCTGAAGCGGTCGTCGACGTCCGGATGCAGGTGGCGGAAACTGTCGATCAGGCCCCAGCCCTTGAGGCGTTCCATCCATTCACGCTCTTCAGGGAGGAAGCTGCACTTGCCGGTCTTCAGCCAGCGTTTGGCGTTCTCGGCACCGATACCGATGTCGCAGTCCTGCGGCGAGATGTTCACATCACCCATCACCACCAGTGGCTGCTGGTTGTCGAACTGGCTTTCCAGCAGCGTCTGCAGATCGCTATAGAAGCGTTGCTTGGCGGGGAACTTGGTGGGGTGGTCACGGCTTTCACCTTGTGGGAAGTAGCCGTTCATGATGGTGATGGGCGTGCCATCGGCATCAGCGAAGGTGCCCCAGATGAAGCGGCGCTGGGCATCTTCTTCATCGCTGGCAAAACCTTTGACCAGCGACAGCGGCGCTTGGCGCGAGAGCAAGGCGACGCCGTAGTGGCCTTTCTGGCCATGGAAATGCACGTGATAGCCCAGGGCCTGGACCTCAGCCAGGGGAAACTGCTCGTCACTGACCTTGGTTTCCTGCAGGCCGATCACATCGGGTTGATGCTTCTCGATCAGTGCCGCCAGCTGGTGCGGGCGGGCGCGCAGGCCGTTGATGTTGAACGAGACGATCTTCATGGCAAGCCATTCCTGGTAAAAGCGGCGATGCTAGCCGACATCGGCCGCGGCCACCAGCATGGCGGCCAATGGTGGACACTGCTAACGTGCTTGGTGAGGTGAACCAAGCAGTGCTGATGCACCTCCAAGGCGCGTATGCCTAATTCAAGGAGGAGTGTCTGCAATGCCCGATCAAACCCCTGTTGCGGCCCGCATCTGTCAGCTCGACGAGGGCTACAGCCGCGAAGTGCGTTCGCTGCTGTATCACGCCTATCGACACGAGCCGACCTTTGCCTACCTGTTCGAGGCTCAGCGCCCGGGCTACGAGCGGCGCTTGCGGGTCATGGTGCGTGAGTGGGTACGCCAGCACTTTTATTTGAAGCTGCCAGCCATTGGCCTGCTGGTCGAGGATCGCTTGGCGGGTGTCGCGCTGATCGTCCCGCCATTGCGGCGCTTGGGCGTGGCTGACAGTTGGCTGTGGCGTCTACGCATGATCCTTGGCACCGGGGTGCGCTGCACGCGGCGTTATCTGGATTACCAGGCGGCGTTGGCGGCGTGCCTGCCTTCTGACCAAGTGCACGTGCTGCCCTTGCTGGGGGTGCATCCACAGTTCCAGGGCCAGCACCATGGTGAGCAATTGTTACAGGCCGTGCATGATTGGTGCGCCGACGATCCGCATACCCAGGGCGTAGTGCTCGATACCGGCAACGCCCACTACCTGGCGTTCTATCAACGGCAGGGCTATCAGGAGATTGGTGAAATTGCTGTAGGACCAATCCGAGAAAGAGTGTTCTTTCACCCGAATCCTTTGTCATCAAAGTCAGCAATTGCCTGACCTGCAGCCGCAGGCGGCTCCCTTGACGGCCGGGCTCTGGTAGCATGCCCCGCATGACGTATTCAGGACGATTAAGCTGGGGCCTGCTCTTGTTGGCCGCCAGCAGCACAGTATGGGCGCAGAGCGAATTGTTGGTGCGGGTGAAGCCGGCCAACAAGGCGCTCAAGGCCAATATCGAAGGTTATATCGGTAGCCTTGGCGAGCGCGATGAAGAGGCCTTGCTGCGCTTTAGTCGTGGTGCCGAGGAGCAGGCGCGCAAGGCCGCTCAGGCCTTGGGCTACTACCAGGCGCAGATCGATACCGAGGTCAAGCCGCCAACCGATCAAGACAAATCCCCGCAACTGATCATTCGCATCGAGCCCGGCGAGCCGGTGCGCTTGCGCAACGTGACTGTGCGCATCGAGGGCCCGGCCACTGAACTCAAAGCCTTCCGAATCCCCAGCAGCAGCGCCTTGCGGGCTGGCGAGCCGCTCAACCATGGGCACTATGAAGATGCCAAGCGGCTGATCCAGAACCAGGCCTCGCGCTACGGGTTTTTCAGGGGGCAATTTACTCAGCAGCAGCTGGCCGTCGACCCCCAGGCGGGGGTGGCGGATATCGACCTGGTCTACCAAAGCGGGCCCCGTTATCGCCTGGGCGCTGTCACCTTCAGTGGCGACTCACCGCTGGACGATGACCTGTTGCAGCGCATGGTGTCGTTCAAGCCCGGTACGCCGTATGACTCGCAGCTGATCGCCGAACTCAACAATGACCTGCAATCGAGCGGCTATTTCGAAGGCGTGCGGGTCGACGCTGCGCCCACCGCTGCGGTGGCTGAAGACATTCCGGTGGCGGTCCAACTGGAAATCCGCAAGCCTCGGACCATGGGCCTGGGCCTGGGCTTTTCGACCGATGTCGGCCCACGTGGCAAGGCTAACTGGACCCGCCACTGGGTCAACCCGCAAGGCCACAGCTATGGCTGGGAAACCGAGCTGTCGGCGCCACGCCAGAACGTCGGCCTGTGGTACGACGTGCCGCTCGATCCGCCCCTGACCGACAAACTGCGCTTCGCCGGCGGCTATCAGAATGAAGAGATCGCTGGCACCGACACGCTCAGCAAACTTTTGACGGTAGGTCCTGAGTGGCATAGCAAACTACCGAGTGGCTGGCAGCGGGTGATCTCGCTCAAGTACCAGCGTGAAGAGTACAAGTTGGGCGATGACTCAGGACTGAGCAATCTGCTGATGCCTGGCGTGAGCTTTTCCTACTTGCGCAGTGACAACCGCATTGATCCGCACAATGGCTATCGCTTGCAGTTCGATCTGCAAGCCGCCAAGGAAGGGTTGCTCTCTGACACCAACCTGCTGCACGGCAACGTGCTGCTCAAGGGGCTGACCACGCTGGGCGAGAATCACCGCTTCCTCGCCCGGGTGCAGTTCGGTGGCAGTGCCACCAACGGTTATCAAAACAACATCCCCCCGTCGCTGCGCTTCTTCGCCGGTGGCGACCAGAGCGTGCGCGGCTACGACTATCAGAGCCTGTCGCCAAAAAACAGCGATGGCGACCGCATTGGCGGTCGCTATATGGTCGCTGGCAGCGCCGAGTACCAGTACTCGCTGACCGAAAAGTGGCGAGTGGCGACCTTTATCGATCAGGGCAACTCGTTCAATTCGCTGGAGCTGCCGAGTCTCAAGACCGGTGTCGGCTTTGGCGTGCGTTGGGTTTCGCCGGTTGGGCCGTTGCGCCTGGACCTGGCCAAGGCGTTGGACGACGACGGTGGTATTCGCCTGCACTTTTCCATGGGGCCTGAGCTGTGACGCGTGCTTTGAACTATGTGTTGTTGACCATGCTCGGCCTGGTGCTGCTGATCACCCTGGCGCTTGGCCTGGTGCTGGGCACCCAGGCTGGCAGCCGTTGGGTACTGGGGTTGGTGCCCGGGCTTGAGGTCAGCGACTTTGAGGGGCGCCTGGGCGCAAACTGGCAGGCCAGCCGCTTGAACTGGGTCGAGGGTGGTAGCCGGGTTGAAGTCCTGGCGCCACAACTGGCGTGGTCACCGGCGTGCCTGCTGCGCGCGACCTTGTGTATCGACAGGCTGCAGGCTGAGCGGGTCGACATGGCGTTCGCCCCAAGTGAAGCGCCTGCAGATAGCGGGCCGATCCAACTGCCCGGTTTGCGCTTGCCGTTGGCGATCGAGCTGGGCGAGGTCAAACTGGGCCAATTACGCCTGGATGGCAGCGACCTGCTGGGCGACTTGCAACTGGCCGCGCACTGGACAGCCAACGGCTTGCGCATCGACAGCCTGCAGTTGCAGCGCGAAGACCTGCACCTGAGCCTGCAAGGTGACTTGCTGCCTGAAGGTGAGTGGCCATTGCAGCTTAATGGCAGCGTGCAGTTGCCAGCGGTAGAAGGGCAGGCCTGGCAGCTGGCACTGACTGCCAAAGGCGAGTTGCAGAAAACTCTCAACCTCGACGCCACCAGCAGCGGCTATCTGAACGCCCATTTGACGGGTGAGTTACAAGCGCTGGCCGAGCACTTGCCGGCGAAATTGAGCATCCGTTCCGACGCGTTCAAACCTGCCGGTTCGCTGCCTGACACCTTGCAGCTGAATCAACTGCGCCTGGATGCCAGCGGCGACTTGCGCAAAGGTTACCAACTGACAGGTTCGGCTAATCTGCCCGCCGAGCAGGGCCCTATAGCCCTGGCCCTGGCTGGGCAGGTGGATGCCAAAGGGGCACAGCTTGCCGCCCTTGACCTCACAGCCAGCGAGACTCAGCGGGTCAAGCTGCAAGCCAATGCCGACTGGCAGCAGGGGCTGGTAGCCGATGCGCAGATCGACTGGGTGGATTTCCCCTGGCTGCGGCTCTACCCACTGCAAGAGGCGCCGCAAGTTACCCTCAAGCGCTTCAATGCCCAAGTGAACTACCGCGATGGCAATTATCAGGGCGCATTCAAGGGCGATCTCGACGGGCCGGCAGGTGCCTTCAACCTGGCCAGTCCGTTCGAGGGTGATTTGACTCAAGTGCGTCTGCCCCAACTGGCCCTGAGCGCAGGGCAGGGCAAGGCTGCCGGCAGTGTGGCGGTGCGCTTTGCCGATACCTTGGCCTGGGATGTCGACCTGCAGCTGTCGGCGCTCGATCCGGCTTACTGGCTGGCCGAGTTGCCAGGCACGCTGGCGGGGCCATTGCGCACAAAAGGCGAGTTGAACAACGAGCAATTACAGCTGCAAGCGCAACTGGACCTCAAGGGGCGCCTACGCGGTCAGCCGGCTGTGCTCAAGGCCGAGGCCCAAGGCGCCGGTGAAAGCTGGACCCTGGGCACGCTGGCGGTGCAACTAGGTGATAACCGCATCAATGGCAGTGGCAGCTTGCAGCAGCGCCTGGCGGGGCGTATCGACCTGGATCTGCCGCGCTTAGGTCAGCTGTGGCCACGCTTGCAAGGGCAAGTCAAAGGTCGCCTGGACCTGGCCGGCACCCTGGCGGCGCCGCAAGGCACCCTGACCCTGCAAGGTCAGCAGCTGGCTCAAGCCGACAACCGCCTGCAGCGGCTTGACCTGGATGCACGCCTGGACAGCGCCCAGCGCGCGCAGATCAGCTTGAAGGCCGGCAACATCCGCCTGGGTGACACCTCGCTGGGCAACCTGGATGTCGCGGGCAAAGGGGATATCCGCCAGCAGGCTGTGACCCTGGCGCTCAATGGCCCTCAGCTCAAACTCGACCTGGCCGCAGACGGTCAGTTGGCCAAGGGTGACTGGCGCGGCAGGCTGGCCAGTGGGCGCATTCAGGCCGGTGGGCAGGACTGGCAGCTGCAAGCCCCGGCACGCCTGCAGCGTTTGGCCAACGGCCAGCTGGACTTCGGTGCGCACTGCTGGCGTGCCGGTCAGGCCAGCCTGTGCGGCGAGGATCAGCGCCTGGCGCCGGAGCCGCGCTTGCGCTATCACCTCAAGCAATTCCCGATCGAAAGCCTGGCCCAGTGGTTGCCCAAGGATTTCGCCTGGCAGGGCCAGCTGAATGCGGACATCAATCTGGATATCCCTGCCAGCGGCCCCAAGGGCAGCATTCGTGTCGATGCCAGCGGCGGCACCTTGCGGGTACGTGACGGTGAGCGTTGGCTCGATTTCCCTTATCAGGTGCTGCGCCTGGACAGCACCCTTAATCCTCGTCGGGTCGACACCGTGCTGAATTTCCGCGGTGAGCGCCTCGGCGAGCTGGCCCTGTCGACCCGACTTGATCCGCTGGGCAAGAATAAACCGCTGTCAGGTGATTTCCGTCTGTCGGGCCTGGATCTGTCGATCGCCCGGCCATTCGTGCCGATGGTCGAGCGCCTTGCTGGGCAGCTCAATGGCAGTGGTCGCTTGTCCGGCTCGCTGCTGGCGCCCCAGGTCAATGGCAACCTGGCGCTCACCGGGGGCGAGGTGAGCGGTGCCGAGTTGCCGGTCAGCCTCGAGGATTTGTCGCTGCAAGCATTGATCGCCGGCGAGCAAGTGCAATTGCAAGGTGGCTGGCGCAGTGGTGCGGCGGGTCGTGGCCAGCTCAGTGGCAACCTCACCTGGGGCCAGGCGCTGAACATGGACCTACGCCTGCAAGGCCAGCAATTGCCGGTGACGGTCGAGCCTTACGCCGCCCTCGAGGTGGCGCCAGACCTGACCATTCGCTTGGCAGGCGAAAAACTGGCGATCACCGGCAAGGTGCATGTGCCAAAAGGCCAAATCACCGTGCGCGAGCTGCCGCCTTCGACGGTCAAGGTCTCGGACGATACCGTGATCATCGGTCACCAGACCGAACAGGGTGCGCCCCCCATGGCAGTGGCCATGGACATTGACGTCGAGGTGGGTCGGGAAAAACTCTCCTTCAGCGGCTTCGGGCTCACCGCCAACTTGCTTGGCCACGTTCATATTGGCGACAACATGGACACCCGCGGCGAGCTCAGCCTGGCTGATGGTCGCTACCGCGCCTATGGCCAGCGCCTGACCATCCGCCGCGCCCGGCTGTTGTTCGCAGGGCCTATCGACCAGCCTTATCTGGACATCGAAGCGATTCGCCAGGTCGATGATGTTATCGCCGGTATTCGTCTGAGCGGCAGCGCCGAGCAGCCAACTACTCAGGTGTTTTCAGAGCCGGCGATGAGCCAGGAGCAGGCCCTGTCTTACCTGATTCTCGGACGGCCGCTGGGTAATACCGGTGAAGACAACAACATGCTTGCCCAGGCCGCATTGGGCTTGGGCCTGGCGGGCAGTGCGGGGATTACCGGCAGCTTGGCCTCGGGCCTGGGTATCGAGGATTTCCAGCTCGACACCGAAGGCTCGGGTAACAGCACCAGCGTAGTCGCCAGCGGCAATCTGACTGAGCGTCTGAGCCTACGCTATGGGGTGGGGGTGTTCGAGCCAGCCAACACCATCGCACTGCGCTACAAGCTGAGCAAGAAGGTTTATCTTGAAGCTGCCAGTGGTTTGGCCAGCTCTTTGGATATCTTCTACAAGCGCGACTTCTGACCAATACCTTGAAAATGCACTCAGCCCGCCTGGATAACAGCATCGTTATCCAGGCGGGCTGAGTGTACCTGTCTGAACGTGCCTTAGGCTCTGTACGAAAAGCCTTGATACTCGGTGATGCTGCGTTGAAAACAGCCTCGGAATGCTCATTTACAACCCGTAAACTCCGCTTCCTCGGCTGTTTTCGCCTTGCCTGACCTTCGTCTCAAGACTTTTCATACAGACCCTAGCCCGCGTGCGCTTCTTGGCGACGAATGTTGCCGATCTGGCGCAGGCTCAGGCCGTACTTGTCAGCCAGCAGGCTGCGCGACAAGCCGTTGGCACTTTCCTTCTGGATCTGCTGGTTGCGCAGTTGGCGCAGGAAATGATCGGCCTTGGGAATCTCCAGGGCTACGCCGGCAAAACGCTTGATCAAGGCATCCAGAGCGGCGGGTGGCAGTACGTCAGCCAGCTTGGTGCGTTCTCGGTGCTTGGGAATGTACTTTGGCCGCCCACCATAGGCGCAGGTCAATTGGTAGGCGTTGTCGATGCCGATACAGTCGATCAGGGCCTGCAACGAATGTGGCAGCTGGGTGACGTCGATGCAAGTCAGGTTTGGAAATTCCATGTGAGGCTCCCTCAGAATTGTTGTGGTGGCGCCGCGCTTGGGCATCCATGACCGGTAGAGCGATTGCCACTGGCCGTGGCTGTGGCTCGGTTCGATTGTCGGTGAGCGTCAAACTCGGCCGCTAGGCGACAAGCGAGCCAGAGGCTGTAGCCTGAGTGAATGCATCGTGAAGGGAATTAGGGAGCCCTATGTAGGACAACTCCACGGCACCCTGCTACAGGCCTTGATTTTCGGTGCATGCATTGCACGATGGTGCTCATGGGTAGCACTACCCTCCGGCAGCGGGGGCGCTCGCCAGGCAGGGGCAAAGTGGCGTAGGGGTTATGCAGGGTGAAAATCGCACGCAGCTGCTAAGCAGCAGGCACGTTCAGCAGGAAATACACGCCTGTGGCCAATGGCGTTGTATCATTGCCGCGGCTCGTTGCGAGCCACATGTCCCTGATGTTGCAAGGAACTTTCCATGACACACGTGCAGCGCCTTAAATATTCGATCCTGATCATCCTGGTGGTATTGGGGCTGATGCTGGGCCTGTCCCATCTGCAAAAGCAGGGGACGATCAGCGAGCAAACCTTCCAGTACCTGGCGATTGCCATCGCGGTAATCGTGGTGGTGATCAATGGGATCTTGCGGCGCAAGGTCAAGCCCTGAACCTGGCCGGCCGGCCTACCTTGGCCGGCCATGCGCTCAGCGGGCGGCGGGCTGTTCCAGCACGGCGCGGGCCTGGGGATTGAGGCTGTAGCATTTATCCGAGCCGAGGGTAATCACGCCTTCGGCGCACAGGCGCTTGAGCACTTCACGGACGCTCAGAAACGACAGCGGAATATCCAGCTGCTCAAGTTGCGCATGAATGCCACGCACGCCAATGCTGCGGCCATTGCGGTCGGCCGAGTGCAGGGCATCGATGACTTTGAGCCTGATCAGGCTGGTGCGCAGGCCATAGGCGCGCAGCAGTTCGCGAATCTGCCCGTTACCGACGCGCTCTTCGCCCTCGACAAGCCGCGCCGCGCCGACGTTGCCAGGGCCGTGAGCGGTCTGCAGTGACGCTTGGGGGTTGTACATGTGAATGCTCCTTTTCGTGGACTGTCCCGAATTCATGGGTGCCTCACTTATAAAGACGAATGAGATTGGCAAAACTGCAGTCCTGGATGAAAAAAAATCCAACGCGCCTAGATGAAGACGTTCCAGGGCCTCGCCAGCCGTAAAATTTTCATCCGGCCATTCGTCTGAACGGGATGACTCCAGAATCCGAGGATTGCCCGTGTACTCTCTTTCGCGTCCCTTGACTCACCTCTGCCTGGCGGCTGCCCTGGTGGCCAGCAGCATCGCCGTCCACGCTAGGGAAGCCGCAGGCGATGCCAGCGCGCAGATCCGCCGCACCAGCTTTGGGGTCCCGCATATCCTGGCTAACAACGAACGCGGCCTGGGTTACGGCATTGGCTATGCCTATGCCCAGGACAACCTCTGCCTGTTGGCCAATGAAGTGCTCACCGTCAACGGTGAGCGCTCACGTTTCCTTGGCGCGCAGGGCAAGACGTTCGAGCAGCGCGATAATCTCGCTAGCGACCTGTTCTTCACCTGGTTGAATACGCCCATTGCGGTCAGCGGCTTCCTCCAGGCGCAGCCGGCGTCGGTGCGCGATTTGCTTGAGGGGTATGCCAGCGGCTTCAACCGCGCCCTAGGTGAGCGCAAGGCCCGGGGCCTGCCCGCCGAATGTGGTGCAGGCGATTGGGTGCGGCCAATCACCAGCCTTGATCTGGTGAAGTTGACGCGCCGGTTGCTGGTAGAAGGGGGCGCCGGTCAGTTCGTCGAGGCGCTGGTCGGCGCTGCGCCGCCTAAACTTGCCGCGCAGCGTCCGGTAAGCGACTTCAGCCTGGCCTTGGAGCGCCAGCAGCGATTTGCCTCGGAGCGTGGTAGCAACGCAGTTGCGGTGGGCTCGCAGCGCTCGGCCAACGGCCGCGGCCTGTTGCTGGCCAATCCGCACTTCCCATGGATGGGCGGCATGCGCTTCTATCAAATGCAGTTGACCATTCCAGGTGAGCTCGATGTCATGGGCGCCGCGTTGCCGGGGCTGCCGCTGGTGAACATCGGCTTCAATCGTCATTTGGCCTGGACCCACACCGTCGACACTTCCAAGCACTTTACCCTGTACCGGCTGGAACTCGACCCGAACGACGCGACCCGCTATCTGCTGGACGGCAAGTCGTTGCCGCTTGCTCGCCAGACCTTGACTGTCTCGGTCAAAGGCCAGGACGGCACGCTCAGCCAGGTCGAGCGCCAGGTCTACGCGTCGAGTTTCGGTCCAGTGGTGCAGTGGCCAGGCAAGCTGGACTGGGACAATCGCCATGCCTACAGCTTGCGCGATGCCAACCTGGACAACACGCGGGTGCTGCAGCAGTGGTATCAGATCAACCGTGCCGACAGTCTCCAAGCGCTGAAAGCCTCCGTTGCGCAGCTTCAGGGGATTCCCTGGGTCAATACACTGGCAGTGGACGAGGCTGGCCAGGCGCTGTACCTGAACCAGTCGGTGGTCCCGTTTGTCGACCAAGACCTCCTTGCCCAGTGCAGCAACCCAGCGCTCGCAGGCCCTGCGGTGGTCTTGGACGGTTCGCGCAGTGCCTGCCAATGGAAGATCGATCCGCAGGCAGCGCAGCCCGGCATCACCCCTGCACATCTGTTGCCGAGCCTGGAGCGTCGCGATTTCGTGCAGAACTCCAACGACCCGGCGTGGATGGCTAATCCTGCGCAACCGCTGACTGGCTTCTCGCCGCTGATCAGCCGCGATGATCAAGCGTTGAGCTTGCGTGGCCGGTTTGCCCTGCAGCGTTTGCAAGGTAAGCAAAAGCTCGGCGTGCAACAGCTGCAGGACATGGTGCTCGATGATGAGGTATACGCCGCAAGCCTGCTGTTGCCCGATCTGCTGGACTGGTGCAAATCAGCCGAGGCTGACGTAGCGGCGCTGTGTGCCAGCCTGAACGCCTGGAATGGCAAGGCCGATCTGGATGCCGGCATTGGCTTGTTGCACTTCCACAACCTGTTTGCCGCGCTTGCCGAGCATCCACAAAGCTGGCGCGTAGCCTTTGATCCGACTGATCCGCAGCACACACCACGCGGCCTTGCGGTTGAGCAGGCGGCGGTGCGCAAGCTGCTGCATCAAGCGGCATTGGACTCTTTGCAGCAACTGGCCGAGGCCGGTGTGGGCAATGACAGTCGCTGGGGGCAGATCCAGCATTCGCTCGACGGTACGCCGGTGCCCGGCGGCCCGCAGGCGCTTGGGGTGTACAACGCGATGTACAGCGTCGCGCAAGGGCAGGGCAAGCGCCTGGTGGTCAGCGGTACCAGCTATTTGCAGGTGGTCAGCTTCACTGAGCAGGGGCCGCAGGCCCGAGGCTTGTTGGCGTTCTCCCAGTCCAGCGAGGCGGGCTCGGCGCATTCTGCCGACCAGACACGTGCATTCTCGGCCAAGCAGTTGCCGCCAATTGCGTTTACCGACGCGCAGATCAAGGCCGATCCGCAGTACCGTCAGTACGTGATCAGCGAGCGAGACAAGGCTGCACTGGCCACTTCTACACGCTAGTCAGGTAGCAGCGATGGCCTCTTTGCACTCAACCGCAGCGGCGAAGAGGCCAGGCTACCTGTAATGAACCCTGGTTATGGCTTGTCTGCCTGCCGCCACACCAGCTCCGAAGTGTCGTAACCCTGCTCACGGGCAATCGCCAATAGTTTGTCTTGAGTTTCACCGCTGACTGTCGGGGTACGCGACAGCAGCCAGAGGTACTCGCGATTGGGATGGCCAACCAGCGCCACGCGATAATCCTGATCGTGGTACAGCACCCAATATTCGCCCTTGGTCAACCCTGGCGCCAGGCGGCTGAACCAGTTGTCGAACCTGACCCAAAGCTTGTCGGTCTTGCCCGCTTGCTGCGGCTCGGCGACGCCTTGGGCCTCATTCCATTGGCCATCGGCTTCCCGGCAACGGTTGTCGACACCGACCCGTCCATCCTCGCGCAGGCTATAGCGCGCCTCGGACTGTACGCAGTTACGCTGGAAGAACATCGGCAAGCGCGCCAGTTCGTACCAGGTGCCCTGGTACTGCTGCAGGTCTACCTGCATGGTGCTCGGCGGTTTCGGGTCATCGCTTGAACTTGCGCAACCCACTAAAGCTAGGGTTAGGCATGAGAGCAGCAACGTGGTTCGCATCGACATCGGCAACCTCCTGGAATGGTCTGAGCTGAAAAAAGACCCAGTGTCTGTTGGACGGGGCCTGATGGCAAAAAGTTGTATCGAACGTCAAGCGCGGGTGAAACGGATGATCTGCCTGGCACAATAGGCACCTGTCACAATTACCCCAAACAAGCGCAAGGTCTGCATGGCCAGCACAAGGCCGACGTCTGCATGGGTTTCCACGGCAATGATCGCCATCGCATCCAGCCCTCCGGGACTGGTGGCCAGGTACATCGAGAGAAAGTCGCTGCCGGTCGCCCGCGCCAGCAGCCAGGCGCAGCCGGCGCACAATATGATCAGCACCACTGCCCCGGCAATCATGCTCGGCAACCGACGCCACACGTAGCGCACCGTTGGCCGGTCAAAGCGCAGGCCGATATAGCAGCCGATCGCGCCATAGGCGCACGCCAGCAACCAGCCGGGCAGGGTGATCAGCAGCAGCCCGCTCAGTTGCAGTACCGCACCGAGCACCAGCGGCAGCAACAGCGCCCCAGCCGGTAGCGTGGTGCCGAGGGTCACGCCCAGCACAACGACCCCCAGGCTCAGCAGTAGTTGGCCTACTTGCGGCCCCGGCAGGCTGGCGCCAGTGCTGGCTGCAACGCCCGCGCCGTTCGTTGCGCCGAGCAGGTGGCTGACCAGCGCGCCGATCATGACCACGCACACCACCCTGACGTACTGCATGGTGGCGACCACCCGTGCATCGGCACCGTTCTCCTCGGCCATCGACACCATCGCCGAGGCCGCGCCGGGTGCGGTACCCCAGGCGGCGGTAGTAGCCGAGATGCCGCCATAACGCACAGTGCCCAAGCCGACCAGCGCGCTCAGCAGCACAGTCAGCGCGGTGGCCAGCAGCATGACGTGCCAAGACTGCGCCAGCGAAGCCAACACGGTCCAGGTCACCGAGTGAGCGACCATCAACCCTACGCAGCCCTGGCTTAAGCGAAACACGTGCCGATGCAAGCGTAGTTGCGCGCCAGATACGCCAAAGGCAATCGCCACCAGCATCGGCCCGAGGAATAGACCGGCCGGCACCGCCAACGTATGCAGCAACTGGCCGACCCCGCCTGCACAAACGATGAGCGCCAGCCAGAGCAGGATTCGTGAAGGGAAGGCCAGGCCAGCTAAGAAGGTCTGCAAGGTCGATATGCTCCAGAACGCGTTTGACGGAGAAAATTATCGACGTGGCAATTGATCAAGTCTATTTTCTACTTTCGATGAATCGATAACTGAAATTCATGAATCATGGATCTACGCGACCTCACCTATTTTGAAACCATCGCCGAACTGGGCCACCTCGGGCGGGCTGCCGAGAAGCTCAACCGCAGCCAGCCGGCCTTGAGTAAAAGCATCCAGCGCCTGGAGGAGTCGCTGGGCACGCGGCTGTTCCAGCGCGACGGTCGGCGCATCAAGTTGACCGACGTCGGCCAGCTGTTGCTCGAGCGCGCCCGGCAGTTGCAGCTGAGCATTGCCGAAACCGAACGAGAGGTGCGCGACTTCGCCGGTGGCCTGGTCGGTAACATCCGCCTGGGCTGCGCCGCGAGCATGGCCGAATACTTGCTGCCACAGCTCACCGAATCGTTGCTGCAGCGCGCGCCGCAGTTGACCTTGCAGCTGTCGATCGCTCAAGACGATGTGCTGCGCGAATCTCTGCGCACCGGCCGCCTGGATGCGATCATCTGCCCGCTAATCGTCGATGACCCGCAATTTCGCAGCTACCCGATCCTGGAGGATGAAGCGGTAGTGGTCGCCAGTGCCGATCACCCGGTATTCGGCACAGCGATTGCCCTCAAGGATCTGTGTCAGTACCGCTGGGTGCTGCCAGGCAGCACGGTGACCTCCCGGCGCTGGCTCGACAATGTGTTCATCGCCCGCCACCTGCCAGCGCCGCAGGTGCAGATCGAGACCAACACGGTCTCGCTGCTGCCACGTCTGATCGCCCGTACCGGGCTGCTCAGTTTCGTCGCCCGCGAAACCCTGGAGCATGGCCAGGGCATGTCGCGCTTGCGCGAAGTGCCGCTGCTGGAAACCACCATGAGCCGTACCGTCGCGGTATCGGTACGCGCCGAAGGCTATCTGCCGCCTGCTGCTGGGGCGATGGTCGACCTGCTGCGCGATAACGGCCGCAGCTTTTTCAGAGAGGATTGATCCGCCTAGGGCTGGGCTGTCCAGACGGCCAGTTTGTAGCCGTCTGGAGCGATGAAGTGGCGCCTGGCTTATCTTGCGCTTTCAAGATCGTGCGCCTGTGGTTGGTTTTCTAACGCCCCTGAGATCGAGCGCCACCCGCGCGGCGCTCGATCTCAGGGGCGCTAGAAAATAACGACAAGCACCGACGCTCAGCGCAAAGCACTCGCCAGAAACGGCGCCGTGCGGCTGTGCCGATGCTTGGCCACCGCCTCAGGCTCACCGCTTACCACCACTTTGCCCCCCGCAGCCCCAGCACCCGGCCCGATATCGATCACCCAGTCGCTCTGCGCAACCACCCGCATATCATGCTCGACCACCACCACCGTGTGCCCGGCGTCGACCAGGCGGTTGAGTTGCACCAGCAGGCGATCGACATCTTGCGGATGCAGGCCATTGGTCGGTTCATCCAGCACATACAACGTCGCGCCGCGCGCCGTGCGCTGCAACTCGGTGGCCAGCTTGATCCGTTGTGCCTCGCCACCAGACAGTTCGGTGGCGGGCTGCCCCAGGCGCAGGTAACCCAGGCCGATGTCCTGCAGCACCTGCAAGCTGCGGCGGATACCGGGCTGTTCGGCGAATACCTCAACGGCTTGGTCAACGGTCATCTGCAGCACCTGGGCGATGTTCATGTCCTGCCAGGTCACCGCCAGGGTTTCGGGGTTATAGCGCGCACCGTGGCAGGTGGGGCAGGGTGCGTAGACGCTGGGCATGAACAGCAACTCGACGCTGACAAAGCCTTCCCCCTCGCAGGTTTCGCAGCGACCTTTGGCGACATTGAACGAAAAGCGCCCGGCATCGAAACCTTGCGCCTTGGCCTGCTCGGTGGCCGCGAACAGCTTGCGCACGTGATCGAACAACCCGGTGTAGGTCGCCAGGTTGGAGCGCGGGGTGCGGCCGATCGGTTTCTGGTCAACCTTGACCAGGCGCTTGATCTGCTCCATCCCGGCCACGATCTGGCCAGTGCTGGTCGGCTGCGGTTCATCTTCCAGGCTCTGTTCTTCAGCTTCCTCAGACTGCTGCGGCTGGCCCAGGTGGGCGCCGACCAGTTCCAGCAGTGCCTGGCTGACCAGGCTCGATTTGCCCGATCCGGAGATGCCGGTGACGGCGCTGAAGCAGCCCAGTGGAAACTGTGCGCTGAGCGCATCGAGGTTGTTGCGGGTGATGCCTTCCAGGCGTAGCCAGGCGTGTGCCTGGCGAGGCTGATGTTGGCGGCTGGCCTGCTCTGCGAACAGGTAGGCGCGGGTGCGCGATGCCTGCACCTGGCGCAAGCCTTCGGGTGGGCCACTGTAGAGAATCTGCCCGCCATGCTCGCCGGCAGCCGGGCCGACATCGACCAGCCAGTCGGCACGGCGCATGGTGTCCAGGTCATGCTCGACGACGAACACCGAGTTGCCGCTGGACTTGAGCCGCTGCAAGGCGGCATAGAGCGCTTGGCTATCGGCCGGGTGCAGGCCGGCGGAAGGTTCGTCGAGCACGTAGATCACGCCGAACAGCTGCGAATTGAGCTGGGTGGCCAGGCGCAGGCGTTGCAGCTCACCGGAGGACAGCGTCGGCGTGCTGCGTTCCAGCGCCAGGTAGCCCAGGCCCAAGTCGATGAGGGTGTCGATGCGCTCCAGCAACTCGGCGGCGATACGTTGTGCGGCCAGGCGCTTTTCCAGCGACAGGTTGGGCGTGTGCCGTACATCCGGGCCGCCGCTGTGCGCAGGCTCACCCTTGGCCGCGCGTTGTTGGCGGGCTGCGCGGGTTTGTTGGTGGGTGAGGGTTTCTGAGGTTTGTTCAGGCTGCTGCAGATAGTCGGCTGCGGCAACTTGCCTGAGCACTTTGGCCAGGTCTTGTAGTGGCATCTGTGACAGCTCGGCGATATCCAGGCCGGCGAAGGTCACGGTCAGTGCCTCGCGCTTGAGGCGTTTGCCTGCGCACAGCGGGCAGGGGCTGGGGCGCATGAACTGAGAGACACGCTTGCGCATCTGCGCGCTTTGCGACTGCATGAAGGTGTGCAGCACGTAGCGCCGGGCGCCACTGAAGGTGCCCTGGTAGCTGGGTTCGAGCTTGCGCTTGAGTGCAGCGCGGGTTTGCCCTGGGGTCAGGCCGGCATACACCGGTACGGTCGGCGTTTGTTCGGTGAACAGAATCCAGTCGCGTTGCTCCTGGGGCAGGTCGCGCCAGGGAATATCCACGTCGTAGCCCAAGGTCACGAGGATGTCGCGCAGGTTCTGCCCTTGCCAGGCCATCGGCCAGGCTGCGACTGCGCGTTCACGTATGGTCAGCGAAGGGTCCGGGACCATGCTCGCTTCGGTCACCTCGTAGACCCGGCCCAGGCCATGACATTCGGGGCAGGCACCTTGCGGGGTGTTGGGCGAAAAGTCCTCGGCGTAGAGCATCGGTTGCTCGGCCGGATAGCTGCCGGCGCGCGAGTAAAGCATGCGGATCGAGCTTGAGAGGGTGGTGACGCTGCCCACCGAGGAGCGGGCGCTGGGCGTGCCGCGTTGCTGCTGCAAGGCCACCGCTGGCGGCAGGCCTTCGATGGCGTCGACATCCGGTACGCCAACCTGGTCGATCAGGCGCCTGGCGTACGGCGCGACAGATTCGAAGTAGCGGCGCTGGGCTTCGGCGTAGAGCGTCGAGAAGGCCAGCGAGGATTTGCCGGAGCCGGACACCCCGGTGAACACCACCAGTGCGTCGCGGGGGATGTCGACGTCTACGTTCTGCAGATTGTGCTCGCGGGCGCCACGCACCCTGACGAAGCCGGAGTGTTGCGGCATGCGGCAGTCCTTTTGCGTAAAGGTTCTACCTTAGCGTGTTTGCCGGGATCTTGGGACTACATGCCTCTGCATGACCCTTGTAGGAGCTGGCTTGTCGGGGCGCCGAACCGCTGCGATGGGCCGCAAAGCGGACCCAAAATGGCATGCCAACAGATTTTCTACAGGCTGCAAGCATTATTGATCACTGCTGCTGATCCCAACCAAGGTGTAGGCTGAACCTCACATCCACCGCAGACTTCGCGTAAAGCCAGGAGCCCCTATGTCAGTAGAAAAAGTAGCTATCGTAACCGCCGGCGGCAGCGGCATGGGCGCCGCCGCCGCCAAGCGTCTGGCCGCCGATGGCTTCAAGGTCGCCATCCTGTCTTCGTCCGGCAAAGGTGAAGCGCTGGCCCAGGAGCTGGGCGGCATTGGCGTCACCGGCAGCAACCAGTCCAACGCAGACCTGCAGCGTCTGGTCGACGCGGTCATGGAAAAATGGGGGCGGATTGATGTGTTGGTCAACAGCGCCGGTCACGGCCCGCGTGCACCGATCCTGGAGATCAGCGACGAAGACTGGCACCAGGGCATGGAAACCTACCTGCTCAATGTCATTCGCCCAAGCCGCTTGGTCACGCCGATCATGCAGGCCCAGAAAGGCGGGGTAATCATCAATATTTCCACCGCCTGGGCGTTCGAGCCGAGCGAGTTGTTCCCTACTTCGGCGGTGTTCCGTTCAGGCTTGGCAGCCTTCAGCAAAATCTTCGCCGACAACTTTGCCGGCGATAACGTGCGCATCAACAATGTATTGCCCGGCTGGATCGACAGCCTGCCGGCCACTGAGCAGCGGCGCGACAGTGTTCCGCTCAAGCGCTATGGCACCAGCGAGGAAATCGCTGCCACCATCGCCTTCCTGGCCAGCGAAGGGGCGGCCTACATCACCGGGCAGAACATCCGCGTCGATGGCGGGGTGACCCGCAGCGTTTGATGACCAGGCGCGCCCCACGCCGTGCGATCGGCGGCCGGGCGCGCCCATTGGGCAGCACTGTCAAAGCGCTGGGTTACTGGACGTTGTTCAGCTTGATCACATCACCGGAAACCTTGGTGGTGTAGCCATTCAGGACCCAGGCCCAGAACCACTTTTCCTGCACTTGGGTATTGATCAGCGCATCGCCGCCCTTGGCCTTGATCGCCGCGTCCTGTGCACGGACAAAGCGGCTGTTCTGACGAATCGGGATAAGGCCGAACAGCATCAGGCCGGTGGCGCTGGCTTCACTGTGACCCAGCACGGTGTACTGGCTGCTGTCATAGTGGGCCGATTTGATCGGGGCACCGGTGCAACCTGCCAGAACCAGGCCGAATGCGCATGCGGCTACAACTTTACTGAGGTACTTCACTGAACAGCTCCATGGTCCAAAGCCCAGGATCCAATTCCCGGGGGGGCGACACTCTAGCCGGACGATCAACCACTGGTAAAGCGGGGCGTTTTGCCAGCAAGGCGTGGCCGAGCGTGTCTAGGGCGTGCCGTTGCGACCATGCAGGCGAAAACCAGGTCGCTCGCTGAGCCGCTCATAATAGGCCGTGACTGCTGGCAGCGGTGGGTGGGCAAAAGGTGTTGCGAACCAGCGGTGGACCGACAGGCCGATGGGAATGTCGGCCAGTGAAAAGGCGTCGCCGGCCACGTAAGCCCCTGTTGCTTCGAGCTGCTGATCGAGTATCTGCATGTAGTTGGACCATTGCGCCAAGCCTGCGGCAAGCGCCTGGCCATCCTGGTGCGCAGGCGAATGCCTGACCAATGACATGAAGGCATAGCTCCAGGAGCGATTCAGATCGGAGGCCTGCCAATCGATCCATTGATCCACGCGTGCCCTGGCCCTGGCTTCGGCCGGATAGAGCGCGCTCTGGCCATCACGTGTGGCCAGGTAGCGGATGATGCTGTTCGATTCCCACAGGGTGAAGTCGCCATCCTGGATAACCGGAACCATGGCATTGGGGTTCAGCGCCAGAAACTCAGGCAGCACTGTCGGTTTGAAGCCCGCGCCCCAGTCCTCTCGTTCAAAGCCGATGTTCATTTCCGCGCAGGCCCATAGCACCTTGCGCACGTTGATCGAGGCCGCTCTGCCCAGTATCCGTAACATGTGGTCGTCCTTGTCTGGCGAGAAATCAATCGTCTATGACAGTCGTACAGCGGTCAACCCGTCGCCGCCCAGGTTCATGGATTGGGTAACTCGAAGCCGGCGATAGCTCGGCCAACTTTCACCGCCTGCGCCCGTAGTACCCGCATCAGGTGCAGCGCTGCTTGCGACGGTGGCTCGAAGCGCGAATAGACGAAGCTGATGTCGAAGTAGATTTCCTCGGCCAGTGGCACCACCGTCAAGCCGCTGTCTTGCGCCACGAACTCATCGATGATGCTCAGGCCCATGCCTTGCTTGACCAACGCCACCGCCTCGACAGCGTTGGTGAACGATAGCAGCGAGTGCAGGTGCAAACCGCGGTGCTCGATCTGTTGCGCGAGCAGTTGGCCAAACGGCATGTCGGGCCTGAACAGCAGCAGTGGCTGGCCCTCAAGCTGCTGCAGCGACAGCACTGGCTGCTGCGCCAGCGGATGGTCGCCAGCCATCACCACCACCATGCGCCCGCGCATGAATGCCTGCGAATGCAGATGGTCATGCACTACTGGCAAGGCGGCGATCGACAGGTCGACTTTCTTCGACAGGATCTGGTTGGGCATCTCGTTCATCAACGAGGTCTGCCACTCGATGTTCAGTGACGGCGACTCAAGCTTGAGCTGCGCCAGCGCCGTGGGGAGGACCACCGTCGACAATGACGCGCTGCACGACAGGCGCAGGTTGCGCTGTGAGCCAGAACCTAGTGACAGCGCGCACTCGTTGACCGCCAACGCTGCCTGATAGACCCGCTCGACCTCGCGAAACAGGATCTGTGCCTCGCCAGTGGGCACCAGCCGATTGTTGATTCGCTCGAACAAGCGGTAAGCCAGGCGGTCCTCGATGTAGCCGATCAACTTGCTCACCGCAGGCTGGGAGACATACAGCATTTTCGCGGCAGCGCTGATCGAGCCGGTCAGCATCACCGCGCGAAACACCTCCATATGGCGCAGCTTGAACACCATCGCGCTGGACGCTGCAGCTTCTCTGCCGGGGAGCATGGTCATTACCTTTGGTTATGGTTTTCGCCATCTGTGTATGAGCGTTAGCACACTGCCGGCAGTATCGTTAGCCCAAGCCCGCCGCCGTGTTGGCGAACAATAACAAGATCTGCAAAACGCTGCAGAGGCCTTGCCGCTCTGAGCTGCGCAGGCCTTGTAGGCGCGGGCTTGCCCGCGAATACGATTCTGGATTCACTGACGTATTCGCGGGTAAGCCCGCTCCTACAGGGGGCGCATTAACTCAGCAATGGAGGGCCGTGCCAGGGGAGAGCCGCGTGAACATCTTTGACGAGCCCAAGATCGATTGCCATAACCATTTGTTTGATCCTGCGCGATTTCCTTATCACCCCGCGGCACCCTATGCCCCCTCCGGCCAGGAGGTCGCAACGCTTGAGCAATTTAGCCAGCTGATGGATGCCTACGGCGTGCGTCACGCCCTGCTGGTCGGGCCGAACAGTGGCTATCACACCGACAACCGCTGCCTGTTGCACGCGTTGGCAGCTGGCCAGGGGCGCTTGCGCGGCGTGGCGGTGGTCGAGCCTGACATCGGCATCGATCAGCTGGCGGCGCTACAGGAGCAGGGCGTGGTCGGGGTGGCGTTCAATCCTGCGCTCTACGGGGTTCAGGTCATGCAGGGCGCACAAGCCTGTTTGGGCAAGCTCGCCGAGCTGGGCATGTTTGCCCAAGTGCAGGTTTGTGAAGACCAGTTGCTGCACCTGCAAGGGCTGCTTGAGCGAAACCCAGTACGTGTGCTGATCGACCATTGTGGCCGCCCGGATGTGCGCGCTGGCCTGCAACAGTCGGGCTTTCAGGCGTTGCTCAAGCTGGCGAGCTGCGGGCGGGTCAGCGTCAAGTTGTCCGGTATGCAGAAATTCGCCGCCAGCGAGGATCTGCTTGGGCAGAGCAGGGCCTACGTGCATGCCTTGATCGCCGCCTTTGGGCCCGATGCCTGCGTCTGGGGTTCTGACTGGCCCTTCATTCGGCAACGTTCGCGGGTCGATTACGGCCCGCTGCTGAAACTGGCAGAGCAGCTGATGCCCGACCTGCAACTGCGCCGCAAGATCATGTGGGACACCCCACGACGCTTGTTCGGTTTTACCTGACGCGCGCGAGCGGATGCTCCCCAGGGGTTCGCCTGGGCATTGATGACATACCAATAACAAGAGACCCGACATCATGAACTCAGAGCAAAAGATTGGCTTGGCGGTGTTCGACACCCCAGCTCAGCAACATGCCAAGACCCGTACCCGTTTCATGATCCTGGCGCTGATCTCCGGCGGTACCATGATCAACTACCTGGACCGCAGCGTGATGGGCATCGCCGCGCCCAGTATCAGCGCTGACCTGGGCCTGAATGCGGCCATGATGGGGCTGATTTTCTCGGCATTTTCCTGGACCTACGCCGCCGCGCAGATCCCCGGTGGCATCCTCATCGATCGCCTTGGCACCAAGCTCACCTACTGGCTGGCGCTGACATTGTGGTCGTTGTTCACCGGCTTGCAGGGCTTGGCCCAGGGCTTTTTGTCACTGCTTGGCTTTCGCTTTCTGGTGGGCATCACCGAAGCGCCGTGCTTTCCCACTAACAGCCGGGTGGTTGCCACCTGGTTCCCGCAGAGCGAACGGGCCCGGGCGACCAGCATCTATACCTTCGCCGAGTACATTGGCCTGGCCTTCCTCACGCCGCTGCTGTTCTGGGTATTGCATGCCTATGGCTGGCGCTTCCTGCTGATGGCGGTCGGTTTGCTGGGCATCCTCTATGGCTTGGTATGGTGGCGCGAATACCACGAACCACACCAGTCGAGCACAGCCAACCAGGCCGAGCTTGATTACATCGAGCAGGGCGGCGGGGTGGTCGATGGTGGTCAGAAGGCCCACGTGTTCCAGTGGTCGCAGATCCCGGCGCTGCTCAAGCATCGCAACATGCTCGGCATTTGCCTGGGGCAGTTCGCCTGCAATTCGACCAACGTGTTTTTCCTCACCTGGTTCCCGACCTACCTGGTCACCGAGCGGCACATGCCCTGGCTGAAAGTCGGTTGGGTCGCGGTACTGCCGTTCATTGCTGCGTCGCTGGGGACGCTGGTCGGCGGCTGGCTGTCGGATGCCTTGCTGCGTCGCGGCTACTCGCTGAACGTTGCCCGCAAGCTGCCGGTAATCGCTGGCCTGCTGACCGCTTCGGTGATCGTTTTGGCCAACTATGTCGAGTCGGACGCCTTGGTCATCGCCATCCTCTGCATCGCCTACTTCGCCCAAGGCATGTCGGCGCTGGCCTGGATGATCGTTTCCGACATCGCCCCCAAGGGCCTGCTGGGCTTGAGCGGCGGCCTGTTCAATTTGTTCGCCAATGCCGCCGGCATCGTCACCCCGTTGACCATCGGCATTATCGTCAGCGCCACCGGCTCGTTCGTCTGGGCCTTGGCGTTCGTTTCCACCATCACCGCGCTGGGTGCGCTGTGTTACCTGTTCATGGTCAGCGACCTGCGTCGCCTGCCCGAAATCCCGTGTGTCGAGAAAGGAGCAAAGCAATGAGCCAGTATCTGGAAGGGCAGGCTGCAATCATCACCGGCGGTATGCGTGGCATTGGTCTGGCGATCGCCCGGCGCTTGCACGCGGCGGGCGCGCGTATCGTCATCTGGGACTTGGCAGTGGAGGGCTGGGACAGTATCGAAAACGGCTTTGAGCCGGCGCTACGCCAGGCCGTCGATGTCTCGTCATTGTCCTCGGTGCAGGCGGCGTTCGCCGAAGTACTCGAGCGCCTGGGGCAGGTCGATATCCTGGTCAACAACGCCGGTATCAATGGCCCGGTGGTGCCTTCGTGGGAGTACCCGGCGGATGCCTGGGACAAGGTCATCGCCATCGACTTGAACGGCGTGTTCTATTGCTGTCGCACCGCCATCGCGCACATGCGTGAGCGCGGCTATGGACGCATCGTCAACATTGCCTCGATGGCTGGCAAGGAGGGCGTTCAGTACATCTCGGCGTACTCGGCGGCCAAGGCTGGGGTGATCGCCTTCACCAAGTCCGCAGCCAAGGAGCTGGCCCAGGATGGCGTGCTGCTCAACTGCGTGGCGCCGGCGATGGTCGAGACGCCGTTGCTGGCCGAGATGACCCAAGCGCACATTGATGCGAGCAAGGCCAAGATCCCCATGGGTCGCTTCCTCAAAGCCGAAGAGATCGCCAACATGGTGACTTGGATCGCGGGGCCGGAATGCAGCTTTACCACAGGCTTTGTGTTCGATCTGAGCGGGGGCAGGGCAACTTATTGAGGCCGCTGTTTGCTTCACGGGGCACTGCGGTTGAGCGTGCCATGCGGCGCCAAGCGTGGCAGCAGGTAATCGAGCAGGGCCCTGACCTTAGGCAGGCTTTCACGGCTCTTGAGCCATACCAGGTTCATCGGCAAGCCATCGGTGGCCAGCTGTGGCAGCACCTCGACCAGCGCGCCTGAATCGAGGTGGCGCTGAGTGAGCCAGGTCGGCAACTGGCCGATGCCATGGCCGGCCAGCACTGCCGCGACTTCCCCTTCACCATCGCCAACGGCAATGCGCGCCTGCACCGTTCGGCGCTCCATCTCGCCCGGCTGGCGCCCTTTGAAATACCAGGGGCTGACCAACCCGTCCGCCTGGCCGTAGCCCACGCAGTGGTGCGCATCCAGATCGCGCTCGCTGCGGGGGACGCCATGGCGCTCAAGGTAGGCGGGCGCTGCGCAAAAAATCAGCCGTTGCGCGCCGAAGTAGCGATGGCCGAGGTTCGCCGGCCACGCATCCGGCCCGCCTATGCGCACGACGATATCGATGCCTTCGTGAACCGGATCGACGAACCGGTCCGAGAACGAAATGTGCGGCTGCAGCAACGGGTGCAGGCCAATGAAATCGAGGATCAGCGGCAGCACGTGCATCCTGCCGTAGGAGGCCGGCAGGTCGATCCGCACTTTGCCGTGCGGCTCATTGCCCGCGCTGACCAGCACGTGCTCGACCTCTTCCAGATCTGCCAGTACCGCGGTGCAGGTGCGATAGAACGCGGTGCCGGCTTCAGTCAGTGACAATGTGCGGGTGGTGCGGTTGAACAGGCGCACCCCCAGTCTGCCCTCCAGGCGCGCGACACTTTTACTGACCGCTGAACTGGTCAGGTTGAGTCGTTCAGCCGCTGCGGTAAAGCTGCCAAGGTCGGCGACCGCGACGAACACGTCGATGCCCTTGAGCCGTTCAGACGAGTACATGCCACGCTCCAATTGATGAATTAAATTCCACTCACTTGAGAAATCTTTGCGCAGATCACCGAAGATTTCTTCAATAGGCTAACCCACACGCAGCATTACTCACTACCTGTGGAGACTTTTCGTGAGCCTGTTCAACGCATTTCAACTCGGCGATACCGTTCTTAGAAACCGCTTCGTCATGGCCCCGATGACCCGTTCGCGTTCACCGGGCGATGTCGCCAATGCACTTACCGCGCTGTACTACACCCAGCGCGCCAGCTCCGGCCTGATCGTGTCCGAGGGCACGCCGATCTCGCGTGAAGGCCAGGGTTACTTGTTCAACCCAGGTATCTACACCCCTGAACAGATCGCTGGCTGGCGCCTGGTGACTGATTCGGTACACAGCGTTGGCGGCAAGATTTTCGCCCAGCTGTGGCATGTTGGGCGGGTGTCGCACACCTCGATCCAGGAAGGTGGCAAGGCACCGGTCAGTTCAACCAGCAAAACGGCTGAGGGCGCGTTCGCCTTTGGCTATGCAGACAACGGCGAGCCAGGTTTCGTCTCGACCTCCCAACCACAAGCGCTGTCGAGCGAAGCGGTCGGCCGGGTGGTGCGCGATTTTGCCCAGGCTGCGGCTAATGCGATTGAAGCAGGCTTTGACGGCGTGGAAATTCATGGCGCCAACGGTTACCTGCTGGAGCAGTTCCTCAACCCCAAGGTCAATGACCGCACTGATCAGTACGGCGCGCAGAACCTGGATAACCGCCTGCGTTTCGTCTTCGAAGTGGTCGACGCCGTGTGCCAGCGAATTGGCGCCGGGCGCGTGGGTATTCGTTTCTCGCCGTACGGGCAGTTGATGGACATGCCGCTGTACGATGAGATCGACCAGACCTACAGCGCGCTGTGTGCCGGCTTGGGCGAGCGCGGCATCGCCTATATCCATGTGATGGACCAGACCCACTTCTTCCTGCGTGCCGAAACGGCCGTAGCACGGGAAGATGCGCTCAAAGCGTTGCTGGTCAGTTGCCGCAAAGACCTCAAGTCGACCCGCTTGATTCTGGCCGGTGACCTTACCCTGCAACGTGCGCAAGCGCTGGTGGCGTCGGGGCTGATCGACCTGGCTGGGTTTGGCCAGCCATTCATTGCCAATCCGGATCTGGTTGCACGGCTGGAAAATGGCTGGCCGCTGGCGGTGGCGAACAAGGACACCTACTACGGTGGTGGCGCAGAAGGCTACATCGACTATCCGCCGTATCTGGGCTGAGTGAAGGCGTTTCAGGGGCTTACCGTTGTGCTGCTGGAGGGGGGGCTGGGCTGGCCTCATCGCGGGGCAAGCCCGCTCCTACGCAGGCGGCGCCACACCGATGGGAGCGGGCTTGTCCCGCGATAGGGCCACAGCAGGCGGCGTGTTCTCATGTAGTCAGGCAAAACCTGTAGTAAAAAATTAATGAGAAGTATTATCATGCACGGCTTTCCTCGCTGCCCAGGAGAACCCGTTCATGCCGCCCTCCAGCTCAAACGATGTCGGTGAGCTCTACCTCCAGCACCACAGCTGGATCGTAGCCATGCTCCGGCGTCGCCTGGGCAATCGCGAGCAAGCGTTGGATATCGCCCAGGACACCTTCGTCAAACTGTTGCGCAGCGAACTGCCACCGCTGCTGCGCGAACCGCGTGCCTACCTGTGTACGGTCGCCAGTCGCCTGTGCCTGCAGCATTTTCGCCGGCAGGCGCTGGAGGCGGCCTATCTCGACAGCCTGGCGCTGATCGAGCCCCAGCATCAGCCTTCGGAAGAAACCCGCTTGTTGGTGCTTGAGGCGCTCGATGCCGTGGGCCAGGTACTCGACGGTCTCGGTAGCCGGGTACGGGAAATCTTCCTGCTGTCGCAACTCGATGGCCTGACCTACCCGCAAATCGCCGAGCAGTTGGGGCTGACTGTCAACGTGGTGCAAAAGGCCATGCTCAAGGCCTATCGGCACTGCTATGCAGCGGTCTACCAGCAATGACGCCGCTGGCCTCGGACGAATCATCCCTGGACCCGCACGTGGTCGAGCAGGCGATGCTGTGGATGGTGCGTCTGCAATCGGGTGTCAGCAGCGCAGGCGAGCAGCTGGCTTGCCAGCGCTGGCGCCAGGAAAGCCCTGCCCACGAGCAGGCCTGGCAGCGCCTCAATGGCATTGGCCAGGGCCTGCGCGATGGCACTCGCGGGTTATCGGCAGGCAACGTCCGCGGGCTGCTCCAGGCCCGTGCGTTGACTTCGCGCAGAGCCGTGCTCAAAGGCTTTGCTGGCGCGGGGGTGTTGATCGCAAGCGGCTACGGGGTCAGCCAACGTAGCCTCATGCCAACCCTGTTCAGTGACTACGGCACCTCGACAGGTGAGCGGCGCAGCCTGTCATTTGACTCGGGCGTGGCGGTGCAACTGGATACCCGCAGTGCACTCGACAGTGAGTTCGCAGCCGGCCTGAGGGTGCTAACCCTCAACCAGGGGCGGATGCTGCTAACGCTGCAGCAGGGCGCGCAGGTCGCTCTGCGCACTGCTGATGTTTGGGTCCGGCCACAGCCGCTGTCGCGCCTGCTGGTCAGCCAGGAGCGCTCCGCGACCCTGGTGCAGTTACTCGATGGCGGGGCACGGGTCGAGCAGCCGCGCGGGCAACGCTTCGAGCTGCGCGCTGGCTGGCAGCAAAGGTTCAGCGACTCGCTCGCCGGTGCCCTGGCGCCATTGCCGGCAGGCGCTGCAGCGTGGACCCAGGGGCTGCTGCTGGCCGAGCGCTTGCCACTTGGGCAACTGCTCACGGAACTGGACCGCTATCGGCCCGGCGTACTGCGCTGCGATCCACGCATCGCCAACCTGCAGGTCAGTGGTTCGTTCTCCATCGATCAGCCGGAGGCCAGCCTGGATCTGCTGACCCAGGTTTTGCCGATTCGCGTGCAACGGGTATTCGGCTATTGGGCCAGCGTCGTGCCGGCTTGAATTATTTTCCATCGATTAGGCAGGTTTTGCTGCGTCACGCATCAAGACAAGGGAAGGCACTGATTAGCCAGTGTCATGACCCCACTGTTTTCCAAGGATTGTCTCGATGCAAACTCGCCTTACTCCCCTTGCAGCTGCCGTGCGCGGCGTGTTGTTCGGCCTTGCCGTGGCCTGTGTCCAGCCTGTCGCGCAGGCGGCCCAAGCCACTGTCGAGCAGGCCGACGTGCGCAGCTATGACATTGCAGCAGGAAGCCTGGACAGCGTATTAGGCCAGTTCGGTCAGCAAGCGGGGGTAATGGTTGCGGTGGATTCGCAGCTCTCCAATGGCCTGAACAGTCCTGGTCTGCGCGGCCAATTCGCGCTCGACCAGGCGCTTGCGCAACTGATCGCCGGGACTGGCCTGCAGCCAGTGACAGTGGCGCCGGGGCGCTATCGTTTGATCGCTCAGGTCAGCTCAACCGGTGCCATGGAGCTGGGCGCAACCAGCATCAGTGCCGCAGGGTTGGGTGCCACCACCGAAGGCACCGGCTCCTATACCACCGGCTCGACCAGCACCGCGACCAAGTTGAACCTGTCGATTCGCGAAACCCCGCAGACCATCAGCGTGATCACCCGCCAGCGCATGGACGATCAGCAACTGCACAGCATGTCCGAGGTACTCAACCAGACCCCTGGGGTGACCATGTCCCAGGACGGCGGCGAGCGCTTCAACATCTACTCGCGCGGCAGCGCGATCAATACCTATCAGTTCGACGGCGTCACCACCTACCAGGAAAACCAGACCCGTAACATGCCCAGCACGCTGATGGACATGGCCATCTACGACCGGGTCGAAGTGGTGCGCGGCGCCACCGGCTTGATGACAGGTGCGGGCGATCCGAGTGGGGTGGTCAACGTCGTGCGCAAGCGCCCGACCCGCGACTTTCAGGCCTACCTGCAGGGCGGGCTAGGCTCGTGGGATTACCAGCGCCTGGAGGCGGATGTCTCCGGTCCGTTGACCGCGACCGGCAACCTGCGCGGGCGAGTGGTTGCGGCCAAGCAGCTGAACAACACCTTCATGCAGTGGTACCAACAGGACCGCGACATTCTCTATGGCGTGCTCGAAGCCGACCTGACTGACAGCACCGTGCTGCGCTTTAGCATCGACCACCAGCGCTACCGGCCGACCGGTGCGCAGGGCGTGCCGATGATCTACACCAACGGCCAGCAGACAGATTTCTCCCGTTCGAAAAGCTCCGGCGCGCGCTGGAACTCCGATCGCTTCGAGACCAACAACTACACCCTGGGCATTGAGCAGCAACTGGCCAACGATTGGCAGTTGAAGGTCGCCACCACCTTCATGGATGTCGACCGCGACACCTTTGGCGGCTCCTATTCGAGCTCGACCAACCGCGCCTACATCACCCCTGAAGGGATCGCGACCATTGACCAGTCCTGGGCCCAAGCCACCCAGCACCAACGCGCTGTGGACGCCACCGTGCAAGGGCCGTTCGAGCTGCTGGGGCAAACTCATGAGTTGATCGTCGGCGCCAACTACCTGGACTACGTCAACCATCATTACGCAAGCAGCGGCCCCGATGTGCTGGTCGACTACGACCACTGGAACAACGAGCTGCCAAAGCCCGACCGGGACGGATTCACGCCGTTCATGACCTATGACGTCGACACCCGCCAGAGCGGCTATTTTGCGGCGGGGCGCTTCAACCTCAGCGACAGCCTGCACCTGATCCTCGGCGCGCGGGTCAGCAACTACCGCTACAACTATTACCTCGAACTGCTCAGCAGCAGTGCCGCTCCCCAAGACTACTCGATGACCGAGCGCGGCGTGGTCACGCCCTATGCCGGACTGGTCTACGACCTCACCGCCGAGCAGTCGGTGTATGTCAGCTACACCGACATCTTCAAGCCGCAATCGAGCCAGGACAGCAGCGGCAAGGTGCTGGATCCAGTGGTGGGCAAGAACTACGAACTGGGTTGGAAGGGCGAGTTCTACGAGGGCCGACTCAATGCCAACGTGGCGGCCTACCTGATCAAGCGCGACAACGTCGCCGAACTGGATGCCGGCCAGACGGTGCCGGGCACCGGCAATGATGCCTACAAGGCGGTCAGTGGCGCCAAGACCAAAGGTCTCGACCTGGAGCTGTCCGGCGAGCTCACCCCAGGCTGGGAATTGCAGGCCGGCTACAGCCACTCGCGAACCGAGGATGCCCAAGGCCAGCGCCTGACGACCCAGCTGCCGCTGGATACCTTCCGCCTGTGGACCACCTACAAGCTAGCCGGTGACTGGAACCGCCTGACCGTAGGCGGCGGGGCTAGCTGGAACTCCAGCAACTCGCTGTACTTCAGCCGCTACAACAGCCGCGTCGGCCAAGACGATTACGCCGTGTTCAACCTGATGGCGCGCTATCGCCTGAGCGATCATCTGTCGACCACCTTGAACCTGAACAACCTGTTCGATGAGAAGTACTACTCCGGCTTTTCCGGCAGCTACGGGCACTATGGCGCGCCGCGTAACGTGATGATGAATGTGCGTTATGACTTTTGAGGTGAGCGCTGGCTGCCAAACAGCCTTGCCCTCGGACTAGCAGTTTTGCCAGTACCGAGCAAGCGCCCGGCACTGTACGTTCTGCAGACATCAGAGCGATACAGATGCAACGTCTGCGCTGGGCGCAGGGAGGCAAGCGCTATGACCGTACCAGAGCCAGCGGTAACTTATCCTGCGCCTATCGACATTGATGACTTGATGGACAAAATTGCTGTCCAGCGACCGTACTTCGCTTTTGATTCGCTCTACCGAAATTCGTCGGTCCCAGGTTGGGACATCTGGGGCGACTTTAGGCCAGAACAACCTCTAGGGCACGAAGAAGGGCCACTCGCAGTCGCGGAGGCTGGCCGACATCTGGCGATTCTGGGTACATGCGCCGCGTTCTTGGCTCAGCCAGTGGATGAGCGGATTTACTATCTGGCAAGTCACGCGGTTTGGACGTCGAGCAAGTCTCGGCCTGATGTGCAGCCGCAATCGACACTCACTGCCCGCGCTCGTGTGGTGGCGCGGTTTCAGATCAAGAAGCACGATAGGGTTCGAGTAGAGACCGAACTGTTGTTTGGCAGTGAGGTGATTGGCGCACTCACGGTGACTTACCAGGTGCTGCCCGAAAGAACTTTTGAGAAATGCTTCAAGAACCATCACACGGCTCAAAGTCCTGCAGTCACCAGTTCTCCCTATCGTCAGGGGTTACTCACCAAAACGGTATCCAGCAAGCCCCATGCGATCATGCTTCGCAGCACCGATTTCTCGGCCGCGCAGTGCCCTGGGCACTTTTCTCACTATCCCATGTGGCCCGTAGCAGTGGTGGCTTATGGCTTGACTCAGGCGCTCTCGCAACTGCTGGACAAGCGCTTGAAGCGAGGATTTAGCTTCAGGGTTCAAGAAGCGAGGTTGTCTGCCTACACCTTGGTCCCGGCTTCTGAGCCGCTGAGCTTCCGAGCCGGGTTGAAGTTTCTTTCGAGAAACAAGCGCTCAGCCCGGATCAGCTGTTGCGCCTACCTGGGTACAGAAGCTATTGCCAGACTGGAAGCACGTATCGCGATCGAACTGCAGGTTAAAACCGCGCGAAAGCCCACGCCTAAGAAAAAGCCCAAGAAAGGCGAGCGCTGGAGGTGATGTTTAGCCAGTCGGGCGAACCGCATTGCTCAATGCTCAAATCACCCGCGCACTGTGCAACGCCTCCAGCGCTTCCCCGCGCAACCGTGCCAGGCGTTCGTCGCGTCGGTCACGCGGGTAGTCAAGCTTGACCCGCAACTCGCGGCACACCGTACCTGGGCGATTGCCAATCACCAGCACCCGATCACTCAGGTACAGCGCCTCATCCACATCGTGGGTTACCACCAGCAAGGCAATCCGGTGCCGCCGGGCCAGGTCCAGCAGCAGGTCTTGGAGCTTGAAGCGGGTAAAGGCGTCCACTGCACTGAACGGTTCATCCAGCAACAGCAACTGCGGTTGCCCGTACAGCCCGCGGGCGATCGCTACCCGTTGCGCCATGCCACCTGACAAGGCCTTGGGCAGGGCAGCGGCAAAGCCATCCAGGCCGACCTCTTCGATCAGCCCCGCTACGCGGGCGCGGTCGTAGCCTTGGTCTTGGCTAAAACCGATGTTTTCGGCCACGCTCAGCCAGGGCATCAATCGCGGCTCCTGGAAGACGAAACCGACCTGCTCGGGCCGGCTGTGCAGTACGCCGGTAAAGTCCTGATCGAGTTGTGCCACCAATCTGAGTAGGGTGCTCTTGCCGCAGCCGCTAGGGCCGAGCAGGCTGACGATTTCACCCGGTTGCAGTTGTAGCTGGACTTGCCCCAGCACTGGGGTCGCACCGAATGCTTTGCCTTCCACCTGCAGGTCAAGCAGTGGTTCAACGGGCGGGGCTGGCTCGGCAATGCGCAGAGGTTGGTTCATGCTTCAGACTCCTGTATCCGTACCGTCGAACGTGTCGCGCCAGGTCAGCCAGCGCTGTTCCAGACTCGCCAGCAGGCCATCGCTGAGCTTGCCCAGCAGCGCCAGGACAATGATCGCCGCCAGTACCAGATCTGGTCGTGAGGTTTCCCGGCCATCGCTGAGCAGGTAGCCAAGGCCACGGGTCGCGGCAATCAGCTCGGCGGCAACGAGGAACATCCAGCTCAGGCTCAGTGCGCTGCGCAAACCGGTGAATACGCCCGGTAGGGCGGCCGGCAGCAAAATACGTCGGGCCAGTCGCAACGGGCTGAAGCCATACATGCGCCCGACCTCAACCAGTTTGCGATCGATATTGCGGATCGCTGCCACGCCGTTGAGGTACACCGGAAAAAACGCGCCAATGGCAATCAACGTGACTTTCGAGGTTTCGCCAATCCCCAGCCACAGCAGCAACAGCGGCACCCAGGCCAGGCTGGGAATCGCTCTCAGGCTGGCAAAGGTTGGCTCAAGCCAGGCTTCGGCCTCGCGGCTAAGGCCAACCCAGGCGGCAAACAGTAGCCCAAGTACCGCACCGATGGCGAAGCCGGCCAATACCCGAGACAGGCTGGCACCGATGTGTTTCCACAACGCACCATCGGCCAGGTGCAGCAGGGTCTGGGCCACTTCGCTGGGAGCCGGCATCTGGTAGGCGGCGATCCAACCAAGGCGCACCACAGCTTCGAGCAGCAGGATGATCAGCACCGGCAAGGCCAGGCCCTTGGCTCGGCGCCGCCAGTGGCTCGGTTGCACGGCAGGCGCAATTACCCCCGGCGCCAGGGGCTTGCTGGAGATGCTCATCACTGGATGCTGGCCTTGGCGAAGGATGGATCGATCAGTTGGTCGATCACCTGGTTGACGTCAACACCACGCTTGACCAAGGCTTCGGAGACCAGAATGGGGGCTGCGGCCTTGGAGGCGCTGATGTCCTGATCAGTCAGTTGCGGCGCGGAAAGGTCGGTCCGCGACAGCTGAAGTTTGGCCACATCCAGCGGCAGCTTGGACTCATCGGCCAACAGCTTGGCGAACTCGTCAGGGTGAGCGATGGCCCAGTGGCGCGCCTGTTCGTAGGCTTTGATCACTGTGGCGATAGTCTGTGGGTGTTGCTGGGCGAACGTGTCGGTGACGCTGACCACGCCGTAGCTGTTGAAGTCTTTGTTGCGATAGAGCAGGCGCGAGCCGGCTTGCAGTTCGCTGGCGGCCATGTGCGGGTCCAGGCCTGCCCAGGCGTCGACGTCGCCTTTTTCCAAAGCGGTGCGCCCGTCCGGATGTTGTAGGTGCAGCAGTTCGACGTCGTCCTTCTCGATGCCGGCCTTGGCCAAGGCGCGCAGGGTGAACAGGTACGGATCAGTGCCCTTGGTGGCTGCGATCTTTTTACCTTTGAGCGCTTCGAGGTTTTGCAACGGTGAGTCTTTGCTGACCACCAGTGCGGTCCATTCGGCGCGGCTGTAGACGTACACCGACTTGATCGGGCTGCCATTGGCGCGGGCCAGCACGGCCGAGAGGCTGGCCGACGAGCCGAAGTCGGCGCCGCCGCTGTTGAGATATTCCAGCGAGCGGTTGCTGCCTTGGCTGAACACCCAGCTCACTTTCGAGTCGGGCAGGGCTTTTTCCAGCCAACCGAAATGCTTCAGGACCAGGCTCACGGGTGAGTAGTAGGCGTAGTCCAGGCGCACTTCCTTGGGGGCGGTTTCAGCCTGGGCGCTGGGGTTCAGCGCCAGCGCGAACAGGCCGGCGGCGGCCAGGGTCTTGAGGGCGTGGGGAAGGGACAGGGCGAGGGTGGTCAGGCGCATCGGCAAGATCCAAACAGTCGAAGAGGATCAACACCGGTTGCACGGGGCATGCCATTCGGCCATCTCCCAGCTGGACGGGGCTCGGCGGCGGGGTAGGGAGCACCTGACTGTGGCGTGAGGCGCAGTCTGTTGATTCGCTGTTGCCTGGCCAACAGTGTGTGGGGCTGCATGCCTGCCGCCACGCGACTGTGCATTAGGTACTGTGAGGGGCCGCTGGCGGCCGGCGGATTCTGGTCCAGACTGGTTGAACTCTCCTGTCATTGATGACGTAGGCTCGCACATGATCGAGCGCCGCCCCGGGCGGTTGTGGTTGCTGGTCCTGTGTTGGGTGTTGAGCCCCAAGCTGGCCCTGGCAGCCGACGACTGTCGATACCTGACCGCCACAGGCAATCCTGAATATCCCCCCTATCTGTGGCGTGATCCAGACAACCCAGAGCAGCTGATCGGCGCCAATGCCGACTTGCTCAAGCACCTGGCCAATGCGCTTGGGCTCCAGGTGCAGGTGGTCTATAGCGGCCCCTGGTCACGGGCCCAGGAAGATGTGCGCACCGGCAGTATCGACATGATGGCCGGCTACTTCATCACCCAAGCCCGGCAACAGACCATGGACTTCATCACGCCCGCGTTTCTCTCGACCCCCAGCGTGGTTTGGGTGCGCCGGGGTGAAGGCTTTGCCTATCACGGTTGGGCTGACCTCAAAGGGCGCAATGGCGGCACCTTGGTCAACAACAGCCATGGCCAGGCCTTCGACGACTACGCCAAGGCCAACCTCAACCTCGAAGCGGTGCCCAGCGCCAGCCAGGCGTTCCTGAAATTGGTGCACAAGCGCAACGACTACCTGATCTATGAGCAGTATCCAGGCATGGCGCTGGCGCAGACATTGGGCTTGGACAAGGGGTTGCAGGTCCTGCAGCCGCCGGTTTCCAGTGAGGGATTGTACCTGGCGCTGTCGCAGGCATCGCCCTGCAACCAGCCACGGCTGCGCGAGCAGCTGGCGCAGAAGATGGCAGAGATCGTCGCCAGCGACTTACCCCAGCAATGGCTGCAGCGAAATCTGCAAGTGTGGCAGCGCCAGCAGCCGCCGCGAGCCGAGCCCCAGCGCTGAACTCAACCGATCCCCGCTTGATTTCGCCGCAAGCATTCTGCTTCGGCATCGGCGCGCAGGTTGAAGGTTGGCTTGAGCCTCATTTTCTCAACGTTGTCGTAGAGGTCGAAGCCGGTGCACAGGCCTGAATAGAAACGCACACCCCGCTCAAGGTATGGCTTTTCCATAGGCACAGCCGGAACTACAACGAAACGCGGTCGCATGTTAAGTGCCTCCCCAGGCAATTGAATTAACTATTAGCTTCGGACATGCAAGCTCGCAAGAAGGCTCATGCTGGGGCGACCGACGGTATTATTCTGTTTCGCTCTAAGCTTGAGCGGTTGGCAATGGTCGCCGAATGCCGTCGAGCAGCAACTGCACCGCAGCCAACCCTTGCTCAAGTCGCTCAGGTTGGTCAGCGCCATTGGCAATCCACACTGCGGTTTCCGCCAAGGCGCCTTGAATCATCGATGCCAAGGCTTGAGGGGCGGTCGCGACGACGATGTTTTCGGCCATCAAGCCTTCGAGCAGCACCTGCAAAGAACTCACGCAGTGCAACTGCGCCGCTGGCGTGGGGGCGCCAAGCACGGCGCGCGCATCACGTAGCACGATGCGTTGAATCTCAGGTTCGCGGGCCATCTCCAGGTAGGCGCGACAACGGTTGCTGAACCCGGCCCAAGGGTCTTCGGCGTGGTCCGATATGGCTTGCAGGCGGGCGTCCATCTCGGCGTCGATGTGCCCGACCACTGCTTGGAACAAGCCCTTTTTGTCGCCGAAATGATGATACAGCGCACCACGGGTCAGCCCGGCTTGGGCGGTCAGGTCATCCAGTGAGACTTCGCTATAACCCTGCTCGCTAAATACCCGGCGTGCGGTTTCGATGAGTAGGGCGCGGGTCTGTTCCATCTGTGCGCGGGTGCGTCTGACCATGCTATCTCCTGGGTGAAGGGCTTTACATACGATTCGTATGATAATAGAGTTTTTAAACATGCGGTGTGTATGTATAACTCGGCCTAGCGTTTCGGGCCCTATCGATAAGGATCATCGGGCATGGCAAATCCATACCGCGAGCTGTTTCAAGTGCCGGGCGCCAAGGGCTTTACCCTGGCCGGGCTGTTGGCCCGTCTGCCATTGCCCATGACTGGCGTCGGCATCATCACCATGCTGTCGCAATTGCGCGACAGTTATGCCCTGGCCGGCGCGGTGTCGGCCACTTTTGTGCTGACCTTTGCTCTGCTCTCGCCACAGGTTTCACGCTTGGTCGATCAACACGGCCAGCGGCGGGTGTTGCCGCTGGCCGCTGCGCTGAGCGTGCTGGGGATTTTGCTGCTGCTGGCTTGCAGCTATTGGCAGGCGCCGGTCTGGGCGCTGCTGGCCAGCGCGGCGTTGGCCGGCTGCATGCCGAGCATGTCGGCCATGGTGCGCGCGCGCTGGACGGCGCTGTATCGCGGCCAGGCCAATCTCCAGACGGCCTACGCGTTAGAGACGGTCCTCGATGAAGTCACTTTCATCGCCGGCCCGCCGTTGTCGGTCGGTTTCAGTGTGGTGCTGTTTGCCCAAGCAGGGCCGCTGGTTGCCGCCCTGTTGTTGGCCATCGGCGTGTTCGCGCTGGTAGCCCAGGTGGGTACTGAGCCAGCGCTACAGCCAAGGGCGGCGACAGCACAGCGGCAAGCCTCGGTCTTGCGTCTTGGCGGGGTGCAGCTGTTGGCGCTGTTGATGGTCGCCATGGGGGTGATCGTAGGTACTGTCGACATCGTCAGTGTGGCCTTCGCCGAGCAGCAGGGCAGACCGGCTGCGGCCAGCCTGATGTTGTCGTGTTACGCCATTGGCTCGTGCGCGGCTGGGCTGGTGTTCGGTGCACTCAAGCTGCAATCGCCATTGCCCAGAGTGCTTTTGCTCGGTGGGTTGGCCACGGCGGTGACCACCTTGCCATTGTTGTGGGCGGGGAACATCGCGGGCCTGGCCGTGGCTGTACTGGTTGCAGGGGTGTTTTTTGCACCGACCATGATCGTGGCGATGTCGCTGGTCGAACGCATCGTGCCTGACAGCCAACTGACCGAGGGTATGACCTGGTTGCTGGCAGGGCTGAATGTCGGCGTGGCGTTCGGCGCGGCGGGGGCGGGGCAGATGGTGGATCTGCAGGGTGCCAATGCCGGTTTTCAGCTGGCGTTGGTGGCTGGCGCAGCGGTTTTACTGGTGGCGCTTTTAGGCTATCGACAGATGCGAGGGCAGGTGGCGCGGTGCGCGTGACAGTGAGCGAAGGGGCGCAGTTATCTTTGGCAATGCCGGCCTAATCGCGGGCAAGCCCGCTCCTACAGGATCGTGTGCGCTACAACGGCTGTGATCGGCTCGGTAACTGTGGGAGCGGGCTTGCCTGCGAAGAAGCCAGCGCGGTGGCTCAGCGGCTTTGCAGCAGCGCGCAGGTTTTGTCGAGTGCCATCTTCGCCCGCTCGAAGGCGCTGACGCCTTGTTCGAGCAACTGCCGGGTGGGGATCTCAAGGCTCAGCGCGATGGCCTCAGGCAGGGCGCTCAACAACCCGTGCAGGTCGCAATCGCCGTCGCCGGGGAAGCGCCGTTCATTACGTGCCTGGCGCAGGATCTCATCCATGTCATCCGGGCGTGGGCCGGCCACATCGCACAACTGCGCATAGCGAAAGCGTTGCGGCTGTTGTGCTACGGCGCTTGCCAGCTGCGCCAGTGACGAGCCGGAGCGATCGAAGTGAAAGGCGTCGACCAGTACCCCGGCGTTGCTGCGCCCGGCGCATTCGACAATTCGCAAGGCCTGGGCCAGATCGCGGGCGTCGGTCCAGGGCATGAACTCCAGGTGCGGGTAAATGCCAAAGGGCTTGGCCAGATCGCACAGCGCGGCGAAGTTCTCCGTCAGCCGCTGTTCATTGGCATCGTTGCCCGCGACCAGCAGTTCGCTCGCGCCAAATTCGGCGCCGACTTCGAGCAGGGCGCGAAAATCTGCCACTTGCGTGTCTGCCTTCAAGCGCAGGATTTCCACGTCCAACACCTTCACTCCGGTGTCGCTCAGGCGCTGGTGGGTCTGGCGGCGTAAGCCGGCATCGGCCATCAACGGGAAGTGCTGCTCCTGCGCGGTTGCCGGCTCCAGGCGCAAGCCTACGTGACTGTACCCGGCGCGGGCGGCGACCTCGACCATGTCAGGTGGGGACAGCTCCAGGACGGTCAGGGCAGCCAGGGAAAATACGCGATCGCTCATGCTCGACTCTCGTTCTCGGTTCGCAGAAATGCGCTTCGCCCGGGCCCTGCCAGGAGGTGCCAGGAGCGGTTGTCTTTTTAGTTAGAACTGAGTTCCAGTTTCAAATCAAGGGAAAAATCCCGTCGCAGGGTAAACGCCGGTTTCGGCACTTTTTTGCGTTCGGTAACCGCACTCAACTGCACTTGGCGGATTGACTTGCAGCCGTTTCGCCCAGCAAAAACGGGCTAATTGACACTGCGAGTGAAACTGGAATAGTTTTCCAGTCGTATCGAAAAACCCTCTGCCAGTCAATCCGCGGCGCCCTCTGCGCCAAGCAGGAGACCGTTATGCCAAGCGCTGTGAATAACACCGAACCAACCTACGCAGGCTTGCTCGAGCGTGGCTTGGCAATCCTCGAAATGCTCGCCAGCAGCGCTCAAGGCATCGCCCTTAGCGACATCTCGGACACCCTGCATATTCCCCGCAGCGCCACCCACCGGCTGTTGAACACCCTGTGTGAAAACGGCTACGTGCGTCAGCAACAGGAGCGTGGCACCTATGTGCTGACTTGCAAGCTGCAGGTGCTGGCGTTCACTCACCTGGGCGCCGATGGCACGGTCGATGCGGTGCAGCCGGTGCTCAATCGCCTGGCCGCCGAGGTGGGCGAACTGGTGCGTCTGTCGGTGGTGGACGAGGACTGTTTGACCTGGGTGGCCCGCGCCCAAGGCGCCCGCGCCGGGCTGCGCTATGACCCTGATATGGGCATGGAGGCCAAGCTCTCCTGCTCGGCCAGTGGCTACGCGTGGCTGGCGACCCTGGATAACCAGCGCGCGTTGGCACTGGTCGAGCAGCAGGGTTTTGGTCGGGCAGAACACTACGGTCCTAACGCGCCCCAGAGCGTAGAAACGCTGCTGCCGCGAATCGAATCGGCGCGCAGCTTGGGCTATGCGCTGGCGATTCAGACTTTCGCCGATTGGATGGCGGCTATCGCCGTGCCGCTGTTGCATCCGCGCAGTGGCAAGGCGATTGGCGTGCTCAGCGTTGCCGGGCCGGTGTTTCGCCTTGGCGAAGCGCGCTTGCACCAGATCGCCCCGGCGTTGCTCGCGGCAGTCGCCGAAATCCAGCAGTTGATTCCTGGCTCGCCCGCCCTGATGAGCCCAGGGCTTGCGGCCATCAACGCCCAACAGGGGACTCAAGCGTGAAGCGTCTGGAGTGTGACTTGCTGGTGATCGGCTCGGGCGCCTCGGGCTTGGCCGCAGCGGTAACCGCTGCTCACCAGGGGCTAAAGGTCATCGTGGTGGAAAAGCACGCAACGTTCGGCGGCGCCAGCGCCTGGTCGGGTGGCTGGCTGTGGGTGCCTGGCAACCCGCTGGCCAAGCGCGCCGGCATCGATGAAGACCCGCAGCAGCCGCGCACTTACCTCAAGCATGAATTGGGCGCGCGCTACGATGCTGAGCGAATCGATGCCTTTCTCGACAATGCACCGCGCATGGTGGCGTTCTTCGAGCAGCACACCTGCGTGAAATGGCTCGATGGCAATGCCATTCCTGATATCCACGGCAACGTGCCGGGCGCAGCGCTGCAGGGCCATCAAGTGATCGCTGCGCCTTATGACGCCAGGCAGATGGGCACGCTGATCCGCCGTATGCGCAAGACCCTGCGCGAGACATCATTCCTGGGTATGCCGATCATGGCCGGTGCCGACCTGGCGGCGTTTCTGAGCATGACCCGTTCGTTCAAGGCGTTCCTGCACGTGAGCAAACGCTTGATCAGGCACCTGCGCGATCTGGTCGTGCATGGCCGCGCCATGCACCTGGTCAACGGCGTAGCGCTGGTGGGGCGCCTGGCCAAGTCAGCGGTCGACCTGGGCGTGGAACTGATCGAATCCGCGCCGGCGCGCCAACTGATTTTCGAACAAGGCCGGGTGCTGGGCGCGCTGGTCGACAGCCCGGACGGCCCACTTCACATCCATGCCAGCAAGGGTGTGGTGCTGGCGGCGGGCGGCTTTGCCAACGACAAGGCACGGCGCCAGGCCCTGTTCCCGCGCACCTTTGCAGCGAACGATCATCTTGCCTTACCGCCAGAAGAATGCTGCGGTGATGGCATCAGCCTGGGCGAGTCAGTCGGTGCGGTGCTAGAGCTCGACGTCGCCTCGCCAGCGGCGTGGGCGCCGGTTTCGCTGGTACGCCACGCCGATGGCAGCAGCGGACATTTCCCGCACATCATCGACCGGGCCAAACCCGGCCTGATCGGCGTGCTGTCCACCGGCAAGCGTTTCGTCAATGAGGCCGACGGCTACTACGACTACACCGCGGCCATGGTCGCCGCAGCACCGGCGGATGAAGAGGTGGCCTCGTGGCTGATCTGCGATCACCGCTTCCAGCGCCGCTTCGGCCTGGGCCATTCCCGCCCGTTCCCGCTGCCGGTTGGGCCGGCTGTGCGCAGCGGCTATTTGCAGCGCGCAGACAGCATCGAAGCCCTGGCCAAGGCCTGTGGCATCGATCCGCCAGGGTTGCTAGAAACCGTGCGCGACTTCAACACCCATGCGCGCAAAGGTGAAGACCCGCAATTTGGCCGCGGTTCGACGCCGTACAACCGCAAGCAGGGTGATCCGCTGGTTACCGAGGGCAACCCCTGTGTGGCGCCTATCGAGCACCCTCCGTTCTACGCGGTAAAAGTGCGGCCCGGCAGCTTTGGCACCTTCGCGGGTCTAAAAACCAACGGCCATGCGCAAGTGCTGGACCGCACCTCAGCGCCCATCGCCGGCCTCTATGCCGTGGGCACCGACATGGCCAGTGTCATGGGAGGCTTCTATCCCTCCGGCGGGATCAACCTGGGGCCGGCGATGACCTTCGGTTATATCGCCGGGCGGCATGCTGCGGGGGTGCACCACAGCCGGTAGTGGTCTCGCACGTGTGTGTAGGCTATTGGCGCTGGCGCGACAAGCAATTAGAATCACTCGCATTCATGTTTCCAGTCCCTAGTGTGCCAACGAATGCCTGACTCTGCCGCGGCACCCCAAGCGTCCCTCAGCACCCTCTATCGCGACCACCGCAGCTGGCTGGAAAGCTGGCTGCGCAGGCGCTTGGGCGACAGCTGGGAGGCTGCCGACCTGGCTCAGGACACCTTCGTCCGGGTGCTGGCCGCCCAGCACACGCAAACCCTGCCGAGTCTACGTGAGCCGCGGGCCTATCTGCTGACCGTGGGCAAGCGGCTACTGGTCAATCATTACCAGCGCCGTAGTCTTGAGCGAGCTTACCTGGAAGCGCTGGCCAACCTGCCGCAGGCGCTAGCGCCGTCGCCGGAACAGCGCTGGTTGCTGCTGGAGACCTTGCACGCGCTGGATGAACTGCTCGATGGCCTGCCACGCGCAGTGCGCCAGGCGTTTCTCTGGTCGCAACTCGAAGGTGTCGACTACAGCACCATCGGCGAGCGTCTGGGCGTCTCCGAGCGTACCGTCAAACGCTACATGGCCAAGGCCTACGAGCATTGCCTGCTGGTGGACCTGTGAGCGCCCAGGTCGATGCCCAGGCGCGCCAACTGGCTCGTGAAGCCGCGCATTGGCTGACCCTGTGCGATGCCGGCGAGCTGGACGCCGAGCGGGCTGCGGCGCTGGCGCAATGGCGTGGCCGCAGCACTGCACATGAGGCGCTTTGGCAAAAAGCCGAGGCGCTGCGCCAGCGCTTTGCCGCAGTGCCAGTGCCGCTGGCGGTGGCCTGCCTTGACCGCCCACAGCTGGATCGACGCAAATTGCTCGGCCAGGCGTTGGCCCTGGGCGCGCTGGCGCCGTTGGCCTGGCTCGGCTACCAGCAGCTGCCGATGCAGCGCTGGCGCGCCGACCTGCGCACCGCCACTGGCGAACGGCGCACCTTGCAGTTGGCCGATGGCAGTCGGCTGCAGCTCAATACCGCCAGTGCGGTCAACCTCGAGGTCGTCGAAGGGCTTGCCCGCGTGCAACTGCTGGAGGGCGAAATCGCCCTCGACAGCCTTGGCCCTGTGCAGGTGAGCCTGCCGCAAGGCTTGGCAGTGGCTACCCGCGCGAGCTTCTGTGTAAGGCTGCAAGCACACGGCTGCCTGGTTTCGGTTAGCCAGGGGCACGTCAGCTTGCAGCCGCTGCGCGGCGCGCCGGTGCAACTTCACAGCGGGCAGCAGGCGTTGTTGTCGAGCAGCGGGATAGGCCCGACGCGAGCTTTCGATGCGCTGTTGCCGGGTTGGCGCCAAGGCCTGTTGATCGTCGACAACCACCCATTAGGCGACTTTTTGCGGGAGCTGGACCGCTACCGACCCGGCCTGCTGCGGTGGGACCCGCTGCTCGAGCGCCTGGCGGTGACCGGCACCTTCCAACTGGACGACAGCGAACGCATCCTCGCCCTGCTGGCCGCCAGCCTGCCGCTCGAGGTGCATTACCGCAGCCGTTATTGGGTATCGCTGACGCCGCGCAAAAAAATTGCCTGACGCCTGTCCCCTTTTTCCGACTCGCTTGTCATCAGTGGCATCACTCCTCCAACAAGAGCGCTTCGGATGTCCCTCAAGCCCATGCTTCGCCCTTTGAACGCGCAACTGCTGCGCGCCGGTCTCGTGTTCGTCCTCGGCTTGCCTGGCGCAGGCTGGGCAGAGGATGCGCCGCGGCGTAGTTATCAGATTGCGGCGGGCAGCCTGAGCAATGCCTTGACCCGCTTTGCCGGCCAGGCCGGGGTCAGTTTGTCGGTGGACCCGGCGCTGGTAGCCGGGCGCAGCAGCGCCGGGTTGCAGGGCGAGTTTGCCGTGGAGGAGGGCTTCAATGCACTGCTGCGCGGCTCGGGCCTGATGCTGGTCGCGGCGGGTGCGGGCAGTTATACCCTGGCCCGCCAAGCGCTGCAGGATGACCCCGCGCATGTGCTGCCCAGCACCACCATCAATGGCCAGGGCCAGGGCGCTGGCGACGATGCCTACGCCGGCGGGCAGGTGTCACGGCGCGGCAAGCTGGGCATGTTGGGCGAGCGTGATTTCATGGAAACCCCGTTCAGCATGACTTCGTACACCAGCGAGGTGCTGCAGAACCAGCAGGCCAGGACCCTGGCCGACGCTGTGGCCAACGACCCCTCGGTGCGCACCACCAACCCCTCTGGCGGGCGCTTCGAGCAATTCTCGGTGCGTGGCTTCAGCCTGTACAACAGTGACGTCGCCTACGGTGGCCTGTATGGCGTGCTGCCGACCTATTCGATCGACATGGAGATGGTCGAGCGGGTCGATATTCTCAAAGGCCCCGGTGCCTTGCTCGGCGGCCTGGCGCCCAATGGCAGTGTCGGCGGTGGGGTTAACATCGAACCCAAGCGCGCCGGCGACGCGCCGCTGACCGAGTTCACTGCGCTGTACGCCTCGACTGGCCAAGGGGGCGGCCATATCGACATCGGCCGCCGCTTCGGCCCAGAGCAGCGCTTTGGCCTGCGTTTCAACGGCGTGCGCCAGTCGGGCGATACCGAGTGGGATCATCAATCCGTCGAGCGCGAGGCGTCGGTGCTCGGTTTCGATGTTCGCGGGGAGCGAGCCCGGCTGTCGCTGGATGTTGGCCATCAGCAGCGCGATGTCGACGGCACGATGGAACGCGTCAGCTTGAATGCAGGGGTGAAGGTGCCGGATGCCGAGGACGTTCACAGTAACTTCGCCCAGCCATGGACCTATTCGCGGGCCAAGGACACCTTCGGCGCCTTGCGGGGCGAGTTCGATGTCAACGACAACTTGATGCTCTACGGCGCGCTGGGTGCGCGCAAAGGCGACTATGACTTTTTGCGTCACGCTGTGCAGCTGGTCAACGATGCCGGGCGCTTTACCGTCAGCCCCAGGACCTTCCAGCGCGAAGAGGAGGTGGTCACTGGTACTGTCGGTGCGCGCAGCTGGTTCAACACGGGTGCCGTGGGCCATACCGTGAACCTCAGCCTCAATCGCTTCGACATGACCTTCGACAACAGCGGGGCTCGCTACCGCAATGGCGTGAGCAATCTGTTCGACCCGGTGACCCTGCCCGCGCCGGGCACGCCGACCCGCGCCGATAATCCGACACACACCGAGACTGTGCTTTCCAGCCTGGCCTTGGCCGATACCTTGAGCTTTGCCGATGATAGCGTGCTGCTAACCCTCGGCGCCCGCCTGCAACGGGTGGAGGTGAACAGCTCCGAGCCTGGCGAACAAGACCAGGTCTACGATGAGCGCGCCACCTCGCCGGCGCTGGGGTTGGTCTGGCGCACCAGCGAGCAACTGTCGCTGTACCTCAACTATATGGAAGGCCTGACCCAAGGCCAGCAGGCACCGGAGACGGCAGCCAACTACGGCAAGGTATTTGCGCCTTATCGCAGCAAGCAGGTCGAGCTCGGCGCCAAGTACGACCTGGGCAGCTTCGGCGCTACGCTCAGCCTGTTTCGCATCGACAAGCCGTCCTACTACACCGACAGCCAGAACAACCTGCGCGCCGACGGCGAGCAGCGCAACCAGGGCCTGGAGCTCAATGTGTTCGGTGAGCCGCTAGCCGGCGTGCGGCTGTTGGGCGGCGCGATGTTGCTCGACGCCAAACAGACCCGCACCGCTGAGGGCCGCTTCGACGGCAATCGCGCCATTGGTGCGCCCGTGGTCAATGCCAACCTGGGCGTTGAGTGGGATTTGCCCTACGTCCAAGGCCTGACCCTCAGTGCGCGGGCGATCCACACCAGCAGCCAGTACCTGGATGCGGCCAACCAGCAGAAAGCCGAGGCCTGGCAGCGCTACGACCTGGGCGCGCGCTATGCGCTCAAGTTGGGCGACAAGGATGTGACCCTGCGCGCCAGCGTCGAAAACGTGTTGGACAAGGCCTACTGGGCCTCGGCCAACGTTCCGGAGGGCACCGCCACCGGCCTGACCCTGTCCACGCCACGGACCTGGCTGGTATCGGCCACCGTTGGCTTCTGAGTCAGCCAGCGCATGGGTTAAGTGTTTCAGACTGTAGCTCGATGGAATCGCGGCACAGCGTTGCAGTCTCACTGCTAACGCTTGCGGCGATCATGCCCAACGCCATCCCAGCCATGGAGAAGACTGATGAAAACCCTGTTGATGACTGCATTGCTCGCCAGCGCAGGCCTGGCCCAGGCGGCGCAGACCGTAGAGCTCAAGCTCGCCGGAGCCGATGGCCCGGGTAAGTCGATTGGCACCGTGAGCATCGAGCAGAGCAAGTATGGCGCGGTGCTCACCCCCGACCTCAAGGACTTGCCGCCAGGCGTGCATGGCTTCCACCTGCATCAAAAGGCCTCCTGCGCGCCGGCAGAAGAAAACGGCAAGGCGGTTGCTGCAGGTGCAGCCGGTGGCCACTTGGATCCAGAGGCAACCAATGCGCACAAGGGGCCGTACGATGACAGCGGCCATCGCGGAGACCTACCGGCGCTGTATGTCGGCGCCGATGGCAAGGCCACCTACCCGGTACTGGCGCCGCGACTGAAGCTTGCCGATTTCAAGGGCCATGCGCTGATGGTGCATGCCGGCGGCGACAACCATAGCGACCATCCGGAAAAACTCGGTGGAGGGGGCGCGCGGGTTGCCTGCGGTGTCGTCGAGTAAGCGCAACGGGCCGCATTAGCGGCCCGTTCTTTTTCAGGCTTGCAGCACGCGGAAGCCGTGGGTGCCATCGCGCTCCAGTTGCGCGATCAGGCCGAACTCCCAATCCAGGTAGCCCTGCATGGCTTCACGCGGGTTATCGGTGCCTTCATAGGGGCGGCGATAGCGATCGGTGCGGGGCACGGCCAGATGGCTTTCGCCGCTTTCCAGCGCCAACCCTGCGCTGATCCAGCGGGCGGTGCCGCCTTCGAGCAGATAGACTGGCTTGCGCGTCAGTGCTTGCAGGTCGACCGCAGCGAAGCGCGCCAGCAGGCTGCTGCCGCAGGTCAGAACATAGCGCTCGGCGACCGGCAGTTGCTCCAGCGCTGCCGGCAGTTGGGCGCGGATGGCCCAATGGGCGCCGGGGATGTGCCGCTTGACGTAGTTGGCACTGGTGGTGAAGTCGAGCACCACGGTGCCTGCCTCTTCAAGCCAGCTGGCCAGCTGGTCGACGCCAATCTCGTTGACCTGGGGCAGGGCAGGCAAGGGCGCTTGCCAATCGCCGCGCTCGCTCAAATCGGCTGGGCGAAGGTCATCGAGCACGGCCACCTGCCAACCCAGCTGCGCCAGCCACGAGGCGCTCATGTTGGCGCGCACGCCGTCATCGTCGAGCAACACGATCCGCGCCCCACGCACGCTGGCGACATGATCGGTTTCCTGCACCAACTGGCCACCTGGCACCGAGCGGCTGCCGGGCAGGTGCCCCGCTGCATATTCCTCTGGGGTGCGCACGTCGAACAGGTAGGTGGTGCGCGCGGTTTCAGCCTGCCAGATGTGCAAGCCCTGCAGGTCGAGGCGCAGCACGCCCGCTTTGTCAGCCACCTGGCGCGCTCGCTGCGCTGCGTTGCGGCGGGTGCTGTCGCTCACTTCGCTGAACTGCCGCGCTTGGCCGTGGGCCAGCTGTTGCCCGGCCAGGGTCCAGCCGATGGTGCCATTGCGCAGGGCGGCTACCGGGTTGGGGATGCCAGCATTGAGCAGGGATTGGGTGCCAATGATGCTGCGTGTGCGCCCTGCGCAGTTGACGATGACCTGGGTGTTGGGATTGGGCGCCAGCTCAGCGACGCGCAACACCAGCTCTGCTCCCGGCACACTGATGCCACCAGGAATGCTCATGGTCTGGTACTCATCGAAGCGGCGGGCGTCGAGCACCACCACATCGGCCTTGGCATCGAGCAGTGCCTGGACCTGTTCGGCGGCCAGCGACGGCGTGTGCCGAACGCTCTCTAGCAGTTCGCCAAAGGCCTTGCTCGGCACGTTGACGTCACGAAACAGCTCACCACCCGCCTCGCGCCAGCCGGCCAGGCCGCCTTCGAGCAGGGCGACATCGCTGTAGCCGAGCGTCAGCAGGCGCTTTGCAGCGATGGCGGCCAGCCCTTCGCCGTCGTCGTAGAGGGTAATGGCGGTATCGCGGCGCGGCACGCGGGCGTAGATCTCCAGCTCCAGCTTCGACAGCGGGATGTTGGCGGCGAACAGCGGGTGGTGTTGGGCGAACGGATCCTCTTCGCGCACGTCGATCAGCGCCAGCTCTTCGAAGGCCAGCAACGCACGGCGGATGTCAGGGTAACTGCGGGTGGTGAGTGTGCTCATGGGGCGGAGTTCTCTTTGGACAGGTCCCAGATATTGGGCAGTTGGCTATTGCAATAGCCGGAAATGAAGGCTTTCTCGCTGCCGTCCACGGCGTACACCGCACGCTGTACCGCACCGATGTTGGCGCCGTAGACGTGGATGCTGATCGACACTTGGTCGGCGAAGGCATTGCTCACCTGGTGGATGTCGCCAATGCGCGGCGAGACCGCTTCTACCTGGCCAGGGTCCAGGCGTATCGGCGCACCCACAGCTACCAGGGGGCCCTGTTCGCTTTGGGCAAACCCCTGGGAGTACTCAGCGCCGCGCAGCATGCCGATCAGCCCCCACACCCGGTGGTCGTGGATCGGCGTGCGCTGCCCGGGGCCCCAGACGAAGCTGACTACCGAGAAGCGCTGGCGCGAATCGCAATGCAGCAAGTATTGCTGGTAACGGTCCGGGTCAGGCTGGGCCAGCGCCTCGGGCAGCCAGTCGTCGTGGGCGACCAGGCTGCGTAGCAAGGCTTGGCCCTGGTCGAGCAGGGTGGCTTCGTCGGGGTGTTGTTCGAGCAGCTCGGAGAGGGCGCCGATGAACTGACGCAGGCGCTCCAGGCGTAACGGTTGGCTCATGGTTCAGGCTCGCTCTGACGGTTGAAGGTAACCCTAGCAAACCCTCTTGATATTCTCAAAATGCAAAATGTGCATAAGCTAATATGCAAATACTGCATTTACAGCGAGGCGATTTTGTTCTGAAATCTACGCATGTCGAATGCATGAGGTTATGCCTAAAACGAATTTCACAAGGCAAGACCAAGTCGATAACTTATAAGCATTCGATTATTTAGATTTAAAAAGCATATCTCTCTTTCGCCAAGCTAAGGTCCTTCCCATGAGCGTTCAATTCATCGGCATGATTGGCCATCGGCTGTCCTCGGAGATCCTCGCCCCGCAAGGGCCGATCTTCGACAAGGCCTACATCACCCAGTCTGCGCGCATTCACGAGCAGGCCGGCTTTGACCGCATTCTGGTCGGCTACTGGTCGGATCAGCCGGACGGCTTTCTGGTCACCGCACTAGCCGGCCAGGCGACTTCGCGCATTCACTTCCTGTTGGCCCATCGCCCAGGGTTCGTCGCGCCGACCTTGGCCGCACGCAAGCTGGCGACGCTTGAGCATCTGCTCGATGGTCGCTTGGCGGTGCATGTGATCAGCGGTGGTAACGACGTCGAGCAGCGCAAGGACGGCGACTACCTGGAGCATGATCAGCGCTACGCGCGCACCGACGAGTTCCTCGATGTGGTGCGCAAGGTCTGGACCAGTGAAGCGCCGTTCGATCACGCCGGCACTCACTATCAGGCGCAAAACGCCTTCTCGGCGATCAAGCCGCTGCAACAGCCACACTTGCCGATCTACTTCGGCGGCTCGTCCCCCGCCGCCCTGGCGGTGGCCGGCAAGCACGCCGATGTGTTCGCCCTGTGGGGCGAGTCGCTGGAGCAGACCGCCGAGACCATCGCTGCGGTGCGCGAGCAGGCTGCGCAGCATGGCCGCGAGGTGCAGTTCAGCGTGTCGTTCCGGCCGATCATTGCCGCCACCGAAGAGGCCGCCTGGGCCAAGGCCGAAACCATCCTTGGCCAGGCGCGCCAGCGCATCGAGCAGGCCGGTCCGGTGATTGCCAACAAACCGCAGAGCGTCGGCGCCCAGCGCCTGCTCGAGACCGTGGCCAAGGGCGATCGGGTCGATGAGCGGCTGTGGACCGGCATCGCCGGATTGGTCGGCGGTGGGCACAACTCCACCGCGCTGGTCGGCACGCCGGAACAGGTGGCCGATGCCTTGCTCGCTTATTACGAGCTGGGCGTCAGCACCTTCCTGATCCGAGGGTTCGATCCGCTCGCCGATGCCGAGCAATACGGCCGCGAGCTGATTCCGCTGACCCGCGCCAAAGTCGCTGCACGCAACGCCTGAGCCCTTTTTCTAATCGATAGCGACGAGACCGCACGCGCGGATCGCCACCTGCTGTGTCGCAAGCGACACCTGGAGACGAACGTGCGTTACCTGAAAACCTGGGCCGCCGCTGTGCTGGCCACCACCCTGAGTGTCAGCGCCGCCGCGCAGACCCTGGTCGTCGGCGATCAGAGCTTCAATGCCCGCGCCGTGATGGAAGCGGCCGGGGTGCTCGACGACTTGCCGTATACCCTGGAATGGAAGCAGTTCACCGCAGGCTCGCCGGTGGCCGAGGCGCTCAACGTCGGCAGCCTCGATATCGGCCTGCTGGGCGATGCGCCGCCGCTGTTTCTCGGTGCTCTGGGCGCGCCGATCAAAGTGATTGCAGTGACCCGGCAGAACCTTGGCGGGGTGGCCATCCTGGCGCGCAAGGACTCCTCGATCCACAGCCTGCAAGACCTGCGCGGCAAACGTGCGGCGATCTGGAAAGGTTCATGGAGCCAGCAGCTATTGTTCAGCGCGCTGGACAAAGCCGGCGTCCCGCGTGACTCGCTGGAGCTGCGCTACCTCAGCGCGCTGGACGCCTCGCACGCGCTCGATGGCGGCTCGGTCGATGTGATTGCCACCTGGGAGCCCTATGTCACCCAGCAGGAGCGCCAGGGCGCGCGGGTGCTGGCGACCGCCGAAGGGCTGATCCCGGCGCAGAGCTTCGTGGTCGCCAATGCCAAGGCAGTCGACAGCAAGCGGGCGCAGATCAACGATTTTCTCCAACGGATGAAAAAGGCCCGTGACTGGACCTTGAAGGATCCGGCCAACACCGAAGCCTATGCCGATGCCTGGGCCAAGCGCACCCGCGCCGACCGCGATATTGCCCGGATCTGGTTCGCCCGTGCGCGTACTGAGCTAGCGCCACTTAGCCCGCAGGTGATCGTCGATGCGCAGAAGACCGTGGACTTCTTCGCAGGCCTTGGGCTGATCAAGGCCTATCCAGCGGCCGACCTGTTTGACAGCTCGTTTGCCGCCGCACTGCAACCGGCCACCGCGCAGGCCAAGCCATGAACAGCCTGCGCCTGGGGCTTGGCGACGCCCGTGAGGTGATCGCCGGTGGGCTGTTTTTGTCCTTCGCCACGCTCGGCGTGGTGCTGGCCAGCGATTATCCGCTGGGCTCGGCCATGCGCATGGGCGCAGGTTACTTTCCATTGCTGGTGTCGGCGGTCTTGGGCGTGCTGGGCGTAGCCCTGCTGCTGCGCGGGTTGACCGTGCGCGTCGAGGCGCAGGCAGGCGGCACGCTGTTCAGCTGGCGGCCGGGGCTGTTGGTCAGCGGCAGCATCCTGGCCTTTGCCTGGTTGCTGCCAAGCCTGGGCCTGGCCCTGGCAACGCTGCTGATGACCGTACTCAGCGGCCTGGCCCGACGCCAGGCGCGCGTCGGCGAGCTGGCGCTGCTGGGCCTGGCGCTGGGTGCGTTCAGCGTACTGGTGTTCGCCTACGGCCTGGGCTTGAACCTGCCCGTGCTGCCGACTTGAGAGACCGACATGGAACTGCTCAACCACCTCGGCCTGGGCTTTGAGGCCGCCTTTACCCTGAACAACCTGCTGTACTGCCTGATTGGCGTCACTCTTGGCACCCTGGTCGGTGTTCTGCCAGGCCTGGGGCCGGTGGCGACCATCGCCATGTTGCTGCCGATCACCTATGGCCTGAGCCCCGCAGCGGCGCTGATCATGCTGGCGGGGATTTATTACGGCGCCCAGTACGGCGGTTCGACCACGGCCATTCTGGTCAACCTGCCGGGCGAGTCCTCGTCGGTGGTGACCTGCCTGGACGGCCACGCGATGGCGCGCCAGGGCAGGGCGGGTGCGGCCTTGGCGATTGCCGCGATCGGCTCGTTCGTGGCCGGCAGCCTGGCGATCCTGTTGCTGGCGGCGGCGGCCACGCCGTTGGCCGCCTTCGCCTTGAAGTTCGGCCCAGCCGAGTACTTCTCGCTGATGCTACTGGGGTTGGTCGCAGCCATCGTGCTGGCCCAGGGTGATTTGCTCAAGGCCTTGGCCATGACCATCCTCGGCCTGCTGCTAGGGCTAGTGGGTAGCGACGTCAATTCGGGGATGGAGCGCTTCACCTTCGGCCTGCCGCAGTTGTCTGACGGCATCAGTTTCGTGGTGATCTCCATGGGCCTCTTCGGCATCGCCGAGATCATCGCCAACCTTGAGCGCGAACAGGCCGGCAGTAGCCAGGTAGCCCCGGTTGGCCGCCTGTTGCCGAGCCGCGACGACTATCGCCGCTCGTGGAAGCCGATCCTGCGTGGTACGGGCTTGGGCGCGCTGCTGGGGATCTTGCCTGGGGGGGGCGCCATGCTCGGCGCGTTCGCCGCCTACCTGGTGGAAAAGCGCCTGGCCAAGGATCCGTCGCGTTTCGGCCAAGGCGCCATCGAAGGCGTCGCCGCGCCAGAGTCGGCCAACAACGCCGGGGCACAGACCTCGTTCATTCCGATGCTGGTGATGGGCCTGCCCTCCAACGCGGTGATGGCGCTGATGGCGGGGGCGATGATGATCCACGGCATCGTTCCCGGCCCGCAGGTGATCGACGAGCGCCCAGAGCTGTTCTGGGGGCTGGTGGTGAGCATGTGGATCGGCAACCTGTTGCTGCTGGTACTCAACCTGCCGTTGGTGGGCATTTGGGTGCGGCTGCTGCGGGTGCCGTACCGGCTGCTGTATCCGGCGATTTTGCTGTTTTGCTGCATCGGCGTGTACAGCCTCAACAACAGCCTGTTCGACGTGGTGCTGAGCATGGCCTTTGGCCTGCTGGGGTATCTGTTCATCAAGCTGCGCTGCGAACCGGCGCCACTGTTGCTGGGCTACATCCTCGGGCCATTGCTGGAAGAGAACCTGCGCCGCGCGATGCTGCTTTCGCGCGGCGATGCGACGGTGTTTTTCACCCGCCCCTTGAGCCTGACCCTGCTGGTCATCACTGCGCTGATGGTGTTGCTGCTGCTGTCGCCGCGGCTGCGGGCCACGCGCAAGGTGGCTTTCAGTGAGGACTGAGGGGGCTGCTAGGGCGTCATCGTGGGGCAAGCCCGCTCCTACGCAAGCAGCGCGGTGTGGGCGCGGGCTTGCCCCGCGATAGCGCCAGAAGGGCTGTAACAGACCATCAAACCACATCAAAAAATGATCAAAAAATGAGCCAGCCATGAACCTAAAGAAACTCATCCTCGCCACCCTGGCCCTAAGCGCCGCCACCCTGGCCCAGGCCGACAACTGGCCCAGCCACCCACTCACCCTGATCGTGCCATTCCCCCCAGGCGGGGCCGCCGACACTGTTGGCCGCTACTACGCCGAACAGCTCTCGACTTCCCTTGGCCAACCGGTGGTAGTCGACAACAAGCCCGGCGCCGGCACCGCGATCGCCGCTGAAGCCGTCGCCAAAGCCAAGCCCGATGGCTACACCTTGTCACTGGCCACCGCTGGCCAGTTGGCGATCCTGCCCAACTTGCAGGCAGTGCGTTACGACCCGATCAAGGACTTCACCCCAGTGGCCGTGTTGGCCTCGGTGCCCAATGTGGTCGCGGTAGGGCCACAAACCAAGATCGACAGCCTGCAGGCGCTGATCGACCAGGCCAAGGCCAAGCCCGGCGCACTGAGCTATTCCTCCTGCGGCAATGGCACGCTCTGCCACCTGTCTGGCGAACTGCTGAAGAACCTGGCCGGGGTCGACCTGCTGCACGTGCCGTACAAAGGCAGTGCTCCGGCCGTGACCGGGTTGCTCGCTGGTGAGGTGGATGTCGCCGTCGACACCCTGACCGTGCTCGCCCCGCAGATCCAGGCCGGCAAGCTCAAGGGCCTGGTGCTGACGAGTGCCGAACGCTCACCGCTGCTGCCCTCGGTACCCAGTGCCAACGAAGTCGGCTTGCCTGGCTTCGTCGCTTCCGGCTGGTTCGGTATCGTCCTGCCCAAAGGCGCCGAGCCGGCACTGGTCGAACGCCTGAACAACGCCATCGAGGTGATTGCCGACAAGCCAGAAACCGCCGAGCGCTTCGGCCAGCAGGGCATCAGCGTCGAGCGCAGCAGCCCGGCCGGTTTTGCCCAGGTGATCGCCGCCGACAAGGCGCGCTGGGGCGAGGTGATCCGCACCGCCCAGGTTCATATCGAATAAGCCTCAGGAGCCGATCAGCCATGCGCAACCGACAGATCAAACTGGGCGCCCTGACCATGGGTTGTGGCGGCCCGGGCCGGCACAATCTATGGCTCGACCCTGAGCTGCCAGCCGATGCCAGCGTCAACATCGACTGGTACATCGACATTGCCCGTCAGGCCGAAGCGGCCTTGTTCGACCTGATGTTCATCGTCGACAGCCAGTACATCACCCCCGGCTCGCCGTCGCATTACCTCAATCGCCTGGAGCCGCTGACCCTGCTCTCGGCGCTGGCGGTCAGCACCCGTCACCTGGGCCTGGTCGGCACCCTGACCACCTCCTACAACGAGCCGTACAACGTCGCCCGGCGCTTGGCCTCGCTGGACCTGATCAGCAAGGGCCGCGCAGGCTGGAACGTGGTCACCAGTGGCGATGCCGGCACGGCAGGCAACTATGGCCGCGACGAGCACTATGACTACGACACCCGCTACGCGCGGGCGCAGGAGCATGTCGAGGTGGTGCAGGGGCTGTGGCGCTCCTACGAGGACGATGCGTTTCCCCGTGATCGGCGCACCGGCCGGTTTCTCGATCCGAGCAAGCTGCATGCCTTGAATCATAAGGGCACGCACTTTTCGGTAGTGGGGCCGCTGAACATCCAGCGCTCACCCCAGGGCCAGCCGGTGATTTTCCAGGCTGGCGACTCCGAGCAGGGGCGGGCGCTGGGCGCGGCCACGGCCGATGTCATCTTCACCCACGCCGCCAGCATCGAGCAGGGGCAGGCGTTCTATCGCGATGTCAAAGCCCGCGCCCAGCGCCTGGGGCGCGATCCGGAGCAACTGCTGGTGTTGCCCGGCGCGGAAATCTATGTCGGCGACACCGATGAACATGCCCGCGAAATCGAGCGGCATTACCATCAGCTCGATCACAGCTTCGAACTGGCGCTCAAGGAGTTCGGGCGCAATTTCGGCTGGCACGACTTCAGCCAGTACGAGCTGGATGCACCTTTCCCGCAACAGAGCCTGGAATACGCGCGCAGCAGCTTCTTCACCAATGCCAAGCGCATTGCCGAGCAGGCCCAGGACAAGGGCTTGAGCCTGCGCCAGGCGGTCGAGTTCGGTCGCCAGCTGCGCCCAGGGGCGTTCGTCGGTTCGGCGCAGAGCGTGGCGGCGAAGATGACCGAATGGTTCGAGGCGCGGGCGTTGGATGGCTTCAACATCTACATCGGCCATCCGGAGCAGTTGCGCCGCTTTACCCAGGAGGTGGTGCCATTGCTGCAAGAGCGTGGGGTGTACCGAACGGCCTATGAAGGAACGACCCTGCGCGAGAGCCTGGGGCTTGCGATTCCCCGTTTCAGCGCCAGCTGACGTCAGCCTGCGACGGGCTGGCGCTCAGCGCGCCTGCCCCGAACGGCGCTCGCGCAAGGCCTTGGCTACTTCGGCTTCGACTGTGTAGGCCGGCGCCTCCAGCTCGTCGTAGTTGCGCGTGTAGCGCCGGGCGAACTCTTCCACGCCCAATTGTTGATACTGCTGCACATGCTTGAGCTCGTGGGCCCACAGCGCGACATTGTCGTCGGCGTCCTGGGCATGGCGAAAAATGATGGTGTCGATCAGGGTCACCGCGTTGACATCAGGGTTTTGCAGCAGGGCATTGGCGGCGCTGATTTGCTGTTCATTGCCGACCCGAAAGCGCGCAGCATCGAGCACGGCGAAGTCGTACCAGCTTTCGAGCTGGGCACGGATATGCAGCGGGATTGGCTCGGTGCCCTGGGTGTTGGCTTCATCACGCGCCTGGCGCAGGGCGAAGACCAGGCTGGAGGAGGCCATCAGCTCGACATCCTTGAGGATCTGGCCGGCCTGCCCAGGGTCGATCGGCGCGCAGAAACAGCCCATCAGGCACACCTGGTACTGCCCTGGCGGGCACGCGTTATCGGCTGCGGCGGGCAACGCCAGGGTCAGGCCCAGCAGCAGGCTAGCGCGTTTCATTCAGCGCCCTGCCAACCAAGCTGCGGCTGGCCTCCAGGACCTGGCCTTGGACCTCTGCGCTGGCTAGCATGCGCCCGACCACCAGCGCACCGACGCATTGGCTGATCAGTGCCCAGGCCAGCTCGGGGTCTTCCAGGGTGGTACTCCAGGCGCTGTGCAGGGCCACCAGCCAATGCTCGGCTTGTTCGCGTACCGGCAGCTCGGCGCGGGCGATCTCCACGCCAAGCGGCGGCAATGGGCAGCCGCCCTCGGCATCGCGCAAGTGGGCCAGGCTCAGGTACTGCTCAAGGCAGCGGGCCAAACGCTGGCGGTCGGCGCCGCGCTCGGCCAGGCGGGCGAGAGGGCTGTTGCTCAGCTCGCGGCGCACCACTTCGGTGAACAGATCGTCCTTGGAGGCAAAGTGGTTGTAGAAGGCGCCGCCGGTCAGGCCGATGGCGTTCATCAGCCCGGCAACGCCCGTGGTGGCAAAGCCGCCGCGCTTGGCCAGCGCGCCGCTGCTGGCCAGCAACTTCTCGCGGGTCTGCTGCTTGTGTTCAGTGGAGTAGCGCATGTGAAAACCTCAGCGCGCGGGCTTGACGATGGGGGCGATCATAACATAGCGTTCGTTTACTAAATGATCGTTCATCAATGGAGGTGTGCGTGACAGAACAACAAAAAGTCGTGCTGGTGATTGGTGCCGGTGATGCCACGGGCGGCGAGATCGCCAAGCGTTTTGCCCGCGAGGGCTACATTGCCTGTGTCACCCGGCGCAGCGCCGACAAGCTGCAGCCCTTGGTGGACGAGATCCGCGCCAGCGGCGGTCAGGCGCATGGGTTTAGCTCTGATGCGCGCAACGAAGAACAGGTGGCGACGCTGATCGAAACCATCGAGCGCGATATCGGTGTCATCGAAGCGTTTGTCTTCAATATCGGCGCCAATGTGCCATGCAGCATTCTCGAAGAGACCCCGCGCAAGTTCTTCAAGATCTGGGAGATGGCCTGCTTTGCCGGATTTCTCACCGCCCAGGCGGTGGCCAAGCGGATGGTCAGCCGCGAGCGCGGCACTATCCTGTTTACCGGCGCCACCGCCGGCACCCGCGGCGCTGCAGGCTTTGCCGCCTTCGCGACGGCCAAGCACGGCTTGCGGGCGCTGGCCCAGAGCATGGCCAGGGAACTGGGGCCGCGCAATATCCATGTCGCCCACGTGGTGGTGGATGGTGCGATCGACACCGCGTTCATCCGCGACAACTTCCCTGAGCGCTACGCCCTTAAGGACCAGGACGGCATCCTCGATCCTGCCCATATCGCCGACAGCTACTGGTTCCTGCATGCCCAGCCGCGTGATGCCTGGACCTTCGAGCTCGACCTGCGCCCGTGGGTCGAGCGCTGGTAAACCCTTCTCACGAACAAGGACAGCAGCATGAGCAAACGTGTCGAGTTTTTCTTCGATTTGGGCAGCCCGGCCAGTTATCTGGCCTGGACCCAGCTGCCGGCACTTTGTGCGCGGCATGGCGCCGAGTTGGCGTATCGGCCAATGCTTCTGGGCGGGGTGTTCCAGGCAACCGGCAATGCCTCGCCGGTGATGGTGCCGGCCAAGGGTAAGTACATGTTCGTCGACCTGCAGCGTTATGCCGAACGCTATGGGGTGCCGTTTGGCCTGCCGCCGGGGTTCCCGATCAATACCCTGGGCTTGATGCGTGGGCTGGTTGCCACCCAGTTGCATGCACCTGAGCGATTCGAGGCGTTGCTGGCGGTACTGTTCAAGGCGCTCTGGGCACAGCGGCTCAATCTGGGTGATGCGCCGGTGCTCGATGCCACGTTGGACGCCGCTGGCTTCGATCCGCAGCAGTTCCGCGCGTTGGCCAGTCAGGTCGAGGTCAAACAGGCGCTCAAGCAGGTGACCGAAGAAGCGGTGGCGCGTGGCGTATTTGGCGCGCCGACCTGCTTTGTCGAGGGGCAGATGTTCTTTGGTCAGGACCGCTTGGATTTTGTCGAGCAAGCGCTGGTGTGAGCGGTCTGGGTTGATTCGTCAGTGGCGGCCTCTTCGCGGGCAAGCCCGCTCCCACAGGGCCCGCGCTGATCTGTAGGCTAGCGGGCTACCTGTAGGAGCGGGCTTGCCCACGAAGAGGTCGCTGCTGAATCAACTCAAATCAGCCGCGCCAAACCGGTTGCAGGGCTTCATCCAAAGCCCAGTGGCCCTCACCGGGCTGCAACCGCACACCGCCCACCCAGCGCTCGCAGCCGATCATGTCCAGGCCATAGGCTTGCCCGGCCAAGACCTGCTCACCCAGGGCTGTAAGGCTGATGGTGCGCTGCGGCCAGGCGAGCTGGGCATCGGCCTGGTCAATCAGCGGTCGAGGGCCGTCGATCAGTGGCCGCAGCAAGGCATAAAACATCATGTCACCGAGAAACGGCAGCGGCTCGCGCTCCATCATCAGTACCGCAAACACCTTGCCCATCGGCATCGGTCCTTGATCGCGCAGAATCTGCAGGGTCAGGCGCTCAGTCAACGACAGCCCGTCGTTGATCCCGGGCAACTCCTGCAATTGGCGCAGCAGCGCTGGGCCGAGCAGCGGCAGGGCGGCGTGGCGAGCATGGGCGAGTGCCGCCCACGCCTGTGGTGAGGGGGCGCGATACGCAGCCCATGCGTCACGGGCCAATATCAGCATGGCAGCGTCCACTGGCCTGCGCTGGGGCCACAGCCAAGCCAGCACTTCGGGCGCCAGTTGGCCAATGCCGATAAAACGCTGCACCCCGGGCACCTGGTCGATGGCGATCAGGCTGAGGTTCTCCGGCACCTGCTCAGGCTGGGCCAGCACCCGCAGCAAAAACAGCTGGTCATAGGCGTCGGCTTCACACCAGAGCACACCGGGCATGCGCTGACTCAAGCGGGCCAGGGCGGCGTACTCATTATCCTGGCGCTGGCGGGCTTGCTCAGGGGCAATATTGAACGCGTGGCTGATGAAATTTGCCCGTACGGCGCGGTAGCTGGGGCCATCGAGCTGTGGCACTGGGCCCATGCACAGCGGGTCGGCGTACATCTGCAACTGGCCTTTGAAACCGGCCACTCGCAGGCTGTGCTGGATGTCGTTGCCGCAGCGCCAATGGCAGGTGTCGGGCGTGTCGCTGGCGACGAAGTCAGGGTGCTTGAGGGCAAAGGCGAGGGCGTCGCAGTGGGCCTTGAGCTTGGGCCAGCTGGCAAAGCCCAGATCGCGCGCGATCAGGTATTGGGCATCGGCCAGGCGCGGCGGACGCTGCGGGTCGAGGCTGCGCAGACGCTCATCGGCCTGGCCACTGCGCAGGCGCTGCAGCAGTTCTTTGGCACGTTTGCGTTGTTGCTCGAGGTTGAGGCGGCCGTTGTCGGGCTGGGTAGTAACAGACATGCGAACTCCTTGGCGAGCCTTGTCCGCTGTCAGGCTGGAGTCGTCATGGGCGATGTTCCAAGCAGGTTCCTGGGCGCAGCCCTTTCCGCGGACGGGAGGCGTCGGAGTGCGCCGCTGGCGACTATAAGCGCCCGGCGCTGGCGGTTCAAGCCTGGGCTAACAGGCGCTCGATCTGGGTGCGCTCCCAGAGGCTCAGCAGGTCGACTGGATTGGTGCCGTAGCGCTGCCAGCGCTCGACCGACCCTTCAACCCCTTGCGGGCTGCGGCAATGCAGGCAATGGGCAAGCCCTTCGCCGTCGAGCACCAGGGTCAACTGCCAGCCGCCGCTCTCTATCTCGATTTGCCCGCTGGGGTGGCGGGCTCGGATGTCTACAGGCTGTACGCCAAGCGCAGCATCACGCAGGCATTGATAGACCTGGCGGCTGGTCGGCGCATCCATGGCTTGGGTCAGAAGTTGGCCGGGGTGTTGGCGCTGATGATCTCGGCCTCGTCCTGGCCGATGTTCTTGAAGCTGTGCGCCAAGGTGGTGGGGATGTAGTAGCCATCGCCAGAGTTGAGCACGCTGACCTGGCCATCGACCCACAGCTCGATGGTGCCACGGGTCACCAGGCCACATTCCTCGCCTTCGGCGTGAACGATCGGCTCGCCCGAGTCCGCACCTGGGGCATACAGCTCACGCAGCATGCGCATCTGCCGGCCCTCGACGCTGGCGCCGACCAGCAGCATGCGCAGGCCGTTGCGACCCAGGTCGGGCTGCTCGCCGCCACGGAACACGAAGCGCTCTTCGCGCACCGGCTCGTCGAAGCTGAAGAACTCGGCCAGGGACATGGGGATCCCTTCGAGCAGTTTTTTCAGGGAGCTGACCGAAGGGCTGACGCGGTTCTGCTCGATCTGCGAGATGGTCGAGTTGGTCAGGCCGCTGCGACGAGCCAGCTCCCGCTGGGAGAGGTTGTTGCGTTCACGCACCAGTTTGAGTCGTGTCCCCGTGTCCATAGCCGCCTTTTTTAACTGAAAGAGTGTGCAGGTGAAGTGTTTTCACAGGTGTAAAAAATAATAAGCGACGCATTAAAACACACTCTTGGCGGTCACGCGCAGTGCTTGTCAGCGGCGCGGCTCAGCGGGCATTGGCCACAGCCCGACCAGCAGCAACAACACCGCCACGGCGACGAACGGCAGGCGTGGATCAAGGGCGTAGACCAGGGTTCCGGCCAGCGGCCCGATCACCGCGCCCATGCCTTGGGCGGCGCCAATGGAGCCGGCAGTGGCGCCTTGTTCAGAGGCGTGCATGGCATTGGCGGCCAACGCCGAGAACGCCGGGAAGACAAAGCCCATGCCGGCGGCGGCGATGAAGAACGAGGCCCATAGCCACTCGGCACTGCCCGCCAGCGCCGCGGTCGCGAAGCCCAGGGCTGAGATGCTGGCGCCCACCCGGATCATCTTCAGCGGCGGCCACTCCAGCCGGCGCAGGAGGATCTGCGACAGCATCAGCGCCACGCCGACCGTGGTCAGGGCGATGCCAGCAGCCTGGGCGGCTTCGGTCGAGCCCAGTTGCAGGCGGTCGAGGGCAAAAAAGCCGACGGTGATCTGCGACACCGTCACGCTGAGCATGGCGCTGAATGCCACCAACAGTGGCCGGCGCAGGCGTGGGTCGGCCAGGCGCACCGGGTTTGGCGCATGGACCTGCGCCAACGGCTGGGGCTTGAGCTTGAACAGCAGCACCACGAACGCCGTCGCTGGTAGCAGCGACATGATCCAGAACGGCATGCTCAGGCTGTGCCGGGCCAGCAGCGCCGCCACGGCAGGGCCGAGCACCAGGCCGACGGCATTGGCCGCGCCCAGCGCAGCCATGGAGCGGGCGCGCTGCTGCGGTTCGACGTGGTCGGCAACCAGGGCGTTAGCCGCCACCGGTAAGGCCGCGTAGAAGGCGCCGATCATGCCGCGCGCCAGCATCAGGCCGAGAAACGCCAGTGACGCCCCCGGCAGCCAGCGCAGGGCGCCGTCGATGAACAGGCACAGCAGCCAATAGGCCAGGGTAAAACCAGCACTGCCCAGCAGCAGCACCCGGCGCCGGCCATAACGGTCGGCGGCGCGCCCCCAGGGACGGGCGAGCATCACCCAGACCACCCCGGCCACGGTCACCGCGGCGCCGGCTTGCCAGGTGGCCAGGCCGAGCAAGCGGGCGATCGGGCCGATCAGGGCGACGAAGGCCATCATCGACATGGTGCAGGCCATGTTGACCAGCAACAGTGGGCGCAAATCCAGGGTGCTGGCGGGTTTCAGAGAAGCAGGATCCTTTGCGGCATTCATGGGCAGTCCAGGGCGATACGACGAAATGAGCGTCGATGTTAGTAATAATTATTTACATATGTCGACCCTGGCCGCTCACTCAGCGCTCATTCGCTGCGACGTACAGGTCCTGGCCACATGCTACGCAACACGCCATCGCGGCGCACCAGGGCATGCACCAACGCCGCGCCCAGGTGCAGCACAATGGTGGCGAACAACAGATAGCCGGCCCAGCCGTGAGCAGTGCGCAAGATCGCATACAGCTGCAGGTCATGCGGGGCAATCGCTGGCAATTGCAACGGGCGTGGATAGCCGCCGGCCGAGAGCATCGCCCAGCCCAGCAGCGGCATCGCCAGCATCAGTGCATACAGCAGCAGATGCGAAGCGCCGGCTGCCAGGCGCTGGAGTGGCGGTATATCGCTGGGCAGTGGTGGATGCGGCAGGGTCAGGCGCAGGGCAATGCGCAGTAGCACCAAGGCCAGCAAGGCCAGGCCCGTGGCTTTGTGCAACTCGACCATCACCGGGTGGCGCAAGGACAGGTCGCCGACCATGCTCACGCCGATCAACAGCATGGCCACGATCAGTACGGCCATCAGCCAATGCAGCAGGCGGGCCAGGGGGTGGAAGGTGGTCGGTTTCATGGGCGGGCTCCGGTGTCGAGCGATTCGCGGCTGCGCCGATTGAAGGATTCTGAATACGCGGCAGAGCGAGCGGCCAGGATCGGATCGGCGGAAGGCTCGATGCCATGGGGCAGGATCAGCGGGTCGAAGTTCAGGTCGCGGCAGGCACCTTGTTCGGGGGCATCGACGGTTTCGATGACCAGGGTGCCGGCATCAATGCTGCGCCGTTCGGCAGGCCAAGGCCGGGCAGGGTCGTCCACCGCATCGCCAGGCTCGGCCAGCACCAGGCGCAAGGTCCAGCGCAGCGGGCCTTGCTTCAGGCGCTGGGCAAGGTCGTGCTGCAGGTAGCGGTTGTCCTCGACCTGGGCGGGCAGGGCGGCGAACGGCGTCTGCGCCTCGACCTGCCAGCGCACCGGCTGGGATGAGCCGTTCGCGTCGATCAGGCGAAAGGCATTGATGCTGTGATAGTGGGTGCTGGCGAAACTGTCGCTGGGCTTGTATCCAGCCGCCCACTGGCGAAACGCCGTGCTCTCGGGATGTGCGGCGAAGAACGCCTGCATCCGCGCAGGATTGGGCTTGCGCGTGGCAGGGTCGGGGGTCATGGCCAAGACCTGCTCATAAAAGGCTTCGGGAGTACTCACCGCCAACACTGGCGGATTGTTCATGCCGGTGCGCCACACCTGGCCATCATCGCTGGAAAACTGTAGCGCCAGACTACGCACCGGCACCCCGGTATCGGGGGTGGAGGGGTTGGCGCCGCCAATGGCAAAGCGGCCGATCACCGGCACTCGCGGCTGGGCGAATACCCGCGCGCTGGACAGGGATGCGGCCTGGCCGCTGCTCTGGAAATAGCCGCTGACGCATACGCCCTTGGCGTGGTTCTTGCGATAACCCGGATGATGTCCGGCCTGGGCTTCGAAGGTGTCGATGATGCGTTGCGGCGTTAGCGCGGGGCTACCGATCCAGCCAGCGGCATAGGCAAAGCCGGCGCTCACGGCCAGCAGGCCGGCGCCAATGCCGGCCAGGCGCCAGGCCTTGGCCGGGCCGCTCAGGGGTGTGTTCATGTGCAAGGTCCGGGTGGGTGAATGTGCCGGTACGACGTGGCAGGGGGAAATTTATTCCACCGGCTTGGGAATAGATTTCGTCGCAAGGCGTTTGCCCCTTACACTGACAGCCCATGGGCCGGGACCTCACCATGCACGATCTGGACGAACATCAGTGGCGCGAGCTGCTCCTGCGTCTGCGCCGCTTCGCCTTGTGGCTGACCCGCGAATCGGCCAGCGCCGACGACCTGGTCCAGGCTACGGTCGAGCGCGCCCTGAGCCGTGGCCGCCAGCAGCGCGAGGCCGACGCCCTGCGGCCCTGGCTGTTCACCATCCTGTACCGGCTGTTTCTCGATGGTAAACGCCGTGATCGCCTGCACGCCCGCTGGCTGGCGTGGTTCGGCCGGGCGCAGCAGGGCAGTGAGCCGCTGGGCGACAACACCGAAGACATCATCCTCGCCCAGGCCGATCTGCAGGCCTTCGGCCAATTGTCGGCCGAGCAGCGCGCCTTGCTGTTGCTGGTGAGCGTCGAGGGGCTGAGCTACAAAGAGGCCGCCGTGGCCTTGAACATTCCCATCGGTACGGTGATGTCGCGCTTGTCGCGCGCCCGCGCCGCGCTGCGTGACCTGACCGAGGGCAACCCGACGCCCCCGGCCTTGCGGAGACTCAAATGACACGCCTGATCCCCACCGAGGACGAGTTGCATGCCTACGTCGACGAGCGCCTGGAGCCTGCCCGTCGGGCGGCAGTGCAGGCGTGGCTGGCGGCCAATCCACACGAGGCTGCGCGGATCGAAGCCTGGCGCAGTGACGCCCGCCGCTTGCGGGCAGCCTTGGCGGGGATGGGCGAACTGGCGCCAGGGCCGCACCTGGATCTTGCTCAGGTACGCCGGCGTGTGCGTCAGCGCCGTCAACGCCGGCTGGCCAGTGCCGCGGTGCTGCTGCTGGCGCTCGGGGTAGGTGGGCTGGGGGGCTGGCAGGCGCGCCAGGCCACGTTGGTTGCCAGTGACCTGCCGATGGCCGATGCGGTCCAGGCCCACCGCTTGTTCGTCGGCACCAGCGCCTTGGACATCCAGGCCAGCGATCCGGCCCAGTTGCAGGCGTGGCTGGGCCGGCACTTCAACCGCGTCGGCCAGTTACCTGACTTGGCAGGCTATGGCTTCCAGCCGGTGGGCGCGCGGCTTTTGAGCAACGAGCAGGGCCCTGCGGCGCTATTGGTGTTCCAGGACCGCCAGGGCCAGCGCATCAGCCTGTTCCTGCGCTCGCCCGGCGAGCGTTTTGACAAGATGCCCAGCGGCCAACGCACCGATGGCCAGCTGGAGGCGCGCTATTGGTCGCATGGCGCCTATAACTTCGCCTTGGTCAGTGCGGCGGACGATCAGCGCAGCGAGTCGCTGCGCCAGGTGTTGGGTGTGAGTTTGTGAATCAGTCATGGCAGCAGTGCGGCTTACCCGGCTGCTGCTCATAGCGATCATGGTGACGCACCCAGTCCATCGTCCCGCCTTCATTGCGCCCTAGCGGGGCCAAGTCGAGGAAGTTGTACGCCCCGACCAGGATGTCCAGCCCACGGGCGTAGGTCGAGTAGGTGTGATACAGCTGGCCATCAGCCGCACGGTAGAACGCGCTCAGGCCAGGCAGCTCGCTCTCATCGCCCTGGTAGGGTTCATAGTTGTACTGCTCGCTGCCATCGGTGGCGACGCTGACCGCAAAGTCGCGATTGAAGCTGCTGCCGTGCGATGAATACCAGGGGAACTGCCAGCCCATGCGCCTGCGAAACGCCTGAAACTCGGGATAGGGCGCCTGAGACACGGCGACCAGCGCGACATCGTGGTGGGCCAGGTGCAGGTTGGCACCGTCGAAGTGATCGGCAAGGAATGAACAGCCAGGGCAGCCTTCGCTCCAGCCTTCGACGAACATGAAATGGTACAGCAGCAACTGGCTGCGCCCGCCGAACAGCGCGGCCAGATCGACTTCGCCCTCGGGGCCATGGAAGCGATAGTCGTGTTCGAGCTTGACCCAGGGCAGGGCTTGGCGGGCGGCACTGAGTTCATCGCGTTGGTGAGTGAAGGCCTTCTCATGCAGCCACAGTTGGCGGCGCGCGGCGAGCCATTGGCTGCGCGAGACCACCTCGTGCTTGGGATCTGAGTTGCTCATGGCGTGGGCTCCAGGCTGTGGGGTTCAGCACTGGTCGAGCGGCGAGCGGGGGATTCGACAGGTTGGGCTTGGGTAAGCGACGGACGGGTATTGGAGTGGCGGCGCCCGAAAACGCCGTCGAGATCGAGCGCCGCCGCCCCCCCCACATGGGCCTATGTGATTTGGCTGGGTAGCCCTGGCGCAGGGTGACAAATTGCAATCACGATTGTGAGTTCAATGTTCAAGGATGCATGGATTCAATCAACGCCCAAAGCCGCGGATCATTGAAATCGTCGATCACCAATTGCGCCCCAGCAGCCAGCAAGCGCTCTTGGGTCTGCGTGGTGGCAATGCCCACGGTAAAGATCCCGGCGCCGCTGGCAGCCTGTACGCCGGGCAGGGAATCTTCGAACGCCAACGCTTGGCTGGCACTGGTATTGAGCTGCTGCAGGCCAGTGAGGTAGGGCAGCGGATCAGGCTTGGGACGGGCCAGCTCCTCGGCCACCAGCACATGCTCGAAGCGCTCGCCCAAACCCATGGCATTGAGCATGTGCTCAGCGTTCAGGCGTGGCGCATTGGTTACCACGCACATGCCGATGTGCTGCGCCTGGGCATGTGCGAGCAGGCGCAACAGGCCTGGCAGCGGTTGCAACTGCGGCGACATCTCGCGAAACAAAGCTTCCTTGCGGTCGGCCAGTGCCTGGCACTGCTGGCTCGTGGCCTGTGGAAACAACGCCTTGAACAGCGCGCCATTGGCCCGTCCACTGACCTGGTCATCGAACTGGGTCTGGCTCAGCTGGCGGCCGTCGTACTCGTGCAACAGCTGGCGGAAGGCTTGCAGGTGCAAGGTGTCGGTATCGGTGAGGGTGCCATCGAGGTCGAACAGCAGGGCATTGAGCATGGGGCTTCCAAGGGCTTAAACGTTTAATCCTGAGCATCATAGCCAAAGCCGACGACGAAGGGGGCTGTTCAGTGTTCTCCAAAAAGAGTACAAATGTGCTCCATGGACACTATGACCCCCAAACGCCGCGCCATCCTGGCCTTCATCCGTGAGCGCATCACCGATCATGGCCAACCGCCGAGCCTGGCCGATATCGCCGAGCGCTTCGGTTTTGCCTCGCGCAGCGTGGCGCGCAAGCACATCACCGCCCTGTGCCAGGCTGGATACATCGACGTCACGCCCAACCAGGCGCGTGGCATTCGCCTGGCCGAGCCGTTGCGCCGCCCGGAAATCCTCGAACTGCCCGTGCTCGGGCAAGTGGCCGCCGGTGCGCCAATCGGCCCTGACCTGGACATCCACGAACAGCTGCTGCTCGACCCCAGCCTGTTCCGTCGCACCCCCGATTACCTGCTCAAGGTGCGCGGGGAGTCGATGATCGATGACGGCATCTTCGATGGCGACCTGGTCGGCATCCGCCAACAAGGCGAGGCCCGCGATGGGCAGATCGTCGTCGCCCGGCTGGACGGCGAGGTGACCATCAAGCGCCTGCAACGTACCCCCGGCGGCTATCGGTTGCTGCCGCGTAACCCGGCGTACGCTCCGATCGAGGTAGGGCCTGAGCGTGAGTTGGTTATCGAAGGTGTGTTCTGCGGCCTGTTGAGGCGTGACTGATGGGCGCGGTTGTCGATCTGGACGGCTTGCTCGATCAGCGGCGGATCTGGCGTGGTCGGCAAACCCAGGCACGCCCGCTCGGCCTGCAACCGACCGGGCATATGAGCCTGGACCAGCGGCTGCCGGAAGGCGGTTGGCCCGCTTCGGCGCTGAGTGAGTTGCTGCTGGCCAGCCCCGGTTGTGGTGAGCTGCAGTTGCTTTGGCCAAGCCTGGCGCGGTTGACTGCTGAAGGTGGCCGGGTGGTGCTGGTAGCGCCGCCGTTCATACCCTACGCACCTGCCTGGCAAGCGGCGGGGGTGGATTTGCGCTGGTTGGTGCAGATCGAGGCCGAGCCCGCAGACGCGTTGTGGGCTGCCGAGCAATGTTTGCGCTCCGGCAGTTGCGCAGCGGTGCTGTGCTGGCCCGAGCGTGCAGATGACCGGGCCTTGCGCCGTTTGCAGGTGGCAGCCGAAACCGGCCAGGCGCTGGCCTTTGCCTGCCGACCGCAGCAGGCTGCGCACAACCCTTCACCTGCGGCGCTGCGCCTGGCGATCGATACCCGTCCGGCCCAATGGCGGGTGCTCAAGTGCCGGGGTGGCATGCCGCCTGCTGCGCCCATCGCCAGCTCAGCTCACTGAGGGTGAAGTATGCTTTGGGCCTGCATTGTCTTTCCTCAGCTGGCGCTGGATACGGTATTGCGCGAGCGTGATGAGCCCGACTGCGCCTTGGTCTTGATGGGTGGCCCGAGCCAGCGCCGGGTGCTGCAATCGGTCAACTGCGCAGCAGCGAAGCTGGGCCTGCGCGCCGGGCAGACGCTGACCGCCGCACGGGCACTGGCCGATGGCTTTACTTGCGTTGAGGTCGATCCTGCGCGGGTTGATCAGGTCCAGCAACTGTTGGCCGCCTGGGCCTATCGCTTCAGCGCCCAGGTGAGCCTGCACTATCCACGCGCCTTGCTTCTGGAAGTGGGTTCGAGCTTGCAACTGTTTGGGCCGTGGCCGCTGTTCGAAGCGCGCCTGCGTCAGGAGCTGGAGGCGTTGGGCCTGCGTCACCGGATTGTCGTTGCCAGCAACCCGGTGGCGGCACGGATGCTCGCCAATGCCCATGATGGCTTGGCGGTGACCTGCGCCGAGCAGACCCGCGCCGCCTTGTTGCAGCTGCCTATTGGCAAGATCGGTCTTCCCGCTGATACCGCCCAGGCCTTCGCCCGCATGGGCTTGCGCCGCCTGGGCGAGGTCATGGCCTTGCCGCGTGAGGCGCTGGCTCGACGCTTCGCCGCTCAGGTGCAGTTGCATCTGGATCAATTGTTGGGCGTGCGCAGCGTGGGCCTGGATTTCTATCAACCACCGGATCGCTTCGAAACGCGGCTAGAGCTGAATTTCGACGTCGAATCCCATCAGGCCTTATTGTTCCCCTTGCGGCGGATGATCGGCGACCTGGCTGCGTTTCTGGCCGGCCGCGACTGCGGCGTGCAGCGTTTCGAGCTGCACCTGGAGCACGTCGAAGGGCCAGACACGCGGCTCATGGTTGGCCTGCTATCGGCCGAACGCGATGCAGCCATGCTCTTTGAGCTGGCGCGGGGTCGGCTGGAGCCGCTGCGCATCCCGGCACCGGTGCGTAACCTGCGCCTGCTGGCCGAAGACCTGCCAGCGTTCGTGCCTCAGCATCAGGCCCTGTTCGACCCCAGGGCGCAGCAGGCCCAAGCTTGGCCGCAACTGCGCGAGCGGTTGCGCGCACGTCTGGGCGACGAGGCGGTCAAGGGCCTGCGCGCCGAAGCCGATCATCGCCCGGAGTGCGCCTGGCAGTTGACCGACCAGGGAACGTGCGGGGCATTGCAAGTCACTCCAGGCAGTCGTCCGGGCTGGTTATTGGCGGCACCGCAGCGGCTGCCGGAGTCTGGCGTTCAATTGTTGGGGCAGGCCGAGCGCATCGAGTCGGGTTGGTGGGATGGTGGCGATGTGCGCCGAGACTACTACCGCATCGAAACCCGCGAAGGCTTGCGCGGCTGGGCTTATCAAGACCTCGCCGCCCCCGGCCCGCTGTGGCTGCAAGGCTGGTTCGCATGACAGCGCTGGCTTACGCCGAACTGCACTGCCTGTCCAACTTCAGTTTCCAGCGCGGTGCTTCCAGCGCCGATGAACTGTTTCGACGGGCCCGTGAGCAAGGTTATCAAGCCTTGGCCATTACCGACGAATGCACCTTGGCAGGTATCGTGCGCGCCTGGCAGGCGGCCAAGGCGCATCAACTGCGCTTGATCGTCGGCAGTGAAATGCGCGTGCAGGATGGCCCCAAGCTGGTGTTGCTGGTCGAGGATCTCAGTGGCTATCAAAGCCTGTGTGCGCTGATCACCCGCGCTCGTCGGCGCGCACAGAAAGGCGAGTATCAGGTACTGGCCGATGACCTTCAGGCCCACGCCAAGGGCTTGCTCGCGCTGTGGATCCCAGACGATCCAGATGAGCCTGCAGCGGGCCAATGGCTGCAGTCGTTGTTTGCCGAGCGCCTGTGGCTAGCGGTGCACCTGCATCGGGGCAGCGATGATGCCGGCCGGCTGGCGCGCCTGCGTGCACTGGCCGCTCGGCTAGGGATTGGCGCGGTGGCCTGCGGCGATGTGCACATGCATAGCCGCGGTCGGCGCGCCCTGCAAGACTGCATGACCGCCGTGCGCCAACATTGCAGCATGTCTGAGGCGGGCCGTTATCTGTTCGCCAATGGTGAACGCCACCTGCGTCCTTTGGCGCAATTGAGCGAGCTGTATCCGCCCGAGCTGCTCGCTGAAAGCCTGGTCATCGCCGAGCGCTGCCAGTTCGACCTGGGCCAGCTCAAGTACCAGTACCCCCGCGAGCTGGTACCAGCAGGGCAGAGCCCGGCCAGTTGGCTGCGTCACCTGTGCGAGCAGGGCTTACCCAAGCGTTGGCCGAATGGCCCAGGCGCCAAGGTGCTCGAGGCTTTGCAGCGAGAGTTGGCGCTCATCGAGGAGCTGGGTTACGAGAGCTATTTTCTTACCGTTCACGACATCGTCGATTTCGCCCGCAAACAGTCGATCCTCTGTCAGGGCCGCGGTTCGGCGGCCAACTCGGTCGTGTGTTTCGTGCTCGGTATCACCGAACTCGATCCGATGGAGCACCACTTGTTGTTCGAGCGTTTTCTGTCCCGCGAGCGCAACGAGCCGCCGGACATCGACGTCGACTTCGAGCACAACCGCCGCGAGGAAGTCATCCAGTACGTGTTCCGTCGTTATGGCCGGCACCGCGCCGCACTGACTGCGGTGGTCAGCACCTATCATGCTGCCGGTGCGGTGCGCGATGTGGCCCGAGTGCTAGGGCTGCCCGCCGATCAGGTCGACGCGCTGGCCAAGTGTTGTGGCCGCTGGAGTGATCGCATCCCCGATGCCGAGCGCCTGGCCGAGGCCGGCTTTGAGGCCCAGAGCCCGTCGCTGCGGCGCATTCTGGTGCTGGCCGGGGAGTTGATTGGTTTTCCCAGGCACCTGTCGCAGCACCCCGGTGGCTTCGTCATCTGCGAGCAACCGCTGGACCAGCTGGTGCCGGTGGAAAATGCCGCCATGCCCGAGCGCACGGTAATCCAGTGGGACAAGGACGATCTGGATCTGGTCGGGCTGCTCAAGGTCGATGTGCTCGCCTTGGGCATGCTCAGTGCCTTGCGTCGCTGTTTCGATCTGATCTCGCTGCATCGTGGTCGGCAGTTGAGTTTGGCCACCATTCCCAGCGAAGACCCCGCCACCTACGCCATGATCAGCCGCGCCGAGACCATGGGCGTGTTTCAGATCGAGTCGCGGGCACAGATGGCCATGCTGCCGCGTCTGAAACCAACCACGTTTTACGATCTGGTCATTGAAGTGGCCATCGTCCGCCCAGGGCCGATCCAGGGCGACATGGTCCACCCTTACTTGCGCAGACGTCTCAAGCAAGAGCCGATTACCTATCCCTCGCCAGCCTTGAAAGCGGTTTTCGAGCGCACCTTGGGCGTTCCGCTGTTTCAGGAACAGGTGATGGAGCTGGCCATGGTCGCCGCCGACTACAGCCCTGGCGAGGCCGATCAGCTACGCCGCAGCATGGCCGCCTGGAAGCGCCATGGCGGGCTGGAGCCGCACCGCGAGCGGCTGCTCAAGGGCATGCTGCGCAATGGTTACGAGCTGGCGTTCGCCGAGCGCATTTTCGAACAGATCAAAGGCTTCGGCAGTTATGGCTTTCCCGAGTCGCATGCGGCCAGTTTTGCCTTGCTCTGCTATGCCAGCAGCTGGTTGAAATGCCACGAACCGGCGATCTTCACTTGCGCCTTGGTCAACAGCTGGCCGATGGGCTTCTACAGCCCTGATCAGTTGCTGCAAGAAGCCCGTCGCCAGGGCATCGAGGTGCGTCCGGTGGATGTGTTTCACAGTGACTGGGATTGCACCTTGGAGCCGTTGGGGCAGGGCGCTTTGGCGATTCGCCTGGGGCTGCGGCAGATCCGTGGGTTTGCCGAAGTCGATGCCCGCAGGCTTGAGCAGGCCAGGGCGCAGCGGCCCTGGCGCGATGTCGAAGACTTGTGCCTGCGCGCTGAGCTCGACAGCCGGGCGCGCACCCGGCTGGCCGATGCCGGGGCATTGCGAGCGCTGGCCCAGGATCGCCATCAAGCCCGCTGGCAGGTGGCTGCGGTGCAGGCGCAATTACCCTTGTTCGCAGAGGTGCAGGCCAGCCCTGAGCGCGCGGTGGCGCTGCCCGCGCCGACAGTGGGCGAGGATCTGCTGGCGGACTACGACACCCTCGGCACCACACTTGGCCCCCATCCGTTGACTTTGCTCAGGCCACGCTTGCGGGCGTTAGGCTGTCGCAGTTCGAGTGAACTGGTCGATCTTGAGCATGGCGATCACGTTGCGGTGGCGGGGTTGGTGGTGGGCCGCCAGCGACCACAGACGGCCAGCGGGGTGACATTCGTCACCCTTGAAGATGAGTCGGGGATGGTCAATGTGGTGGTCTGGCGCGAGCTGGCCGAGCGCCAACGGCGGGCGCTGGTGGGCTCGCAGTTACTCAAGGTCAGCGGCAGGCTGGAGCAGGAGAATGGCGTCAGGCACCTGATTGCGCGCAAGCTGGAGGACGTCAGCCCGCTGTTGCTGGGGCTGGATGTGCGTAGCCGGGATTTTCATTGAGGTCTTGTGCTCTATAGTACCGCCCTCATCGCGGGGTTTTGTGGGAGCGGGCTTGCCCCGCGATGAGGCCGGCACTGACAAACAACTACTCGCTCAAACCATCGCCAACCGCTGCTTGCGTGTCGGCGCTGGAAACGCCTGGTCAATCGCCCGCAGATCCTCCTCGCTCAATTTCAATGAAGCCGCCCCCGCATTGAGCTGCACATGCCGCGGGTTGACCGCCTTGGGGATGGCAATCACCCCATCAGAGCGGGTCACCCAGGCCAAGCTGACTTGCGCAGGAGTTGCCCCAAGGCGCTCGGCAATTTCGGCCAAAAGCGGATGCTTGAGCAATCGCCCGGCCTGCGCCAGCGGGCAATAGGCCATGGTCGGCAAGCCATTGGCCTGGCTCCAGGGCAGCAGGTCGAATTCGATCCCGCGCTCAGCCGGGTTGTACAGCACCTGATTGGTGGCGCAGTCGCTATTAGCCAGTTCATGCAAATCGTCGAGGTCGAAGTTGGATACCCCCCAACGGCGAATCTTGCCTTGCTCGCGCAGACGCTCGAAGGCTTCCACGGTTTCTGCCAGCGGATACTGGCCGCGCCAGTGCAACAGGTACAGGTCGATGCAGTCGGTGCCCAAGCGCTTGAGGCTGCGCTCGCAGGCCAGCGGTAGAGCACGCTGGCTGGCGTTGTGCGGGTAGACCTTGCTGACCAGAAACACCTGCTCGCGACGGCCGAGCATGGCTTGGCCGACGACCTCCTCGGCGCCACCCTCGGCGTACATCTCTGCGGTGTCGATCAGGCTCAGCCCCAGCTCGATGCCTTGCTGCAGGGCGGCCACCTCGGCGCTGCGCCGAGCAGGATCTTCGCCCATGTACCAGGTGCCCTGGCCAATGGCCGGAACGCTTATGCCTGCAAGCTTTACTGAACGCATGTCACCTCCGGTAGATGGGTATTGCACAACACGACCTCGAGCAGCGCCTCGGCTGCGGTGGACAGCTTGTGGTCGCTTAGCGCCATGACGCCGATGCGCCGCTCAACGCTCGGCTCGACCAGGGCCACGCAGCGCGCACCGAGCTCTTGCATCTGGTTGATGCACAGCGCCGGCACCGCGCTGACCCCCAGGCCATTGGCAACCATGCGGCCGATGGTCGACAGTTGATGGCTCTCGAACGCCACTGTCAGCTTGCCGTGCCCGGCGGCAATGTTCTGCTCCAGCAGCAAGCGCACCGCCGACGGGCGTTGCAAGGCGATGAAATCTTCGGCCAGCAGTTGCTGCCAGGTGACTTGCGGCTGCCGGGCCAGCGGCGAGTCGCCAGGTACCACGGCGACGAAGCGATCCAGGTACAGCGGATGAAAGCGTAGCCCATCGAGGTTGTCCGGCTCGAAGCCAATGCCCAGTTCGACGCGCCGGTGGCGCACCAGTTCCAGCACCTGTTCGTTGATCACGTCATGGACGGTAACGTTCACCTTCGGATAGCGCTGGCGGAACACTTTCAGCGACTGTGGCAGCAGGTTGCCAGCAAAGGCTGGCATGGCCGCGACCGACACCCGGCCAAGCTGCAAGGTAAAGCGCTGGCGCAGCATTTCTTCAGTGTCGTCCCAATCGGCCAGCAGGCGCCGGGCCAGCGGCAGCAGCACCTCGCCTTCTGGGGTCAGGCTGACGCTGCGGGTGGTGCGGGTGAGCAGGGCGCCGCCGAGGTTGTCCTCCAGCGCCTTGATGGTCAGGCTCAACGCCGGTTGCGAGACGTGCAGGTGCTCGCCGGCCTGGGCGAAGCTTTGATACTTGGCCACGGTGATGAAGGCGCGTAGCTGCTTGACGTTCATGCGGGGGCTTGACCTTTGTTTTGGAAAAGTTATCAATCGATGACGAAAACAAAATTAACAAATCAGTCGCCAGCGGTGAAGATGGCTGTACGCACAAACAACTACAAAGGCGGATCAGCATGGCCGGACTGGACAAGCGCGTTGCAACCTACGAACAGGCCCTCGAAGGCCTGACCGACAACATGACGGTACTGGCCGGCGGCTTTGGCCTGTGCGGCATCCCCGAGAACCTGATCGCGCAAATCAAGCGTCTGGGCGTCAAGGGCCTGACCGTGGTTTCCAACAACTGCGGCGTCGATGGCTTTGGCCTGGGCGTGCTGCTCGAAGACCGGCAGATCCGCAAGATGATCGCCTCCTACGTCGGCGAGAACGCCGAGTTCGAACGCCAGCTGCTCAGCGGCGAGCTTGAGGTCGAGCTGACCCCACAAGGTACCCTGGCCGAGAAAATGCGCGCCGGTGGTGCTGGCATCCCGGCGTTCTATACCGCCACCGGCTACGGCACCCCGGTTGCCGAAGGCAAGGAAGTGCGCGAGTTCAACGGGCGCAAGTACATTCTCGAAGAAGCCATCACCGGCGACTTCGCCATCGTCAAAGGCTGGAAGGCCGATCACTACGGCAACGTGGTGTACCGCAACACTGCGCAAAACTTCAATCCACTGGCGGCCACCGCCGGCAAGATCACCGTGGTCGAAGTCGAGGAAATCGTCGAGCCTGGCGTGCTGTTGCCCAGCGAGATCCACACCCCGGGCATCTATGTCGACCGGGTCATCGTCGGCACCTTCGAGAAGCGCATCGAAAAGCGCACCGTCAAGGCCTGAGCGCCGTCCACAGAACAACAAAGAGATCCAGACCATGGCACTGACCCGCGAACAGATGGCTCAACGCGTTGCCCGTGAACTGAAGGACGGCTACTACGTCAACCTCGGCATCGGCATCCCGACCCTGGTGGCCAACTACGTACCCGCCGACATGGACGTGATGCTGCAATCGGAAAACGGCCTGCTCGGCATGGGCGAATTCCCCACTGAAAGCACACTCGACGCCGACATGATCAACGCCGGCAAACAAACCGTCACCGCCCGCCGCGGTGCCTCGATCTTCGATTCGGCGCAATCGTTCGCCATGATCCGTGGCGGCCACGTCGACCTCACCGTGCTGGGCGCGTTCGAAGTGGACGTGGAGGGCAACATCGCCTCCTGGATGATCCCTGGCAAGTTGGTCAAGGGCATGGGCGGGGCGATGGACCTGGTCGCCGGCGCCGACAACATCATCGTCACCATGACCCACGCCTCCAAGGATGGCGAGTCCAAGTTGCTGTCGCGCTGCAGCCTGCCGCTGACCGGTGCTGGTTGCATCCGCAAGGTGTTGACCGACCTGGCTTACCTTGAGATCGAAAACGGCGCGTTCATCCTGCGCGAGACGGCGCCTGGGGTGAGCGTCGAGGAAATCATCGAGAAGACCGCGGGCAAGCTGATCGTGGCCGATGATGTGCAGGAAATGACCTTCTGAAATCCGCTTGAGTACCGTGGGAGCGGGCTTGCCCCGCGATAGCGTTGATCGGGACAACTGGGTGTTGTCTGTCGGCACGCTATCGCGGGGCAAGCCCGCTTCCACGGTTTTTGCGTTTGTTACAGCCAATAAAATCAATAAAAGGAAAATCCCGTGGCCGCTGAAATCCAAGACAGCCGCTCCGCTCGTTTTGCCCTGCGTTGCTCGAACTGGGCTGAACGCTGGTTCCCCGATTCCTGGGTGTTCGCCGCCCTGGCGGTAGTGCTGGTGTGTATCGGCGCATTGGTGATGGGCGCCAAGCCGACCGACACCGCCAAGGCCTTTGGCGATGGTTTCTGGAGCCTGATCCCGTTCACCATGCAGATGGCTTTCGTGGTCATCGGCGGCTATGTGGTGGCCAGCTCGCCACCGGCGGCGCGGCTGATCGATCGCCTGGCGCGTATCCCCAAAAATGGCCGCTCGGCGGTGTGCTGGGTGGCGCTGATCTCGATGCTCGCCTCGTTGCTCAACTGGGGCTTGTCGCTGGTGTTTGGCGGTTTGCTGGTGCGCGCGTTGGCCCGTCGTACCGACCTGAAGATGGACTACCGCGCAGCAGGCGCAGCAGCCTACCTGGGCCTGGGGGCGGTGTGGGCGCTGGGCTTGTCGTCCTCGGCGGCGCAGCTGCAGGCCAACCCTGCCAGCCTGCCACCGTCGATCTTGTCCATTACCGGGGTGATCCCGTTCACCGAAACCATTTTCCTTTGGCAATCCGGCGTGTTGCTGGCGGCGCTGGTGATCGTCTCGCTGGTGGTCGCCTATGCCACCGCGCCTGGCCCGGGCAGCGCCCGCAGCGCCGAGGCGTGCGGCGTCGACCCAAGCTTCAGCGCGCCGCCACCGCCGCAGCGCACCCGTCCTGGCGAATGGCTGGAATACAGCCCGATCCTGATCCTGCTGTTGGTGGCGCTGGCCGCCGGTTGGCTGTACCAGGAGTTCGCGACCAAACCTGCGATCACCGCTATCTCCGGCCTGAACACCTACAACCTGCTGTTCATCATGCTCGGCGCCTTGCTGCACTGGCGTCCGCGCAGCTTTCTCGATGCGGTGACCCGCGCCGTGCCGACCACCACTGGGGTGCTGATCCAGTTCCCGCTGTATGGCTCGATCGCCGCCATCCTCACCCAGGTCAAGGGTGTGGATGAGCAGACCCTGGCCCACCACATCTCGACCTTCTTCGTGCAGATCGCCTCGCACGACACCTATGCCGTGCTCATGGGGGTGTACTCGGCAGTGCTGGGCTTCTTCATCCCGTCCGGTGGCGGCAAGTGGATCATCGAGGCGCCTTACGTGATGCTGGTGGCCAATGACCTGCACTATCACCTGGGCTGGGCCGTGCAGATCTACAACGCCGCCGAGGCGCTGCCGAACCTGATCAACCCGTTCTACATGCTGCCGCTGCTCGGGGTGCTGGGGCTCAAGGCGCGCGACCTGATCGGCTTCTCGTTCGTCCAGCTGTTGGTGCATGTGCCATTGGTCCTGGTCTTGCTTTGGGCGCTGGGCACGACGCTGCAGTATGTGCCGCCTGTGATGCCTTGATTTAACGCGCCGGCCTCCTTACAGGGGGCCGGACGCGATCGCAAGAGGAGGGGCGCAGAAGAAGTCCGCTCGTGTTCGAATTTTGTTGGTTTGTCGATAACTATTCCCAACCGAGAATCGTTATCACTGGAATGCCGGTCAACCCGGCAGTCAAGGACATTCATCAAATCGAACAAGGAGTATGGCAGCGATGGTCGCGCCCCTTAGCCGTTCCATGACCCTCACCCTGGGTCTATGTGCCACCGCCATCAGCCCGTTGTCACAGGCTGAGCAGACCGAGCCGAGGTCTGCGGACGGGGTGCTGGAGCTCGGCTCCACCGAGATTCTCGCCCAGGGCCTGGGCAGCACCACTGAGCACACCGGCTCCTACACCACCGGTAGCATGAGCGCTGCCACCCGTTTGAACCTGTCGATCAAGGAAACCCCACAGTCGGTTTCGGTGCTGACGCGCCAGCAGCTCGACGATTTCCAGCTCAGCACCCTGTCCGAAGCCATGGCCCACGTCACGGGCGTCACGGTGCAGCGCAACGACTCCGAGCGGCCGGCGTACTACGCGCGCGGCTACGCCATCAACAACTTCCAGATCGATGGGATGCTCAACACCTTCTCGGGCCTGAAGTCGGACTCGGACACCATCATCTATGACCGCATCGAGGTGGTGCGCGGGGCTACCGGCCTGACCACTGGCGCCGGGGATCCCTCCGGGACCATCGCCATGGTGCGCAAACGCCCGACCCATCAGCTGGCGGTCAAGAGCGGCGTCAGCGCTGGCAGTTTTGACAACTACTACAGCTACCTGGATGTCGGCGGGCCGCTGGGCTGGGATGGCCGCCTGCGCGGGCGGACGGTGCTGGCTTACCGGGATGCCAAGTCACATATGAACAACTACGCCACCCAGCGTGAAGTGGCGTACGGCATCCTTGAAGCGGACCTGACCGACAGCACCGTGTTGGCGGTGGGCTATGACTACCAGAACAAGCATGTCCAGGGCTCCTCCTGGGGGACGGTGCCTTACTGGAACGCCGATGGCAGCAAGGCCCATCTGCCGCGCTCGACCAACCTGGCCGCGCCTTGGTCGTCCTGGCCGCTGAAAGACCAGACGGCCTTCATCACCCTCGACCAGCAGCTGGCCAACGACTGGAAACTCAAGGCTGCCTACACCCATCGCCAGAGCGACACCGACGGCAAGGTGTACTACGGCGGCAATGGCTTTCCCGCAGCGGACCGCAGCGGCATGCGCGCCTGGTACTCGCACTTTGCCGGCGAGGAGAAAATGGACGCGCTGGACCTCAACCTGGCCGGCCCTTATCAACTGCTGGGGCGCAGCCACGACTTCATGGTCGGCTACGGCGTTTCGGAACGGCGCAACCGCTCACCGCACTTTGCCGGTAGTACTGTTCCACCCGGCTACGACGTGATCCCTGACTGGAAATACCTAGGCTCGGTGCCCAAGTTCAGCGACTACGACACCGGCCTGGACTCGTCGCGTTCGAGCACCAAGCAGAAAGCCGGTTACATCGCGACCCGGCTGAACCCGACTGACCGCCTGCATTTGGTGCTCGGTAGCCGCTATGGCAGTTGGCAGAGCGAGAGCAAGTCGTGGAAATACGACGCCGACCTCAATGTGACCCGTTCTACTCGCAGCCAACAAACCCAGAATGATCAATGGACGCCGTACGCCGGGGTGCTGTACGACCTGAGCGAGCAGTTCACCGCGTATGTCAGCTACACCGATATCTTCAATCCGCAGACGCTCAAGGATGTCAGCGACAAGTACCTGGAGCCTATCGTTGGCAAGGTCTATGAGGTGGGCCTGAAGGGCAGTGTGTTCGATGATCGCGCCAACGTGAGCACCGCCGTGTTTCGCAGCAAGCAAGACAACGTTCCCGAACTCGACGACTCGATTCCACGCGGGCCCAATGGCGAGCAGTACTACAAGTCTGGCGGCAAGGGGGTAGTCGTCGAGGGCTTCGAGGCAGAGATTTCCGGTGAGGTGATGCCGGACTGGCAACTGACGCTGGGCTACACCTACACCCACGCGGTCAATGGCGACAAGCAACGCAAGAACACCGAGCAGCCGTTGAACCTGGTGCGCTTTTCCAGCACTTACAAGGTACTGCCAAAGCTGACGTTGGGGGCCAGCCTGGACTGGCAGAGCGATACCTTTGGCGAGGGTTCACGGCCGGTGGGGCGCAATGCTGCGGGTGAGATCGTTACCGTCGACGACCGTATCACCCAGCAGGCATTCGCCGTGGTTGGGGTGATGGGGCGCTACCAGTTCGATGAGCATCTGTCTGCGTCGCTGAACGTCAAGAACCTCTTCGACCAGCACTACTTCAACAACGTCGGTTTCTATAACGGTGTGTACCACGGGGAGCCGCGGACCATGATGCTGAGCTTGGATTGGACCTTGTGAGTTAGATTCTGGGGCCGCGTTGCGGACCATCGCAGCGGTTGGGCGCCCCGTCAAGCCAGCTCCTCCAGAGCGCGGTCCCTGTAGGAGCTGGCTTGCCTGCGATGGGCCGCAAAGCGGCCCCAAAATCTCAAAGCGCTACGCCAAGCTCATCCAACATTCCGCGCAATGTCGCCCGCCCTTGCTCATCCAAGCCAAACACCGGCCGCCGCGGCTCGCCCACTGCCAGCCCCGTCAGCGCCAAACCGGCCTTGATAGTGGCCGGCAAACCGCCCTTGAGGATGAAATCGAGCATCGGCAATTGCTGGTAGAACAGCGCTTTGGCCTGCTCCAGTTCACCCGCTCGAATCGCCTGGTACAAGCCCAGGTTGAGCGCTGGTATCAGGTTGGGCGCCGCCGTGCACCAGCCTGTGGCGCCCGCCACGAACGCCTCCAGCGCCAGCGGGTTGCAGCCGTTATAAAACGGTACCTGGCCTTCGCCGCGCAGCTGCAACTGGTGCATGCGCTGAATGTCACCGGTGCTTTCCTTGACCATGGTGACGTTCTCCACCTCGCGCACGATGCGCAAGATCAACTCCACCGGCATGTCGGTGCCACTGGTGGCAGGGTTGTTGTAGAGCATGATCGGCAGGTCGACGGCAGCGCCAATCGCCCGGTAGTGCTGGAGGATTTCCGTGGCGCTGAGCTTCCAGTAGGCAGACGGCAAGACCATGACGGCATCGGCGCCATGGGCCTGGGCGAAGCGCGCGCGGCGAATGGCGCCGGCAGTGGTGAGGTCGGAGACGCTGACGATGCTCGGCAGCCGCTTGCCAATCTGCGCCAGGCTGTACTCGGCCACTTGCTGCCACTCAGTGTCACTGAGGTAGGCGCCTTCACCTGTGCTGCCCAACGGGGCGATAGCGTGCACACCAGAGGCGATCAGGCGCTCGATGGACTGGCCCAGTGCCGGCAGGTCGAGTTGTTCGCCGTCGTTGCTGAACGGGGTGATGGTGTAGCCGATGATGCCGTGAAATTCTGTAGTCATGGTTGTGGGCTCCGCAGGCAAGGCATTGAAAGGTCAGTTCAGGCAATCGGCATGGATACGCAAGGTTTGGCGCGCGTAGTAGTTGAACGCAGCGGCGTGACGCTTGGGTCGGTCGATCCAATCGTGAGCTTCGCGGCCCAGCGCCGGGGCGATGGGCTTGATGGTGCCAGCCGCCATCGCCAGCAGTTGCAGGCGTGCGGCGCGTTCGATCAATTGGGCGTACACGCAGGCTTGCTCGACGCTGCTGCCGGTCGACAGTTGGCCATGGTGCGAGAGCAGGATGGCGCGTTTGTCACCCAGCGCCTGGCTGATGATCTCACCTTCTTCATTGCCAACCGGCACGCCCGGCCAGGCCTCTAGAAACGCGCAGTCGTCATACAGTGGGCACAGGTCCATGTGCGAGACCTGCAACGGCACTTCCAGCATCGACAATGCGGCGACGTGAGTGGGGTGGGTGTGGATGATGCAATTGACGTCTGGGCGGGCGCGGTAGACCCAGCTGTGGAAGCGGTTGGCCGGGTTGGGCATGCCCTGGCCTTCGAGCACTTGCAGGTCTTCGTTGACCAGCAGCAGGTTGCTGGCGGTGATTTCGTCGAAACCCAGGCCCAACTGCTGGGTGTAGAAGGTGCCTGGCTGCGGGCCGCGGGCGCTGATCTGTCCGGCAAGGCCCGAGTCATGGCCATGCTCGAACAGAATTCGGCAGGTCAGGGCCAGCTTTTCCCGTACAGTCCACGTATTATCGGCGAGCGAGCCTTGCATCTGCGTCAGGGCCTGGCGCACCAGTTGGTCTTTGCTGTGAGTCAGGGTCGTTGCCATGGGGGAGGTCCTCGGTGGCGTGATGGTAGAGGTCACTGCTTGCCCGCCTAACTGCTTTGGTCGGTGGAAGGGCGGTCAATCATATGACACAAATGATCTTATATGACACAAAGTGTCATGCGCAACTGCGTTTTGCCTGGGAAAGCTGCGTCACATGTCTATCCGACTGAAACTGCTGAGAAAAAAACTGGGGATTACCCTGGAGGTGCTGGCTGACAAGGCCGGCATGACCAAGAGCTACCTGTCCAAGGTCGAGCGGGGGCTCAATACCCCTTCCATCGCCACGGCGCTCAAGCTTGCCCGGGCGTTGAACGTCAATGTCGAAGAGCTGTTCGCCGATGATCCCTCAGGCGAGGCGCGTTACAGCCTGGTGCGCGGCACTGAGCGCCAGGCCCTGGTGGGCAGCGGTGAGGGGCCGGGCTACGCGGTGTTGACCTCGCAGGTCGGCCTGCGCAGTTTGTTGCCGTTCATGATCCAGCCGCCGAGCGAATTCAGCGACCCGACCTTCAAGGCGCATGAGGGTGAAGAGTTTCTGTTCGTCCACCAAGGCCAGGTCGAGGTGGATTTCATGACCGAGCGGCTGCTGCTGGAGCAGGGCGATGCCTTGCACTTCAATGCCCAGACGCCGCACCGCCTGCGTTCGGTCGGGCCACAGCAGGCGCAGTTGCTGGTGGTGGTGCAAGGCAGCGGCGAGTGAGGGCAGGGCGATGATCGAGGTGTCGCGGTTCTGGCGTGATCCGGCTTTGCCATTCGTCGAAGCGCGGCGTGTCGGTGATGGGCGCCAGGTCTGCTATGGCGCACATTCTCATGAGAGTTTTTCCATGGGTGTGATCACCGGCGGGCGCAGTACCTATGTGACCGGCGACAGCTGTCATGAAGTCGCAGCAGGGGCGACGGTGCTGATGAAGCCGGGCGTGGTGCACGCCTGCAATCCGATCGAGGGCCAGCCTTGGTCGTATGTGATGTTGTTCGTCGATGTGCCGTGGTTGCAGGCCCAGGGGATCAATCTGCCGGATGCAACGCTGAGCACCTCGCCAGCCCTGTACAGCCACTTGTTGCAAGTGCTGGCGGGGTTGTTCGATGGCGACACGCCAGGTCGTGAGGCGCTGTTAGCGGGTTTCTTTCAGGTATTGCCGGGCTATCTGGATCGCCCCTCGGTCACTCGATCTGTGCAGCATCCGCGCCTTGAGGCCGCAGCTGCGTTCATCCGCGCACATCGACTGGATCCGTTGAGCCTTGAAGAAATCTGCGCTGCAGCCGGACTGTCGCGTGCTTACTTGATCCGTGCGTTCCGCCAGCGTTTTGGCCTCACTCCGCATGGTTATCTGTTGGATCAGCGCGTGCAGCATGCGCGTGCTCAACTGCGTGTGGGCCGGCCGATTGCCGAGGTGGCGCTGGAGGCGGGGTTTGCTGACCAGGCGCATTTGCAGCGGGCGTTCAAGCAGCACCTGGCGGCAACGCCTGGGCATTATCGGCAGGCTGTCAGGTAAGGTCGCCTGTTCGCAGTTGAACCGATCCCACAACTACCGCTACAGCGCGATCCATGTAGGAGCGGGCTTGCCCGCGAAGAGGCCGGTACAGACAATACGTTCATCATTCCATAACCAGATACAGGGCACTGGCAACCAGTAGCGCGGCCAGCGTACGATTGAACACCCTCATGTACCTTGGATTGCCCAGATACTGGCCAATCACACTCCCAGCCCAGGCCCAGCTGGCGATCGACACGAAGCAGATCGGCCCATAGATCCAGATAAACAGCCACAACAGCTGCTGTTCACCGCCGGTATAGGCACCCACCCCAGCCAGCGCCGCCAGCCAGGCTTTCGGGTTGAGCCATTGCATCGCCGCACCGTGCCAGGCCGACGGTGCGCGCAACTCCCCCTGGTTGCCGAGCCCACCCTTGTCACTTGCCAGTCGCCACGCCAGGTACAGCAAGAACAGCACTCCACCCCAGTGCAGTCCCAGACCGATCAGGGGCCAGCGTACTAACAGTTCATGCAGGCCCAGGCCAACCACGATCAACAGCAGGCAAAAGCCCAAGCTGGCTCCGACCACATGCCTGAGACTGGCGCGCAGGCCATGCCGTGCCCCGCTGCCAAGCGCGACGATATTGACCGGCCCCGGTGAAATCGAAGCCGCCAGGACGAAGGCGGCCATGGACAATGACAGGCTCATGGATGACATCTCGTGTTGGAAGATGTCCGCTATCCTGATCAGCAAGCGCGGCGGAGTATTGAATAAAAGTGCCCTGATAGGGTTGCTGCATGCGCAGCTGTTACAGGTTTTGTAATAGTTTCGCGCTGTGAAAAAAAGCGTCTGTGATTGTAGGATCTCCATCCGTATTTTCTATCAAGGTATGTATGAGCACCTTCTCGGAGCCTCCCAGTTTCAGGCCATCCTGGCCTTCCTTCTCCCTCCGTCCTCGTGACGCTTGCTTCGTGAGTACCCGCTAATGGAATGGCTAGCCGACCCCACGGCCTGGCTGGGCCTGCTGACGCTTATCGTCCTCGAGCTGGTACTGGGCATCGACAACCTGGTATTCATCGCCATTCTGGCTGACAAGCTGCCCCCGCATCAGCGCGACCGCGCGCGGGTGATCGGCTTGACCTTGGCGCTGGTCATGCGCCTGGGCTTGCTGGCGAGCATCTCGTGGATGGTCACCCTCACCGCGCCGCTGTTCGAGATCTTCGACAAGAGCTTCTCGGGTCGCGACCTGATCATGCTGTTTGGTGGTGTGTTCCTGTTGTTCAAGGCGACCATGGAGCTGCACGAACGGCTTGAGGGCCATGTCACCCAATCCAGTGGCGCCCTGCGTCATGCCGCGTTCTGGCCCATCGTGGCGCAGATCGTGGTGCTCGATGCGGTGTTCTCGCTCGATGCGGTAATCACTGCGGTAGGTATGGTCGAGCATTTGTCGGTGATGATGATTGCGGTGATCTTCTCGATCGGCATCATGATTGTCGCCAGTAAACCGCTGACCCGCTTCGTCAACGCCCACCCCACCGTGATCATGCTGTGTCTGGGCTTCTTGATGATGATCGGCTTCAGCCTGACCGCCGAAGGCCTGGGCTTCCACATCCCGAAAGGCTACCTGTATGCGGCAATTGGCTTCTCGATCCTGATCGAGCTGTTCAACCAGTTGGCCCGTGCCCGCCGCAAGCGCAGCTTGCAGCAGCATCGGCCGCTGCGTGAGCGGACCGCCCATGCGGTACTGCGCCTGATGGGCGGTCGCCGGGTCGAGGCCGACGAGGTCGGTGAAGAGATCGCCGATCTGGTCGAGGGTGGCGAAGAGCAGGTGCTGTTCGATCGCCGCGAACGGGTGATGATCAGCGGCGTGCTGAACCTGGCCGAGCGGCCGATTCGCACGGTGATGACGGTGCGTGCCGAAGTCGATGCGATCGACCTGGCGCAAGCGCCCGAAGCCATCACCCAGGCCCTGGCCAACTCGCCGTACTCGCGCCTGCCGTTGATTCGCAATGGACGTATCGAGGAACCGTTGGGCTTTGTGCACAAGAAGGAGTTGCTCAAGGAGCTGCTCGACGGCAATCAGCCGGACCTGGAACGCATGGCCCGCGCGCCGCTGAACCTGCTCGAAAGCTTCACCCTGCTCAACGCTTTGGAGCAGATGCGCAACCAGTCGACGCACATTGCTTTCGTGGTTAACGAGTTCGGTGATTTCACCGGCGTGCTGACCATGACCGACATCCTTGAGTCGATTGCGGGCGAGCTACCCGACGCCAGCGAGGTCGAGGGGCCGGCGATCATCGAGGAGGAGGGTGGCTTCGTCGTCAGTGGCGCCTTGAACCTCAGCCAGGTGCAGGCGCGCATTGGCTTCAGCGCGCGTGCCACTGAGGACTACCAGACCCTGGCGGGCCTGGTGATGAGTCTGCTGGATCGGCTGCCGGTGGTCGGCGACCGCCTGGCCTGGAACGGCTGGAGCATGACCGTGGTGGCGGTGGAGGAGCGCCGCGTGCGTCAGGTGCGCCTTACACCGAACGCCGACGTTGACGCAGCAGGTGCTTGAAGCCTTCAAGCACCAGCACCAGGACTGCGGCCCAGATCGGCAGGTAGGTCAGCCACTGGTCGGGGCCGATGGTCTCGCCCAGTAGCAGGGCCACGCCCACCAGCAACACCGGCTCTACATAGCTGAGCAGCCCGAACAGGCTGAACGGCAACAGCCGACTGGCCAGCACGTAGGCGATCAGGGCGCAGGCACTGATCGCCCCGAGCAGCGGGATCAAGCCGTACAAGCCTGGGTGTTCGACCAGGTCAGCCGCCGACAGCGGCCCCTGGATCACGAAGTACAGCGCCCAGGGCAGCAACAGGCACATGTCGCACCACAGCCCGCCCAGGTGATCGGTGCGGCAGCGTCGGCGCAGCACGAAGTAGATCGGGTAGCCGATCATCACCAGCAGGGTTTCCCAAGCGAAACTGCCATTCTGATACAGCTCATGGCCCACCCCCAGGGCTGCGCAGCTCACCGCCACTTTCTGCAAGCGAGACAGACGCTCGCCGTACACCAGTCGCCCGGTCATGACCATGGCCAGCGGCAACAGGAAGTAGCCCATCGACACCTCAAGGCTACGCCCATGCAGCGGCGCCCAGAGGAACAGCCACAGCTGCACGCCCATCAACCACGAGGTGCCGACCATGCCGAGCAGCAGCATCGGCGTTTGTCGCACCCTGGCCAAAAGCTCGCCGACCCGTTTGAAGTCTTTGCTGACCAGCATGAACAAGGTCAGGCAAGGCAGGGTCAGCAGGGTCCGCCAGCCAAAGATCTCCTCACCGTCCAGCGGTGCCAACAAGGAGGTGTAGAAATACATCACGGCGAACAAACACGACGCCATGACCGACGAAAGAATGCCTTTTGACACGAATGCCTCGGTTACAGGAGATGAGCGGGTGGATCAGCCGCGCATGATCTCAGGGCGCGCTGGTTGCGGCAACCGCGAGCTTTGTGCGGCCAAGGCACGCAGGAACTCATCCAGCGGCATCGGCCGGGCAAACAGGAAGCCTTGCTGGAAATCTACCTGGCGCTGTTCGAGGTAGTCGCGTTGGGTCTGGGTTTCCACCCCTTCGGCGACAATGCCCAGGCCTAGCTTGGTCGACAGCTCGATGATGCTGTCCAAGATGTGCTGGGACAGCGCATCGCCGCCGATCATGGCGACGAAACTTTGGTCGATCTTCAGGTAGTCGACGTTGAACTGGCGCAGATAATTCAAGCTGGACTGGCCGGTGCCGAAGTCATCCAGGGCAATCATCACGCCCATTTCGTGGAGTTTTTCAAACAACTCCAGGGTCACTGGCGTGGCTTCGATCAACTTGCGCTCGGTCAGCTCCAGGGTCAGCTTCACCCGGCCTGGCTCGAAGTGCTGCAGGAAGGTCCGGCAGTCATCGAGCAGGCGCAGGTCGCGGCAATGATCGGCAGTGATATTGATGCCAATATGGAAACCGTCTTCGAGCAGCGCTGCGTACGGCGCCAAGCCTTGGGCGGTATGCAGCATCAGTGCGCGGGTCATGGCGACGATCTGGCCACTGTGCTCGGCATACGGGATGAACAAATCAGGGCGCACCAGGCCTTCGCGCGGGTGATTCCAGCGCATCAGCACTTCGGCGCCGGCCCAGCGATAGTCGCCTTTGCGTACTACGGGCTGGAAATAGGGCAGGAATTCATCTGCTTCCAGGGCGCGATCCAACTCGCTGCGCGGCGACGAGGCGCGGCGGATCTGCCAGCGCACGACACTCCCGGCCACTACCCCAAGCAGCAGCAACAGACTGAGCAGCGCAGGATAATGATCGCGCATCAGTTCAGCTTGTTTATGCGCGCCATAGCCGCCATGCACACTGAACGGGTAGCGCGCCGAGGCTTGCAGCACTGCTGCGGTCGCGGCCGTCGGCGGGGCACCGTGACGAACCACGCCGTCCTTGCCCATCCAATTATTGCCCACCTGGATCTGCAGGTCCTCGTCCCTGCCGAGCATGCGCAGTACCGTGAGCAGGTGATCGCCGTCCACCGTGGTGATGGCGCCGCGCGCGCCTTCACTGGCGCGATAGACCAGCAGCGGGTGGCCAGGTGTTACCGAGTTGCCATCCATCAACCACAACCGGCCTTCGGTGTAGTCAGCCGCGTTGACGGGTTCGTCAAATTCGCCAAACAGCGAGTTGCAGTAGAGCGTGTTGCGTTCGAATAGGTTGGTCGAGCGCACGAAGGCATTGCGCGTCACCTGGCTGCGCAAGGCCACCTCGACTTCAGCGCAGGGCTTGCCGACCAGGGGAAACAGCGACCTGGCAGAGGCCGACAAACTGTCCAGGATCTGCTCGATGTGCTGCACCACCTGCTCGGTGGTGGCCTGGCTGCTCTCGCGCAACTCTCGCTGCGCCTGCCAGTTCATCACCGCCGCCCCACACACCAGGGGCAGTGCGCCGACCACCCAGGGCAGCAGGGCGCGCCAGCTCCAGCGGGCGGGACGTTTAACGGAAAGGGGCATGCTGGCCTAATCTTGAGGAAGGAATACGCACAGGATAGCCGTTTGTCGGTTAGCTTGACGCACTTAAAACGCGACAAACCTATTTACGCCAGATAGAATCGGTTTACGAATACAACAATAAGGTTCTCCCTCCCGGAGGATCAAGCCCGCCGAGAATGGGTCCATATGACATATCATGGGTTCACGTTGATCATAGGTGGCTTCCTCGCCCGCAGCGTGCGGGGCATCCCCTGCTCACCACCACGTCTGTCCGACATCCCAAGCACCTGACCAACCGTTAATGCGCTGTAGATGAGGACACGAACATGGCTGATATCTTTGACAATCCAATGGGTCTGATGGGTTTTGAGTTCATCGAGCTCGCCTCGCCGACCCCGGGTGTGCTGGAGCCTGTATTCCAGATCATGGGCTTTACCAAGGTGGCGTCGCACCGTTCCAAGGACGTGCACCTGTACCGCCAGGGCGGTATCAACCTGATTCTGAACAACGAACCCAAGAGCATCGCTTCCTACTTTGCCGCCGAGCATGGCCCGTCGGTCTGCGGCATGGCATTTCGCGTGCGCAATGCCCATGAAGCCTATGCCCGCGCCCTGGAACTGGGCGCCCAGCCGGTCGAGATCGAAACCGGCCCGATGGAGCTGCGCCTGCCCGCGATCAAGGGCATTGGCGGCGCGCCGCTGTACCTGATCGACCGCCATGAAGAAGGCAGCTCGATCTATGACATCGACTTCAAGTTCATCGACGGGGTCGATCGCAATCCGGTCGGCGCAGGCCTCAAGCTCATCGATCACCTGACCCATAACGTCTATCGTGGGCGCATGGCGTACTGGGCAGGCTTCTACGAGAAACTGTTCAACTTCCGCGAGATCCGCTATTTCGACATCAAGGGCGAATACACCGGCCTGACCTCCAAGGCCATGACCGCGCCCGATGGCATGATTCGTATCCCGCTCAACGAGGAGTCGTCCAAGGGCGCGGGGCAGATCGAAGAGTTCCTGATGCAGTTCAACGGCGAGGGCATCCAGCATGTCGCCTTCCTCACCGATGACCTGATCAAGACCTGGGACGCCCTCAAGGGTTTGGGCATGCGCTTCATGACCGCCCCGCCGCAAACCTACTACGAGATGCTCGAAGAGCGTCTGCCTGGTCATGGTGAGCCGGTCGATCAACTACAGGCCCGCGGTATCCTGCTCGATGGTGCCTCCGAGGCCGATGACAAGCGACTGCTGCTGCAGATCTTCTCGGAAACCTTGCTGGGGCCCGTGTTCTTCGAGTTCATCCAGCGCAAGGGCGATGATGGCTTTGGCGAGGGTAACTTCAAAGCCCTGTTCGAATCGATCGAGCGCGATCAGGTGCGTCGCGGTGTGCTCAGCACCGATTAACTACTGGCACGCCCCCGTCTTGTATTCAGGGCGGGGGTTGCCCTGGTTTTATGCCTTTTCCTGTGAATTCCCCAATAGGCCATCGCAGCGGTCAGCACGCCAACCAGCGCCAGTGAGGGGAGAGTTCCCAGTAGGGAATGGTGTATCTCCTGAGCAGTGTGACCGGTGGGATAGCCTGCTTTAAGCGTGTAGCCGTGTTTGACTGATCGCGCACTCTGGAAGAACTCCGATTGCGATGGCCGCGTCGGCTCCCGACTGTCTCCTCGGGCCCAGATGTACTTGTCATCGAATTCCAGCAGCATGATCAAATCTTCCTGGAAGCCATACAGCGCGCTGCGCAATTCAAGGCCGTAGGCTGTGGCGACAACTCCCGAGCTGCCGTCCTCCAGCCGATACTCCACAACGACACCGTTTGGCGTGCTAGGCGAGGTGAAATTGAGCCTTACATTAGGATCTGGGACGGTTGCTGGTTGCAGGGTGGGATAGGGGGGCGGCAACGTACTGCAGTAACCCTTGTTATTACGCGTGAGCATCAGTGAACTGATGCGTGAGTCGTTGGTTGTGCGGGCCTTCATTGCATCGATCACGCTGGCGCAGGGTTTACCGGCATGGATCAAGGTGTCGCTGGCAGCGTTGAGCAGGTTGTCCAACACCCGATCGATGACAAAAACAGCTTCGCGGGCCGATACGCTAGCGTTCTCGTTAAGCTTATGTTCCAGCTGATAGACCATCACCGCCAGTCCCGAGGCCACCGGCACCAGCCCAACCCCGAGAGTCAGCAAAAGCTCCAACAGGCTTCGTGCTGCATACTTGAGTTTCGACATCGGCTTCCAACTCTCCTTGTCCAGTCCTGTCCATGGTTGGACAGATGCTGGGGAGGGTACGGGGGATGGCCTCTCTGAGCTGTAGGCTTGAGCCGGTTTACCTCAGGTAAAGATGGTCGTGTGCTGTGGGAGTCAGCCTTTCTTGCCGAGCGTTTCTAGAACTTTTTTGGCCACCAATGCGCTAGACGCGGGGTTCTGTCCGGTAATCAAGCGGCCATCGCATACGACAAATTCAGCCCACGGCTCATCGTGCTTGGCGTATTTACCGCCTCGAGCGCCCAGCTCGTTCTCAGTCAAATAGGGAACAACCTTATCCAGCTCAGCGAGCTGCTCTTCAATATTGGAAAAACCGGTGACGTTACGGTCTTTGACCAACAGCGTGTTGTCGCTGAGTTTGATGTTCAGCAAGCCGACTGCTCCATGGCACACTGCGGCGACGACGCCGCCTTTTTCATAGATGCGCCGGGCCAGATCTTGCAGTGCCGTATCATCCGGGAAGTCATAGATAACCCCGTGACCTCCGGTGTAGTAAATGGCGCTGTAATCATCAGGTTTGACCTGGCCTGGGCTGAGGGTAGTGCCCAGGCGGTTCATGAACTGCTTGTCGTTGTACCACTGCCAATCCAGATCCGGCGCCATCTGCAAGCTGTGTGGGTCAATGGGAACATACCCGCCATTGGGACTGACATAGTCCACGGTGAAGCCCTGCTTCTGCACCTCGGCAACAAAGTGCACTGCCTCGCCAAGCCATAGGCCAGTGGCTCGTTTGATCGTCGGATACTTGGCAGTGTTGGTCAGCACGACTAGGATTTTATTGCTCATGACCTCGCTCCATCGACAGGAAAAGGGCCCGGCAAAACCGGGGATGCAGCGCAAAGCTTAATCAGCATAGCTGGCGATCGGCGCACTGCCATGTAGCGATTAGTGGCCATCTGCTATCCTCGCTTCATAGCAATAACTAACCAAATGTTGCAGTACAAGTTATCCAGGCAGAAGATGCGAGCATCCAGTCATACTTCAGGGAATGAACAAATTGGTCGCGAAGGGGCATTCAGACGATCCTGGAATACAGGTGATTCACCTTACGCCAGCCGCGCCAATCGCTGATGGCGTGAGCACGGCGATCAGTCAGTACGACTGGAGCATGACACCCTTGGGTGCCTTGCCCCAGTGGCCGCCGGCGTTGCGCATTGCCGTTGACATGATGCAGCTGTCGCCATTTCCCTGCGCACTGGCGTGGGGGGCGGAGCTGACCGTCATCCATAACGACGGCTATCAGGGGCTGCTGCCAGCCAAGCAGCCAACCTTGGGAAGCAGCTTCGATGCATTGTGGAGCGACGAACACTGGAAGGTGATCGGCCCTTGTGTGTTCAAGGCGCTGCAAGGGCAAGCCAGTTTCGTCGAAGACATGCCCATTCGTATCGGCCCCGACAGTCGTGCCGGGCAAGCCTGGTATGCCTTCAGCTATACGCCAATTCGCAATGACCAAGGGGCGGTGGCGGGCGTTCTGCACACGGTCATCGACACCACCGCCAGCATGGAAACCATTGGTCAATGGCGCGAGCTGGCGCAGACTTTCGAGAAGCAGATCGCCCGTTACATGGCTGATCGCGATCACATCTGGCAGCTTTCTCGTGAAGCGATGATCATGCTCAAACGGGATATGCGTCTGCATGCTGCCAACCCAGCCTGGCACCAGATATTGGGCTGGAGTGAGGAGGAAGTGGCGGGCATGCCGATACTGGAGCTGGTTCATCCCGCCGATCGACCTGAAATTCGTAGCGCAGTGCTGGATGTTCTGCAGGGCAAAGCGGTGCAGCGGATCGAGACCCGGTTACGCCATCGCGAGGGGCATTATCGCTGGTTCAGCTGGAGCGGCAGGCTGGAAGGCGAAGTGTTGACGGCCGTGGGGCGAGATATCAGCCAAGAGCGCGAAGACGCCATTCGTCAGAGCGAGACGCTGCTGCGCAACAGCCAGCGGATGCAAGCGGTAGGGCAGCTGGCGGGCGGCATGGGCCATGAGTTGAACAACCTGCTGTCCGGTATAGGCGGCAGTCTTGAGCTGCTGCAACGACGCTTGGCCCAAGGACGGCTGGAGCGAATCGACAATTACGTGTTGTTGGCGCGCGAGTCGGTCCAGCGTGCGATGACACTCACCCATCGACTGCTGGCGTTTTCCAGCAATCAACCGCTATCACCGCGCCACTTGGACATCAATCGTTTGCTTGAAACCGCCGAGCCGCTGCTGCTGCAGGCTCTAGGGCCAGAGATGCGTTTGCAGTGGCAATTGGATACGGCGTCATGGCCGGTCTATCTCGACCCCGCGCAGTTGGAAAACGCTTTGATCAACCTTTGCGCCAATGCCCGCGACGCCTGCCGGGATCGCGGCGAGCTTACGATCCGGAGTGTCAACCAGCGCCTGACCAGCTCCGAGCCCAGTCAGAGCGGCTTGCCCAACGGCGATTATGTCGTCATCCATGTCGAGGACAATGGTCATGGCATGTCGGCAGAGGACGTGGCACGGGCGTTCGAACCGTTTTTCACTACCAAACCGGCGGGCAGGGGGGCGGGACTTGGGCTGCCGATGGTTTACGGTTTTGTCCGCCAATCGGGTGGGCACGCCTGGATTGAGTCAACCTTGGGTACAGGCAGTCGGGTGTGCATGATATTTCCTCGTGGCCAGGAGCTAGTGCTTGAAGAGGAGATGCCTGCTGTGCCTGCGCAGGTACTCGAGCGCGGGCGCGGCGAGCGTTTGCTACTGATCGACGATGAGATCAATTTGCGCAACCTGATGAAAGAGGCGCTGGTGGATTTTGGTTTCCATGTCAGTGACGCTAACGACGCCAATTCAGCTCTGGGGCAGTATCGGCATGCCAAGCCGTTCGATCTGGTGATCACTGACATTGGCTTACCCGGTGGCTTCAGCGGGCGTCAGGTTGCCAAAGCGATGCGCCTGCTCAAGCCTGAGCAGAAGATCTTGTTCATTACCGGCTATACCGACGAGCCGGTGGAGCAACAGCTGCTCGATGAGCCTGGCACCGCACTGATGCTCAAGCCCTTCACCTTGGTCAGCCTGGTGGAGCAGGTTCAACGTATGCTCACCCGTTGAGTCCAGCTCAGCCCTTGCCAAGCATCCGCGCAACCCGCTGTTGCAGATGGCTGAGCTCGAACGGTTTGCAGATCAATTGCATGCCGGGTGCAAGAAAATCCTCCCTTGCCATGGCGGTTTCCGCATAGCCAGTGATAAATAGCACAGGGAGATCAGGGCGCAATTGGCGGGCAATTTCTGCCAGCTGCCTGCCGTTCATTCCGGGCAAACCGACATCACTGATCAGCAAGGCCAGCGGGCGCGGGGAGTGCAACACCCGCAGCGCCTCGTTGGCGTTGCTCGCCACCTGGCAGTCCAGGCCGTCTTCGGCAAGCGCCTGGGAGACCAGCGAGCGCACATGCTCGTCGTCCTCCACTATCAGCACATGTTGCTCGGTCAGTACATTCGGTTCGAATGGGTAGTTGCTCTTGAGTTGTGGTTGCACGTTGCCTGGGTCTCGCGGCAGATACAGGTCCACTCTGCTGCCACGGCCGATTTCGCTGTGCAGCACTAAATGGCCATGCGATTGCTTACTGAAGCCGTACACCATCGACAGGCCCAAGCCGATGCCCTGACCGACCGGTTTGGTACTGAAAAACGGCTCGAACGCCCGCTCCAGGGTGCTGTGCGACATACCCTGGCCGGTATCGCTGATACTGATGCGCAGGTAATCACCGCTGGCCAAGCCTTCGTGGGCCAAGCGCATCTTGTCAATGCGCAGGTTGCTCGCCTCGATGGTTATCTCGCCACCACTGGGCATCGCTTCGCTGGCATTGACCAGTAGGTTGTCCAATGCTTCGCGTAGCTGCTGATCATCCGCCTGGACCCGCCAGAGGTTTTCAGGCAGGCGTATATGCACGTTGATTGCACCGCAAGAGTCGGCCAGTGGCATTGACTCAAACAAGGCGTGTAGGTCGACGCTGCGGCTTTCCAGCGATTGCCGGGAGGAGAATGCCAAGAGCCGATGTGTCAGTCGAGCGGCACGGGCAACCGCTTCCTGGCCCATGCGTAACACACCGCTTAGCTTATCGGTACGTCCTTGCTGCAAATGCCGGTCAATTAGCTCCAAGCTACCGCCAATGCTGGTCAACAGGTTATTGAAGTCGTGTGCGACACCGCCGGCCAATTGGCCAATGGCCTCCATCTTGCGCGCCTGATGCAGTGCCTGAACTTCATTTTGCCTTTGCAGGGCCTGCTCTTGTAATTGCTCCTGCAGCTCATGCAGCTGATCGCGAGCAATGTATTGACGACGACGCGCCCGTAAAGCCGATTGGCTCAGGTTCAACAGTTGGCAATCACTGAAGGGTAGCGGCAGCAATAGCAGGTTGCCTAGGCGTTCGCGGGGTGGGCCGGTGGCAGAGGCTTGGATATTGGCCAGCAGAACGATCGGTAAGTCGGACCATTCAGGTTGGCCATCGATAAATTGGTGCAGGGGCGACCTATGGTCGTCGGTGAGACTCTCTTCAGCCACGATCGCTAAGCCAACACCCTCGGCCAACCAGCCACACAGGCGGGAGATATCAGTGGTGCGTTGACAACCGATACCTGCGGCCGCAAGCATCCTGCTGGCCTGCGCACCCAGGCGTGCGGGAGCCAGGATCAGTGCACGCTCGTCCAGTGACAACGAAGCGGCCAAGGCAACTCTCCAGAAACCGTTGGCGGGTCAGGAATTGACCTGCCGTTAACCACTGGACCATAGGGCCTGTAAAGGGGTTCAAACTGTTTCAGGATTTATCTAAAGGCCTTGTTGAAGTACCGGATCATCTGGATTTTGCCGCTCAAGTTCGGCCAGTAGCACCTGAACGTTTTGCAACTGCCCGGTTTCTTTCCAGTACTGGATTAGCAGTACCCGTGCTTTGCGGTTGGCCGGTTGCCGACTGATTACAGCCTCCAGTTGCTTTTGCGCAGCTTCAACCTGTTCCAGTTGGTGAAGGGTGACCGCTAGCACATAGCGATAGTCGGGATTATCAGGTTCGAGCTCAACGGCGCGGGAGAATGCCAATAAGGCATACTCCTGCTGGTTGTGGCGCGTCAGCCAAAGGCCCAGTTCGTGCTGCAGAAATGCCGAGTCCGGCTGCAAGGCCAGGGCCTTGCCCAATACCTCCCGAGAGGCATCGTGCTGGCCTTGGCGTTCCAGTAGCCGCACCTGAGTGGCTAATGCCTCCAGGCTGTCAGGCGACGCCTGCAAACTACGTTGCAGTGCTGCGCCGGCGCGGTCGTAGTCATGTTCATGCAGGTATAGACGCGCCAGGTGAATTTGCGCAGCAGGGTCATCTGGCTGTGCTTCAAGTGCCTGCTGATAATGATCGAGAGCGCGTTGCAGCGGGCCGAAGTACAGGCCTACGGCATCCGGATCCAGGCCCAGTAAAGCGTCTACTGCGGCAAAGCGCACGCTCTGCTCGTCGTCATCGAGCATTGGCCCTAGCACCAGGCTTCGCTGGGCTGCAGGAAGTAGCTGGCGGACACTGGCGATTGCCGCCCGACGCACCAGGGGTTCATCGTTGTGCAGGTCAAGCTTGGCCAATTCGAGTGCCTTGGGGGAAGGGTAGTTGGCCAACTCGGCGTAGAGCGCAGCGCGACGAATGGGCGCCAGGTCATCCCGCTGCAACTGCTGATAGAGCACCCGGGCGGCACCCGGTTGGCCGTGATGGGCCATGCGCAGGGCTTTAGCGTAGCTGAGCGGGGGCAGGGAGGGCGCGGTTGGCGGGTCGCTGCGCGACAGGTAGCCGATCACGACCGATACCAGGATCAGCAGCAGCACGGCGATCAGGTAGCGGCGGTGTATGGGCATCGGCTGGTCCGTTGAGGCAGAGGGGCTGAGCTTGGGGGAGCTTGAGGCGAATTGCAATGTTGGCGCTGGGCGTGGGTCAGAGTTGAGTGTCGAAGGTTGCCGATATCGGGCTGAGATATGCCCAGCTGGCAAATACTTCAAGAATAAAAAAGCATAGCTCTATGTTGGTTTTTCAGACTATTCCTACGCAATTTAACGCTGTTGCTTACGGTTTTCTATGGTTTCTTAAGTTGCTAGTGGCCTTTTTATAATTGTTCGCCTGCTTTGTTCGGTGGGCGCTATGGGTAATATCTCGCTTGATCTTTGCTGAATGGTTTTTTTACCGAGATCTGTATCTTTTATTCGCCGATCAAGGATCGATAATGGCCCAGTGAGAGTCAGCCTGAGGAACGCTGGATGAGCATACGCGGGGTTTTGGCAGCGCGGTGGAGGGCTTTGTGGGTTGCGTGGTCGGGAGGGTTCGTTTCAATGGCTTGGCGGCAGTAAATTGTCACTTTTCTGCTTCCTAAATAGATGTAAGAACCGTCCTATAGGCAAGAAGCTAACTTGATTTTGCGCGCTATTTAGTGGTGAGCAGAAGTCCTCAAGATTAAGGGGTGCCCATGAGTGATATTCATGACCAAGCCATGCAGTACATTTATCAACAAGTGTTGGAGCGTTTGTTGAAGCATATGTCCCAAGCCCAGCGCGCATCGATGCAGTTATTGATCCAGCGATTGTTGGTGGCGGCTGGGGGCGTTGAATACATCGGCCAACTGCAGTTGTTGGTGGTGCATGGACAAGACCGGCGAAGCGCACATTTGTTAGCCTGCTTGCGTGCCGCCCAATTGACCATTGCCCTGCGTGCGCCCGCCACCTTCCGTCTACGCGTGGTGGTCGCGGCGCTGCCAGCCATTAGCCAGAAGACGCTGATCAATCACGAACGTAGCTTCGGCAAACTGTTTTTACAGGACGATACACGGGTGGAATTGCTGATGGTCGAAGGGCAAACGGTAGTGCCTTTTCGCGTTCGGCCAACCCTGTCGAGCGAGCCTTGGGCGCAATCGCGCCAAGCCCTGTTGTTGTTTGGGCACCTGACCGCAGGCCAGCCCGAAGCCATGTTTGGTAGCCGCTTGCACCTGCAGTTGGCCAATGCTTTTTGCTTGGTGCTGGACAAAAGCCAAGGCACCAGTGCCCTGATCACACTCATTCCCGAGCGCCAGCGACTGCTCTATCTGGCTTGGGGGCGGCGTTGTCTACGCTTGGCGGGGGAGTCTGGCTTGCATAACACTTACTTGAATCTGGCCACCCTGGCCGAGGCGCTGGGTTGGCTGCAAGGTTTGGCAGACGCCCCGCTGGATGCGCCTGACTCGCCCGCCGCGACGGCAAATCCAGACAGCCCGCTGAGGGTGATCGCGGTGGACGACCTGCTGCAGGAGAAGGTAGACGACAGTCAGTTGGAGCAAATGCTCGGGCTAAACCTTGAGCCATCCGCGAGCCAAGCGCCGCTGTCAGCCTATTTCGATCATGACGCGCTGCTGCACTTACGCCAATTGCGAGGTCGCCAGCAGCGCAAGGAGCCGGGCAAAGAGGGCCGCTTGGGGCTGGCGCTGCGCGAGCGAAATCACTCGGCGAAGGCGTACGATCCGGCCCATGGGCGCTTTCTGCACTTGGCGGGTTTGACGGAGCAGCAGTTGGTTTGCCTGATTCATGCACCGTTTGCCGATCATGGGTTGGGGCTTGAGCGTTTCGTCGAGTGTTGTCATCCCGGCATGCGGGTCGCCTTGCCCTACCTGCACCGAGCCTTGCAGGGCAAACCCTGCCCTGAGCCGGTGCAGCAGTGGTTAATGGATGTCAGTGGACTGAGTCTGGCCCAACTCAAGGCGATCTACGCCCGGCGCATGGGCCAGCCTGCCAGACGCTTAGTGGCGAATCTGGCCCGGCGTGACCTGGCCCTGCGTCTGCACTCGAGCCAGGCGAGCGCGAGAGCGGTGCCCCAGGCCGCGAATTGATGAGCCGTTCGACACGGGGCGAGTTCGCCTACCAGACCGTTTACCGCTACCTGCAGCGCTTGATCGGCGAAGCAGACCCCAACGGTGAGGGGCGCCTGCCTTCGCTGCGCGATCTGGCACGTCGCCTGCGGGTGTCTTTGGCGACAGTTCAAAGCGCTTACAGCCTGCTGGAGCATGAGGGGCGAGTGCGTTCGGTACCCAAGTCGGGTTACTTCGTACGCGCCTGCCTCAAGGGCGAAGGGCAAGGGGCGAGCACACATTCACAGGCGTTGTCGGCATTGGAGCTGCCGCTGTCTTCGTCAATGGCGCTGGAGCGTGCGTTGCTGGTCCAGGAGCGGCGCTTGTCGCGCCAAAGCGAGCGCCACAGCGAGCCGCGCCGGGCTGTCGGCGGCGCGCTTTTGCGCAACGCGCTGGCAGTTCGCTATACCCGCTCATCCCAGCATTGCTGGAGCGCCGAGGATGTGCATCTGGCAACTGACGTTCAGTCACTGCTCGAAACCCTGCTGGGCGCCTTGCATTTGCGCGGTGCCACGGCGCTGGTTGCCACGCCTTGTTGCTGGCGCCTGCTGCGCGGGCTGCAACAGGCCGGCCTGCGCGTGCTGGAGGTTCCACTGGATGCTGAGTGCGGGCTGGATCTAGACATATTCGCACGCCTGCTGGCACGCGAACCGGTACGCCTGGTGGTAATGCCGGCGTGCCTGAGCTTGCCAACCGGGCGTCTGCTGTCTGAACTAGAGCAACGCAAGATTGCCGCGCTTCTGGCTGAGCACCCGGCCTGGTTGCTGGAGAACGACCTGGACACTGAGTTGTGCTTCGCCGCGCCCGCGAACCGGCGCCTGCGCGATTGGCTAGACCCTAAGGGCGTGCTGGTGCTGGGGTCGTTGGCGGCAGCGGTGGGGGCCGAAGCGCCCTATGCCTTTGTGCTGTGCCGTCATGCAGGCGTTGCTGAAAAATTTTCCCAGCGAGGTTTTTTGTTGCCACCACTTCGCCAGCAGGCGCTGGCACAGTTATACATAAAAGGTGAGGTGGATGCCCATCTGGAGCCCTTGCGCCTGGAGCGCGAGGCACGTATGCAGTTGCTTTGTCAGCAGGCCCAGCTGCATCTGGGTAAACGGGTTGTTTTCTGTATGCCGCAGGGAGGGCAAGCGCTCTGGGTACGTTTGCACCAGCCATTGGCTGGCAATCGCGCTATAGAGGTGCTGGCGGGCAGCGATTTACTGGTAGTTCCAGGTGATCGCTTCAGTCTGCAGGGGCGCTTTCATCAGTATTTGTTGCTGATCTGGCAGGGCACCGAGGTAAAAAGCCTGCCACATGCGTTACACTTGCTTGGCTGCGCGCTGCAAGAGCAAGCGTACTCACAAGATCAGGCGTGAGCGTATCGCTGGGAGGCAATGCCCTCGCTTACTTGACAGTGCGCGGCAAAAGGGGCTGATACCCAGTTACCGCGCAACTCAGGCAAAAATCACCCTAAGTTCAATCCGCCACTTCGATACGGCCGATCACTGATCTGGCTTCAAAGTAGCTTCCTGGCTGTTGGGCAATCTGCAACTGACCTGCACAGGGTGCGAGAATCGACGTTTCCATTTTCATCGCTTCCATCACCGCTACCACTTGCCCGGCCTGCACGGTCTCTGCGTTGGCGACGACCCAGGTATGCAAGTTACCCGCAACTGGAGTGACAATCGCCTGTGGGTCTACAGCTTCCACCTGCGTTTGACCCGCTGTGCTCTGGGGCGCCGAGCTCAGGCTTACACCGGCTAGAAGCGCCGCTGGCAAGCCCAGTTGATGGCGCTTGCCGTCAATCTCGACAAAGCTGCGCAGCACGCCAGGGTCGGCAGCATTGGCACTGCGCGGGGCGATTGCTAGCTGTTCGGCGAAGTCGGTCTCGATCCAACGGGTGTGCACCGCGAAGGTATCGGCGGCGGTGAAATCGGCATGCGCCATCACCGCCTGATGGAACGGCAGCACGGTGGCGACGCCCTCCACCTCGAACTCGGCCAAGGCGCGCCGGGCACGGGCAATGGCTTGCTCGCGGGTCGCGCCAGTTACGATCAGCTTGGCGATCATCGAATCGAAATTGGGCGAAACCCGTGAGCCCTCGACCACCCCGCTATCCACACGCACGCCAGGTCCAGAGGGTGGCTGGAAGCGGGTGATGGCGCCGGGTGTTGGCAAAAAGCCGTTGCCGGCATCTTCGGCGTTGATGCGAAACTCAAAGCTGTGGCCGCGCGGAACTGGCGTATCGCTGAACGACAGCGCCAGCCCTTGGGCAACGCGTAGCTGCTCGATGACCAGGTCGATACCACTGGTTTCTTCGCTGACCGGGTGCTCCACCTGCAAACGCGTGTTGACCTCCAGGAATGACAGCGTGCCATCGCCGCTGAGCAGGAATTCCACCGTACCGGCGCCGACATAACCGGCCTCGGCGCAGATGTCGCGCGCCGAGGCATGGATGCGCTGGCGCAGCTCATCTGTCAGATACGGCGCAGGCGCCTCTTCGATCAGTTTTTGGTTGCGCCGCTGCAGCGAGCAGTCCCGGGTGCCGACCACCACCACCCGGCCGTGGCGATCGGCGATGATCTGCGCCTCGATGTGCCGAGGGCGATCGAGGAAACGCTCGACGAAGCACTCGCCACGACCGAAGGCGGCAACCGCTTCGCGCACCGCCGACTCATACAGCTCGCTGACTTCTTCGAGCTTCCAAGCCACCTTGAGGCCACGCCCACCACCGCCGAACGCGGCCTTGATGGCAATCGGCAGGCCGTGCTGCTGGGCGAACGCGACAACTTCGCTGGCATCCTTGACCGGGTCTTCAGTGCCGGCCACCAGGGGCGCGCCGACTTTCAGGGCAATGCGCCGAGCCTGCACCTTGTCGCCCAGTGCATCGATGGTGCTGGGGTCTGGGCCGATCCAAGTCAGGCCCGCGGCGATCACCGCACGGGCGAAGTCGGCGCGTTCAGAGAGAAACCCATAACCGGGATGCACGGCGTCGACGCCGGCACGTGCCGCCACCGCCAGCAGCTTGTCGATGTTCAGGTAGCTGTCGGCGGGCCGTTGGCCCTCCAGCGCATAAGCCTCGTCGGCCTGACGGACATGCAGCGCATCGATATCGGCATCGGCGTACACCGCCACCGATGCCACCCCATAGTCGCGGCAAGCGCGGGCGATACGGACGGCGATTTCGCCGCGGTTGGCAATCAGAACCTTTTTCATCGCTGTTGGATCTCGTCAGAAAGGGCAGGGCACACGGGCTCGAATGCGCCCAGCGGGTTGAAGCGAATACGTGCGTTGACTGGAATTTGCCCGGCCAGGTCCAGGTGATAGGGCGCAACCACGCCGATTACCGGGTAGCCGCCGGTCAACGGATGGTCAGCCAAGAACAGCACCGGCTGGCCACTGGGCGGCACCTGGATGGCGCCGACGCAGGTGCCTTCGCTGGGCAGCTCGCCATCGACGGCGCGCGCCAAGGGCTGCGCGCCGGCCAAGCGGATACCGATCCGGTTCGATTGCGGCGTGACCTGCCACAGCTGTTCGGCCAGCAGCGTCTGCGCGTGGGGCGTGAACCAATCGCTGCGCGGGCCCATCAGCACATCCAGGGTGATGACCTGGTCGGCGCGCGGCATGGCGAACGCTGCTTGCTCGCTGAGCGACACTGCGGCGCCGCCACTGCGGTGCTGGAAGCCCAGGCGAGTCCCCGCCGCCAGGGGCGCGGGGCCAACCTGGGCGAGGGTGTCGGTCGACAGGCTGCCCAGCACTGGCGCGTGATCGAAACCGCCGCGAATGGCCAGGTAATTGCGCAGGCCCGCCGTAGGCGCGTCGATGCTCAGTTGATCGCCATCGTGCAAGGCAAAGGGCATGTACAGCTGCGGTTGCAGCAGTTGGCCGTCAGCTGTGCGCACTTGCAGCGCCGCTGTGGCGCCGGTAACTGCGACCACTGCCTGGCCATGGCAAATGAGCTTCAGGCCGCCCATGAGGATTTCCAGGCAGGCGCTTGCCGCAGCGTTGCCCACGGCCTGGTTGGCGGCGCGTAAGGCGCCCCTGTCCATCGCCCCCGAAGCCGATACGCCTTGTCCGGCCAGGCCTGGGCGGCCAAGGTCTTGCAGCAGCGTTTGCAGCCCAGGCGAGACAATCTCCAAGGCCTGGCCAACGGCGGGCGCTGTCGCTTGAGGGGTGGCTACGGCAACCGAGACCCGCGCTGCTGGTAGCGGTCCGGCATCGTGAAAGCGCACGCGATAGCCCGGCTGGAGCAAGGCCGGTTGCTCGCGCTGCAAGTCCCACATCTTCTGCTCGGTGATGCCGATGATCTGCCAGCCACCGGGGCTGGCTTGCGGATAAACACCACTGAAACCGCCGGCCAGGGCTACGGCTCCGGCAGGAATGCGGGTACGAGGGGTGCTGCGCCGCGGCACGACGAATTCGGCGCCGCCGCTGAGGTAGGCAAAGCCTGGAGCGAAGCCGCAGAAGGCGACGTTGTAATCGCTGCCGGTATGGCGGCGTATTACCTCCTCGACGCTGATATCCAGCGCCCGCGCCACCTCTTCGAGGTCTTCGCCATTGTAGTGCACGGCAATCTCGACCAGCTTGCCGGCCGCGCGCGTTTGGCCGTGCAACTGGCGCGAGGCAATTCGTGCGGCCAGCGCCTCGCGGCTGAGGGTCAAGGGGCAAAAGTGCACGAGCAGCGTGCGCGCTGCCGGAATGATCTCGCTCACGCCGACGATGGGCTCATGCTGGAGCGAGTCGAACAAGACCAGGGTCTCGTCCAGGTTCGCCAATTCAACCAGGAGCGCGTCCAGGCTGACCGGATAGAAACGCATGCTCCACTCCTATACGTGGTAGTAGCTGTCGGCAATGTCGGTAATGAACATGTGCCCGGGTGCATGGGAGATGGCAAACGGCACCTTGGAGGCCATCACCACCGCCTGCGGTGTTACCCCACATGCCCAGAACACCGGGATCTCGCCGGGTTTGAGGGTGACCGCGTCGCCAAAGTCGGGACGCGTCAGATCGTCGATGCCGAGCAGAGCCGGTTCGCCCACATGCACCGGTGCGCCATGCACGCCTGGGTAACGCGCGGTGATCCTGGCCGCATCCGCCACGCGTTCGGCAGCGATCGGGCGCATCGACACCACCATTTCGCCATGCAGGCGCCCGGCGGGGCGGCACAGCTTGTTGGTGCGGTACATCGGCACGTTGCAGCCTTGGCTGATGTGGCGCACGTCGATGCCGGCGTTGATCAGGTCGGCCTCGAAGGTGAAGCTGCAACCGATCAGGAAGCTGACCAGATCGTCGTGTTGCGCCCACTGCTCGCGGACATCGCTGACTTCCTCGGCCAGTTGGCCGTCGCGCCAGACCCGGTAGGCGGGCAGGTCGGTCCGCAGGTCGGCGCCCTCGGCCAGAAACGTGCTGTAGCTGCCGGGCTCGGTGACGTCGAGCACCGGACAGGCCTGTGGGTTGCGTTGGGCAAACAGAAGAAAATCGTAGGCCCATTCGCGGGGCAGGGTAATCATGTTGGCCTGGGTCAAACCAGGCGCCTGGCCGGCGCTCGGTGCTACCAGCCCTGCGCGATAACGGGCGCGGGCGTCGACGGCGGCTTGGCGGGCCTGCTGCAATGGCGTCATGGTCAACCTCAGGAAAATGCGCGGAGTGTGACGCCTGCTTCGAGCAGGCGGGTTTTCAGGTCGCGGGCGATGTTCACCGCATCGGGGCTGTCGCCATGCACACAGATCGACTCGGCTTGCAGGCTGATCACCTGGCCGTCCTCGGCTTCGATCACACCTTCACGCACCAGGCGCAGCATGCGCTGGGCGATTAGCTCAGGGTCGTGCAGCACAGCGCCCGGTCGCGAGCGCGATACCAGCGTGCCCTGGGCGGTGTAGGCGCGGTCGGCGAAGGCCTCGGCGACACACGCAAGGCCCGCCTCGCCGGCCCAGTCCAGTAGCGGCGAGTTGGCCAGGCACACCAGTTTCAGTTGCGGATCGATCCGCAGTACGGCCTGGATCACCGCGTCTGCCTGGGTGCGGTCATGGGCGATGGTGTTGTACAGCGCACCATGCGGTTTGACATAGCTGACCCGGGTGCCGGCGCTGCGCGCCAGACCCATGAGCGCGCCTATCTGGTAGATGACATCGGCGCGCAGTTGCTCGGCAGGGATATCCATGTTGCGCCGGCCAAAACCGACCAGGTCCGGGTAGGCCACGTGGGCGCCAATGGCTACGCCTCGCGCCGCGGCGGTCTCCAGCGTGTGCAGGATGCCCAGCGGGTCGCCAGCATGAAAGCCACAGGCGACGTTGGCGCTGCTGACCACTTCGAGGATCGCCGCATCGTCGCCCATGCTCCAGGCGCCGAAGCTCTCCCCCAAGTCGCTGTTCAGATCAATGGAACGCATGTTGAAGTCTCCGCGGTAATCAGGCTGCGTTGATAAAGGCAAAGATGGCACCTGCCGACTTGAATGCCATGAACCACGACAACAGGCAGGTCACCACGCCCAGCACCAGCAGCCAGCGAGGGTAGTGATAGCCTTCCATCAGGTCGGCGCGACGCCAGCCAACGTACATGAAAATGCTCAGGCCCAGCGGCAGGATCAAGCCATTGAAGCCGCCGGCGAACACCAGCAGCGCCGCAGGTGGCTTGCCCAGCATCATGTACAGGACCAAGGCGATCAGGATGAACACCACCGTGCTCAGGTTGCGTACGCGTTCATCGATACGCTTGGAGAACACCGTGATGAACGACATCGAGGTGTATGAGGCGCCGATCACGCTGCTGATCCCGGCCGCCCACAGCACCAAGCCGAAGGCCATCATGCCGATGTCGCCGGCAGCGGCTTTGAACGCTTGCGCAGCCGGGTTGGCGCCTTGGCCGGAAACGTCGATGACCACGCCGCTGGCGACCACCCCAAGCACGGCCAAGAACAGTACGTAACGGGCAATGCCGGTGACCAGAATGCCGGTCAGCGCAGCCTTGGACACCACCTCAATGTTCTTTACCCCGACCACGCCGCGATCGAGCAGGCGGTGTGCACCGGCATAGGTGATGTAGCCACCGACGGTGCCACCGACGATGGTGGTGATCGAGGCGAAGTCGATGAAGTCAGGCCAGACCGCCTGGCGCAGGGCCTCGCCCAACGGCGGGTGGGTGGCGAAGGCGGCGAACACGATCAGGCCGACTTTCAGCGTGCCGAGCACCATCATGATGCGGTCCATGGCAACCCCTGCGCGGTGCGAGGAGAAGATCGCAATGGCCACCAGCGCGCTGAACGCGCCGCCCCATTTGGGATCGAGGCCGGTCAGGGCGTTCAGGCCCAGGCCGGCGCCGGCGATGTTGCCCAGGCTGAACACCAGGCCACCGAACACCACCAGTACCGTGAGCAGATAACCGCTGCCGGGAATGGCGGTATTGGCCAGTTCCGCGGCGCGCATGCGGGTCAGGGTAACGATGCGCCAGACGTTCAGCTGCACGACGAAATCGATCAGGATCGAGGCCAGGATACCAAAGGCAAACGCAGCACCCAGGGTGGCGGTAAAGGTGGTGGTCTGGGTGAGGAAGCCTGGCCCGATGGCGGAAGTCGCCATCATGAAGATCGCGGCAATCAGCGAAGACCGTCGCGCCTTGGTGAAGTCATGAGCGAGCTGTGTCACGGCATCATTCCTACAATGAGAGGTGCTTGGGTAGAGCAATGTGCATGCCAAGCTCAAATAAAATGGCTGAAATGTAGGTATATCGGCACCGGATTGTTCAACAATGTATTAATGATGGATGATCAATGTGCACCAGATTGTAACAATAGTCGGTAGCGGTGTTACCTAATGGAGCAGCCGTGACGCTGCGTCTTGCCAAGCACAAGGTGCTGATGGAACATCTGCACGGTTATCTCCTTCTGGATTGCTTATGAACGACGCTGCTTGTTCCCTGCCACGCACGCTGGGCGAGTCCATCACCCAGGAAGTCCGCAGAATGCTGGTGGAAGGCGAGCTGGTACCCGGCCAGCGCCTGTCCGAAGCAGCGCTGGCCGAGAGCCTGCAGATTTCCCGCAATACCTTGCGTGAGGCCTTCCGGGTGCTGACCCGCGAGGGCCTGCTCAAGCACGAGCCCAACCGTGGCGTAACCGTGGCAGAGCCAGACATGGCGTCGATCATCGACATCTATCGGGTGCGCCGTTTCATCGAGTGCAAGGCCATTGCCCAGGGCTTTCCCATGCACCCAGGCACCCTGCAGATGCGCGAGGCGGTCGAGGCGGGCATGCGTGCACGCGAGGCCAAGGACTGGGTGGCCGTCGGCACCGCCAACATGATGTTCCACAAGGGCATCGTCGAGCTGGCTGACAGCCCGCGGATGGTGGTGTTCTACGGGCAGATCGCGGCTGAGTTGCGCCTGGCCTTCGGCGTGCTCAACGATCCGGAGTTTCTCCACCTGCCTTACGTCGATATGAATGCGTCGATCTTGCGTTGTGTCGAGGAAGGGCGGCCCGATGAGGCCACGGCAATGCTCGATGCCTACCTGGTGCAGTCGGAACGCATCGTGCTGGCGGCTTACGAGCGCAGTCGAAATCGCTAGCCCCTGGCCCGGATAATCTGCGCCACTCGTCGGCTGTTGCCAGTGCCAGTCGACGAGTAGCAAAGGCATGCAGCACAGGCAGGGCGGGCCTTTGCCGCTGCTCCCTGGCGTTAGGTGGCCGGGCGCAGCGCTTGCCAGACACGGATATCTGTATGTATAACCAGTGTTCGTTGCCGCTGCCCGACCTCGTACCGTGATCGCTCATTCTGTCGATGACCCCCTCTATTATCTGCATAACTTCCGTCAGGTCCTGGCGTGGGTAGCTTTGCGCTATGCCGATCTGCTCGACGACCACGAGCAGGCGTTCATCAGCGCGTTCGAGCAGTTGCAGCAGCCTGCCCAGGCGCTGTTGGTGCGCATGGTCATGCGCAAGGGCGAGCTGTTTCGCAGCGACAAACTCAACTATGTCGAGATCGGTGACAGTCACTGCGCCTTGCAGCCGTTGACGGCGTTGGGCTGGGTCAGCACGCAGGCGCCCTTGTCGCTGGAGCAACTGTTCAGCGTGCTGCGCAAGGAGGAGCTGGTGCAGTGCTTCGCTGGGCAACTGAGCCGCCCGCGTGCGGCCAAGCCGGATCTGCTGGCGCAGTTGCAGGCCTTGTCATTACCCGCCAGGCCTTTCGCGCAGTGGTTTGCCGACAGCCCCGTGCAGATTATTCACTGGCGCCTGCAACCCTTGTGCGACCGCTTGCGCTTGTTGTTCTTCGGCAATCTCTACCAGGACTGGTCGGATTTCGTCCTGGCCGACCTGGGCATGCTGCGTTTTGAAAAGGTCCCGTTCAGCGATGACAGCCGAGCGCTGCGCCAACGCGCCGAGATCGACCTGGCCATGGCCTTGCACCAGTGTGCCGAGCGGTTGGAGCAGGGCGAGGCGCCCGCTCTGCTGCTGGCCACGCTTGAGGGCCTGCACAGCGACAACCCCTGGCTGGCGCGGCGCCGCTCGCGGGTGCTGTTCAGCATCGGCCAGCAGTGCGAACGCCTGGCCGAGTGGGACTTGGCGCTGAAGGTCTATGGCCAAAGCCGCCACCCTGAGGCGCGGATTCGCCAGGTGCGGGTATTGGAGCGCAGCGAACAGTGGGCGCAGGCCAAGAGACTGGCCGAGCAGATGGCCGCAGCGCCCGACAACGCCCATGAGGTGCAGGCGCTGGCGCGCATGCTGCCGCGCCTGACGCGCAAGCTGGGCGGGCCACCCGCCGCCAGGCGCCGCGCGTCCGTGGTCACGCCGATCGAGCTGCAACTACCCGTAGAGATGGCCGAACTTGGGGTCGAAGAGGCCGTGCGCGTGCATTTGGCGCAGCAAGGTGGACAGGTTCATTACGTGGAGAACACCCTGCTCAACAGCTTGTTCGGCCTGCTCTGCTGGGAGGCGATCTTCGCCCCGGTGCCAGGGGCATTCTTTCACCCGTTTCAAATGGCCCCTCAGGACCTGCACGACGAAGATTTTCAGCAGCGGCGCAGTGCCCTGTTCGAGGCCTGCCTGGCGCGCCTGGATGATGGCAGCCATGCCCAGGCCATCCTGGCCTGCTTTGCCGCCAAGCAGGGGCTGCAGTCACCGTTCGTGTTCTGGCAGATGCTCACCCCGCAGTTGCTGGAACAGGCGCTGGCCTGTGTGCCTGCCGCGCACCTCAAGCAGTGCTTCATGCGCTTGTTGCAGGATATTCGCAGCAATCGCGCCGGCATGCCGGATCTGATTCAGTTCTGGCCTGAGCAGGGGCGTTACCTGATGGTCGAGGTCAAGGGGCCGGGGGATCGCTTGCAGGACAACCAGCTGCGCTGGCTTGAGTTCTGTCGTGAGCACGGTCTGCCGGTCGCCGTCTGCCACGTGCGTTGGCGTGAGGCGCTGGCATGAGCTACAGCGTGGCGGTGCGTGCGTTGTGCGAGTTCAGCGCCAAGGTCGGTGATCTGGACTTGCGCTTCACCCCGTCGCCCACCGCCCAGGAAGGCATCGCCGGGCATCGGCGAGTGGTGGCGCGGCGTGCTGGCGATTACCAGGCCGAAGTCGCCCTTGAAGGGCACTATGAATGCTTGCGCGTGCGCGGGCGTGCCGATGGCTATGACCCGCAGCTCAATCGCCTGGAAGAGATCAAGACCCACCGCGGTGACCTGGCCCGGCAACCCGACAACCACCGCCAACTGCACTGGGCCCAGGCCAAGGTCTATGCCTGGCTGCTGTGTCAGGCGCGGCAACTCGCAGAGGTCGAGGTAGCGCTGGTCTACCTGGATGTCGACAGCGATCGGCAAACCGTGATCAGCGAGCAGCACACAGCGGCAGAGTTGCAGCGCTTCTTTGCGCTTCAGTGCCAACGTTTTCTGGCCTGGGCGCAGATGCAGGAACAGCGCCTCGCCGAGCGTGACCAGGGCTTGCAGGCGCTGAGCTTCCCCTATCCGCAGTTCCGCCAGGGCCAACGCCAATTGGCCGAGACCCTGTACAAGGCGGTGAGTACCGGCCGCTGCCTGATGGCCCAGGCCAGTACCGGCATCGGCAAGACCCTGGGCACGCTGTTCCCGCTCCTCAAGGCGATGGCGCCGCAGCGCCTCGACAAGCTGTATTTCCTGACGGCCAAGACGCCCGGCCGGGCACTGGCACTCGATGCCTTGCGCCAGATCGACCAGGCCACGCCCCAGCCAGCCTTGCGTACGCTGGAGCTGATCGCCCGCGACAAGGCCTGCGAACACCCCGGCAGCGCCTGCCATGGCGAATCTTGCCCGTTGGCCAAGGGTTTCTACGACCGCCTGCCTGCGGCGCGCGAGGCAGCAGGCGCGCGGCCATTGCTCGATCGCCAGGCGCTGCGTGAGGTGGCCCTGGAACATCACGTGTGCCCTTACTACCTGGGCCAGGAGATGGCGCGCTGGGCTGATGTGCTGATTGCCGACTACAACTACTATTTCGATGCGCACGCCTTGCTGTTTGGCCTGGCCCAAGCCAACCAGTGGCGGGTATCGGTGCTGGTGGACGAGGCGCATAACCTGGTCGAGCGGGGGCGAGGCATGTACAGCGCCAGCCTGGATCAAGGCCAACTGCAGGCGTTGCGCCAGAGCAAGCCCGAAGGGTTGGTCAGTGCGCTGGATCGGCTGAACCGCCAATGGAACGCCCTGTACAAGGACCAGCATGCGCAGTACCAGGCCAGCGAGCGATTGCCCGACGGCTTGCTCAGCGCGTTGCAGCAGTGCATTGGCTTGATTCAAGAGCGCCTGAACCAGGCGCCTGCGCAAGTCGACCCGCTGCTCTTGCAGTTCTTCTATCAGGCCTTGCAGTTCAGCCGGGTGGCGGAGCTGTTCGATGAGCATTTCATCTTCGACATCAGCCTGCGCAATGGTCTGCGCAAGCGGCGCCTGGCCACCTTGTGCCTGCGCAATGTGGTGCCGGCACGCTTGCTTGGCCCGCGCATGAGTGCCGCGCGCAGTGTCACGTTGTTTTCCGCCACCCTCAGCCCACGGCATTTCTATGCCGACCTGCTGGGCATGCCCGGCGACACTGCTTGGCTTGAGGTCGCGGCGCCGTTCAAGGCAGAGCAACTGGATGTGCGCATTGTCAGCCAGGTGTCGACCCGCTATCAGCACAGGCAGGCTTCGCTGGCACCGATCGTCGAATTGATCGCCGAGCAGTATCGCAACCGGCCGGGTAACTACCTGGCATTTTTCAGCAGCTTTGAATACCTGCAGCAGGTCGCCGGGCTGCTGGCCGAACGTTACCCTGAGCTGCCACGCTGGGAGCAGGCTGCGGGTATGGATGAAGCAGCCCGCGAGGCGTTTCTTGCGCGCTTTGTGCCAGACGGGCAGGGCATCGGCTTTGCCGTCCTGGGCGGGGCATTCGGCGAAGGGGTGGATTTGCCGGGTACGCGCCTGATCGGCGCCTTTGTCGCTACCCTCGGCCTACCTCAGGTCAACCCGATCAATGAGCAGTTCAAACAGCGCCTGGGTCGCCAGTTTGGCGCGGGGTTCGACTATGCCTACCTGTACCCCGGCGTGCGCAAGGTAATCCAGGCCGCCGGGCGGGTTATCCGCGGTGATGACGACCGTGGCGTGCTGCTGCTGATCGACGAGCGCTTCGCCGAGCCACGGGTGCAGCAGATGTTTCCCGCTTGGTGGCAGACGGCCAGTTAATAATCCCCGCTCGCCCCATCGCACGGCATTGCAACTCCCAGTACACTGCGCGTTCCAACACCTACATTCGTTGAACTCGAGGTTCTTGCATGACGCTCAGTCCTTTGGCAGGCAAGCTGGCTCCGGCCAGCGTACTGGTTGATATTCCCCGCCTGCTGACCGCCTACTACACCGGCCGCCCTGATGCGTCCGTGGTTGCCCAGCGGGTTGCCTTCGGCACCTCCGGGCACCGGGGGACTTCCCTGGAGCTGAGCTTCAACGAGGACCACGTGCTGGCCATCACCCAGGCGATCTGCCTGTATCGCCAGGCCCAGGGCATTGATGGCCCGCTGTTCATCGGCGCCGACACCCATGCACTGTCCGCACCGGCTGCGGCCAGTGCCCTGCAAGTGCTGGCGGCCAATGGTGTGCAGGTGATGCTGTCCAAGGACGACGAGTACACCCCGACCCCGGCGGTGTCCCACGCCATTCTCTGCTACAACCGTGGCCGCCAGGCTGGCCTGGCCGACGGCATCGTCATCACCCCATCGCACAACCCGCCACAAAGCGGCGGCTTCAAGTACAACCCGCCCAACGGCGGCCCTGCGGACAGCGACGTGACCAAGTGGGTCGAGGCCAAGGCCAACGAACTGCTGGCCGCAGGCCTGGCCGGGGTCAAGCGCATGGACTACGCCCAGGCCCTCAAGGCGCCGACCACCCAGCGTCATGACTATGTCGGCAGCTATGTCGCGGACCTGGCCAACGTCATCGACTTCGACGTCATCCGCGCCGCCAACCTGCGCCTGGGCGTCGACCCGCTGGGCGGTGCCGGGGTGCGTTACTGGCAGGCGATCGCCGAGCACTACCAGTTGAACCTGGAAGTGGTCAACACCGAGGTCGATCCGACCTTCCGCTTCATGACCGTCGACTGGGACGGGCAGATTCGCATGGACCCATCCTCGCCTTACGCCATGCAGGGTTTGATCGGCCTGCGTGAGCGCTTCGACGTGGCCTTCGCCTGTGACCCGGACCACGATCGCCATGGCATCGTCACCGCCGATGGCTTGTTGGCGCCGAACAACTACCTGGCGGTGACCATCGACTACCTGTTCCGCAACCGCCCGCAGTGGCGCAGTGATGCGGCAGTGGGCAAGACCGTGGTCAGCAGCGGCTTGATCGACCGCGTCACCGCGCGGCTGGGGCGCACCCTGTACGAAGTGCCAGTGGGCTTCAAGTATTTCGCCCAGGGGCTGTTCGACGGCTCGCTGGGCTTCGGCGGCGAGGAGAGTGCCGGCGCGTCGTTCTTGCGTCGGGATGGCTCGGTGTGGGCTACCGACAAGGACGGGCTGATCCCTGCGTTGCTGGCGGCGGAGATGACCGCGCGCACTGGGCGTAACCCGAGCCAGGCCTACGCTGATCTGACCGAGGCACTGGGCAAGCCCTTTGCCACGCGGGTCGAGGCCAAGGCCGATGCGCGGCAGAAAGCCCTGCTGAGCAAGTTGGCGCCGGAGCAGGTCAAGTCGACCGAGCTTGCCGGTGAGCCGATCGAGCAGGTCTTGAGCCATGCGCCGGGCAATGGCCAGGCCATCGGTGGGCTGAAGGTGATGACCCGCAATGGCTGGTTTGCGGCGCGGCCATCGGGCACCGAGGACATCTACAAGATCTACGCCGAGAGTTTTGTCGACGAGGCGCACCTGCAGCGGCTGGTTGAAGAAGCTCAGGCGTTGGTGGATGCGGCCATTGCCTGATTGAGCGGTTTGTCGATTCCGGCCCTATCGCTGCGACGTGTCACGCGATAAGGCCGGATGATCAACCTAGAACTGGCCTGCCTCCATCCCATACAAACTCGAACTCCCCGCCCGCACACTGGCCTCCAGCGCCAACCCCCGCGGCAAGATTCGTTCGAAGAAGAACGCTGCACAGGCAAGCTTGGCCCCGCAGAACTCGGCATCTTCCGCCAATTTTGCCTGGGCTACCGCGGCCATCCGCGCCCACATGTAGGCATAGGCCGTCAGCCCAAACAGATGCAGGTATTCCACTGCCGTGGCACTGATCAGGTTGGCGTCGCTGGCCACCCCGGCCAGCAACCAGCGGGTGGTGTTTTCCAGTCGCACCAAGGCCTCGAGCAGCGCTTCGCGATGCACGGGCGCATCGACCGCGAACGCGCGAATTTCGGCGGCAAAGGCTGCTAGCCCCTGGCCGCCATCGGCCACCACCTTGCGCCCCAGCAGATCCAGCGCCTGGATACCATTGGTGCCTTCATAGATCTGGGCAATGCGTACATCGCGCACCAACTGCTCCTGACCCCACTCGCGAATGTAGCCATGGCCGCCGAACACCTGCTGGCCGAGCACGCAGCTCTCCAGGCCGTTGTCGGTGAAGAAGGCCTTGGCCACTGGCGTCAGCAGGGCGACCAGGCGCTGGGCATGCTCACGCTCACCGGCATCCTCGGCATAACGCGCCAGGTCCAGCTGCTGGCCCACGTAAGTGGCAAAAGCGCGACCGCCTTCGGTGAGGCTGCGCATGGTCAACAGCATGCGCCGCACATCGCCATGGGCGATGATCGGGTCGGCGATCCGCTGCTGGGCTTGCGCGCCGCTGGCAGCACGGCTTTGCAGGCGCTCGTTGGCGTAGCGTGCGGCGTTCTGGTAGGACGCCTCGGCGCAGCCAATGCCCTGGATGCCAATCGACAGGCGCTCGTAGTTCATCATGGTGAACATCGCCGCCAGGCCCTTGTTCGGCTCGCCTACCAGAAAGCCGGTGGCGGCATCGAAGTTCATCACGCAGGTGGCCGACGCCTTGATGCCCATCTTGTGCTCGATCGAGCCGCAGTGAGCGCCATTGCGTGCGCCTAGGCTGCCATCGGCCTCGGGCAAGAACTTGGGCACCAGAAACAGTGAAATACCTTTGGCGCCTGCGGGGGCGTCGGGCAATTTCCCCAGGACCAGGTGGACGATGTTCTCGGTCAGGTCCTGCTCGCCGCCGGTGATGAAGATCTTGCTGCCGCTGATCTGGTAGCTGCCATCGGCCTGCGGTTCGGCGCGGGTGCGGATCAGCCCCAGGTCGGTGCCGGCGTGGGGTTCGGTCAGGCACATGGTGCCGGCCCATTGGCCGCTGTACAGCTTTGGCAGGTAAGCGGCCTTGAGTGCTTCGCTGGCATGCGCATCGATCGCCAGGCAGCTCCCGGCACTCAAGGCCGAATACAGGCTGAAGCTGCTGTCGGCGGCGTACATCATCTCTTCGAACAGCACCCCGAGCATCTTCGGCATGCCCATGCCGTCATAGTCAGGATTACCGCCCAAGCCGACCCAGCCGCCTTCGCGGTAGGTGTGCCAACTCTCGCGAAAGCCGTCTGGGGTGCTGACCTGGCCCGCATCGAAGCGCACCCCTTGCTCATCGCCGTTGCGGCTGAGCGGGGCGATCAGTTGGCCGGTGATCTTCGCCGCCTCTTCGAGGATGGCGTCGGCGGTGTCGGCATCGACCCGCTCGGCCAGGGCCGGCAGGCGCGCCCACAGGGCAGGGCCTTGGAACACGTCATGAAGCACGAAGCGCATGTCGCGCAGTGGAGCGTTGTAGTCGGTCATATCGAAGCTCGTCGGTTCAGAGGGCCTTGGCCCGGTCGCGCAGCAGGTATTTCTGGATTTTGCCGGTGGAGGTCTTCGGCAGCTCGCCGAACAGCACGGTCTTGGGCACCTTGAAGGCCGCCAGGTGCTCGCGGCACCAGGCGATGATCTCTGCTTCGCGGGTCGCGCCATGGCCTTGCTTGAGGGCGACGAAGGCGCACGGGGTCTCGCCCCATTTCTCATCCGGGCGGGCGACCACTGCGGCTTCGAGCACGGCGGGGTGCCTGTACAGGGTGTCTTCGACTTCGATGGTGGAGATGTTCTCGCCACCGGAGATGATGATGTCCTTGAGGCGGTCTTTGATCTCGACGTAACCGTCGGCATGCCACACCGCCAGGTCGCCGGTGTGGAACCAGCCGCCGCGGAAGGCTTCGGCGGTGGCTTCGGGGTTTTTCAGGTAGCCCTTCATCACCGTGTTGCCGCGCATGAAGATCTCGCCCAGGGTGTTGCCGTCGCGCGGTACTGGCTGCAGGGTCTGCGAGTCAGCCACCATCAAGCCTTCCAGGGTTGGGTAACGCACGCCCTGGCGCGACTTGATGCGTGCACGCTCCGCCAGCGGCTGCTGGTCCCATTCGGCGTGCCAGGCGCACACCGTGACCGGGCCATAGACCTCGGTCAGGCCGTAGACGTGGGTGACCGCGATGCCCATTTCCTCGACCGCGCCGATCACCTTGGCTGGTGGTGCAGCGCCGGCCACCATCGCCTGCACCGGGTGCTCGATGGCGGCCTTGGCGGAATCCGGCATGTTCACCAGCGCGTTGAGCACGATCGGCGCACCGCACAGGTGGCTGACGCGGTGTTCGCGGATCAGGGTGAGGATCTTTTGCGGATCGACCCGACGCAGGAACACATGGGTGCCGGCCAAGGCAGTGACGGTCCACGGGTAGCACCAGCCGTTGCAGTGGAACATCGGCAAGGTCCACAGGTACACCGGATGGTTGCCCATCGCCCAGGTCATCTGGTTGCCGATGGCGTTGAGGTAGGCGCCGCGGTGGTGGTAGACCACGCCTTTGGGGTTGCCGGTGGTACCGGAGGTGTAGTTCAGCGAAATGGCCTGCCATTCGTCTTCAGGCCACTGCCAGGCAAATTCAGGGTCACCCTCGGCCAGCAGCGCTTCATAGTCCAGGTCACTGACCGGCTGGCCTTCGCCGTATTCCGGATCGTCGACGTCGACCACCAGGGGTGGCTGGGCCAGCAGCGCCAGGGCGCCGTGGATCACCGCGTGAAACTCGCGGTCAGCGATCAGCACCTTGGCTTCGCCATGTTCCAGCATGAAGGCAATGGCTTCGGCGTCCAGGCGCACGTTGAGGGTGTTGAGCACCGCGCCGAGCATGGGCACGGCAAAATGCGCTTCAAGCATCGCCGGGATGTTCGGCAGCATCACCGCAACGGTGTCGCCCTGGCCGATGCCGCGCTCGGCCAGGGCGCTGGCCAGGCGTCGGCAGCGCTGATAGGTCTGCTGCCAGTTGCGCCGGATAGCGCCGTGGATCACGGCCGGGTATTGGCCGTAGACCGAGGCGGTGCGCTCGATGAAGCTCAGCGGGGTGAGGGGAACATGATTGACAGCAGCGGGCATCAGGCCCTGGGAGAATATCGACATGCGGTGGTCCTGTGTGGGAGGCAGGCGCAACCTGTGCGCTGGGCTCCCGGTGGCTGATTGTTAGCTCTGATCAGGGAAGGGGCAGCGAAAAATGGCTCGCTTGCCCTGTCGCATTTTTACGCGAACCGCTATGTTAGCTGGAAGATCGACTATAGCAATATGGTATAAATACTATAAAAAGCGAGCTCAAGCCGTGGACCACACCTCATCACCGTTGCTGGCCAAAGACCCGCAGCCCAGCGCGCTGCTAGCGGCCAACGCTCAATTGATCAGTGCCAATCGCGCCTTGCAGGCGATGATTGCCCAAGGGCCGGCGCTGGCGCAGTGGCTGCCGGCCAATTGTGCAGCGCTGGTTCGCGCTTGCCTGCGCCAAGACCGGGCGATTGCCGAGGTCCAGGCGCAGGTTGGCCAGCGGATCTTGCTCTGGACCTTCATCCCCGATGCCCGTGGCCAGCAGGTCTTGGCCCGCTGCCGCGATGCAAGCGAGGAGCGCCACGCCGCGCGCGAAGCCAATCAATCGCGCCGGCTGTACCGCCTGATTACCGAGAACACCACCGACCTGATCTCCCGGCACAGCCCGGACGGGCGCTTTCTCGATGCCACGCCAGCGGGCTTTCGCCTGCTTGGGGTGTGGCCAGAGCAGTTGCGCGGCACCCCGGTGCGCAACCTGCTGCACCCGCACGAGCGCCGCCAGGCGCTGCGTCAGGCGGCTGCGGCGTTGGATGCAGACGGTTATCACCTCATGACCTGCCGCGTGCGTCACGCCGATGGCGGCTATCGCTGGTTCGAGATCGCCAGCCGGGCGATTCGCGAAACCTATACCGGGGCGGTGGTGGAGATCGTCAGTGTCTCTCGCGACATCAGCCTGCGCATCGAGGCCCAGCAGAACCTGGCGCACAGTGCCCGGCTGGCGACCCTGGGCGAGCTGGCCTCAGGCATCGCCCACGAAATCAATCAGCCGCTCGCCGCAGTGGTCAATTACGCCAACGCCAGCCAGCGTTACCTGCACGCGGTGGAGCATGACCCACAGGCGCGGGATCGGGTCGGCCAGGGCTTGCAACGCATCGTTGCGCAGGCGACCCACGCCGCCGAGGTGATCCGCCGCTTGCGCGCTTTTCTGCGCAAGGGGCCACGTCGCCTGCAGGCGCTGGCTATCGCCGATATCGCCGGCGAAGCGGTGCGTCTATGCGCGTGGGAGGCGGACCGCGATCAGGTCGAGATCGAGCTGCGCCTGCCCAGCACCTTGCCCCAGGTATACGCCGACCGGGTGCTGCTGGAGCAGGTACTGCTCAACCTGCTGCGCAACGCCATCGACGCCAACCGTGAGCAGCACAGGGGCCAGCCGTCGCGTATTGTCCTGGCGGCGCGCCGCGAGGGCGACTGGCTGCAGATCGAGGTCAGCGATCAAGGGCCGGGCGTGGCCTGTGAGCGCCTGGATGATATTTTTACCCCGTTCACCACCAGCAAGGCAGACGGTCTGGGCCTGGGCCTGAGTATGAGCCGCAGCCTTATTGAAGGCTTCGGCGGCAGCCTGCAGGCGCGCTTGGGGGCGGCGGGTGGCTTGGTGCTGTGCTGCCGCTTGGCGGCGATCAAACTATGAAGGACAGGGCAGTGATGCAGGCGAAGGTTTATGTGGTCGATGATGACCAGGGCATGCTCGATTCGACCGTCTGGTTGCTCGAGTCGGTGGGGTTGCAAGCGTTGCCATTCAGCAGTGGCCAGGCCTTTTTGGATGCTTGCGCAGGTGATGAGCCGGCCTGCGTCCTGCTCGATGTGCGAATGCCGGGCCTGGGCGGCCTGGCGGTCCAGCAGGCGTTGCGTGATCGCGGGGTGCTGATGCCGGTGATCTTTGTCAGCGGCCATGCTGATGTACCGATCGTGGTACGGGGGTTCAAGGCTGGCGCCTGCGATTTCATCGAAAAGCCCTACAACGAGCAGCTATTGCTCGACAGCGTCCAGGCGGCATTGAGCCAGGCGCGTCAGCTGCAGCAGGGCAGTCTTGAGTTGGCCGCCGTTCAGGCGCGTATCGACGGCATGACGCCACGTGAGCGCGACGTGTTCATCCCGCTGGTGCAAGGCCTGAGCAATCGGCAAGTCGCAGAGCAGCTGGGGGTTAGCGTGAAAACCGTCGATCTGTATCGAGGGCGGGTGATGAAGCGCATGCAGGCCAGCAGTCTGGCGCAGTTGGTGGGGATGGCGATTGCCTGTGGCCAGGTGCAGGCGCTGGGGCTGGGCGCAATTGAAGTGAACTAACTGGCAGTCATGAAGGCTAATTTACATAGCCCGCTAATCAAGGCTTTGACATTCACTGCCTAGGCAGTAATATTTTCACACAATTGTCCGAGCGGCTGCCGATGTCTCATTTCAACCCGGAGAACTTCCAGACCTGCGCCATCGGCATGCTGCTGGGCCGCGCCGCGATCCTCAAGGACCGCATCCTCGACTGGCACCTGGAGAGCGAGGGGGTTACCGCCGCGCAATTCAAGGTGCTGATCATCGTCACCCAGTATCAGGTCGACACCCCAGCCGAGCTGTGTCGCTACCTTGGCCTGGATAGCGGTTCGATGACGCGCATGCTTGATCGCCTCGAACACAAAGGCCTGATCCTGCGCAACCGCTGCCCAGATGATCGGCGCCAAGTGCGCCTGGGCTTGACCGCTGATGGTCAACGGTTGGCCGACCGCCTGCCGGAGATCGGCGCGGCGGCGATGAACGAGCTGGTCGGTGTGCTGCAGCCCGAAGAGCTCAAGACCCTCGAAGGCCTGCTGGCGAAGGTGCTGCTCAGCGCTGGCGACCCCCTGACGATCCGCCGCTTTGGCGATCGTTGATCCCTGTTACGCATTATCCAAGGTATTGTCATGGCCACTCCCACGGACACCTCCCCATCCACCTCGCCAGCCCAGGGCTCAGGCAAGCGCAAGGCGTGGCTGCTCGCTTTGCTGCTGTTGGTGATCCTTGCCGGTGCTGGCACCTGGGCCTGGTACAGCCTGGTCGGCCGCTGGCACGAAAGCACCGACGACGCCTATGTCAACGGCAACGTGGTGGAAATCACCCCACTGGTCACCGGCACGGTGACCAGCATCGGCGCCGATGACGGCGACCTGGTGCATGCCGGCCAGGTACTGCTGCAGTTCGACCCAGCCGACAGTGAGGTGGCCTTGCAGGCCGCTGAAGCCAAACTGGCGCGCACCGTGCGCGAGGTGCGTGGGCTGTACAGCAATGTCGATGCGCTCAAGGCCCAGTTGCAGAGCCGTACGGCCGAGCTGAAAAAGGCCCGTGACAATTACAATCGACGCAAGGTGCTGGCCGATAGCGGGGCGATAGCCGCCGAAGAAATCTCCCATGCCCACGATGACCTGACCTCGGCGCAAAGCGCGCTGGACAACGCCCGTCAGCAGCTCAATACCAGCACTGCGCTGATCGACGACACGGTGGTTTCCTCGCACCCAGAGGTGATGGCGGCAGCGGCTGACCTGCGTCAGGCCTATCTGGACCACGCCCGCACCACCCTGGTGGCGCCGGTCACCGGCTACGTGGCCAAGCGCACCGTGCAATTGGGCCAGCGCCTGCAACCGGGCACGGCGACCATGGCCGTGATTCCGCTGGATCAGGTGTGGATCGATGCCAACTTCAAGGAAACCCAACTGCGCCAGATGCGCATTGGCCAACCCGTGGAAATCAGCGCCGACTTGTACGGCAGCGAGGTCAAGTACACCGGCACCATCGACAGTCTCGGCGCTGGCACCGGCAGTGCCTTTGCCTTGTTGCCGGCGCAGAACGCCACCGGCAACTGGATCAAGATCGTCCAGCGGGTGCCGGTGCGTATTCACCTCAATCCCGAGCAGCTCAAGCAGCATCCGCTGCGTATCGGCCTGTCCACCCTGGTCGAGGTCGACCTGCACGACCAGAGCGGCCCGGCCCTGGCCCAGCAGCCACCGCAGCAGGCCAGCTACACCACCCAGGTGTACGACCGCCAGCTGGTCGAGGCCGACCACCTGATCGCCCGGCTGATCCATGACAATAGCGCCAGCGGCAAGACGGCCCAGCGATGAGCAACCCAGCGCCCGCGCAGTTCACCCCGCCGAGCCTGCTGTTGACCACCATCGGCCTGTCGCTGGCGACCTTCATGCAGGTGCTCGACACCACCATCGCCAACGTTGCCTTGCCGACCATCTCGGGCAACCTGGGGGTCAGTTACGAGCAGGGCACCTGGGTCATCACCTCGTTTGCCGTGAGCAACGCCATCGCCTTGCCGCTGACCGGCTGGCTGAGCCGGCGTTTCGGTGAAGTGAAGCTGTTCATCTGGGCCACGCTGCTGTTCGTGGTGGCTTCGTTCCTGTGTGGCATTGCCCAGTCGATGCCGGAGTTGGTGGGCTTTCGCGTGCTCCAGGGGGTGGTCGCCGGCCCCCTGTACCCGATGACCCAGACCCTGCTGATTGCGGTTTATCCGCCTGCCAAACGGGGGATGGCCTTGGCGTTATTGGCCATGGTCACGGTGGTCGCGCCGATTGCCGGGCCGATTCTCGGCGGCTGGATCACCGACAGTTACAGCTGGCCGTGGATCTTCTTCATCAATGTGCCGATCGGCCTGTTCGCCGCCGCCGTGGTGCGCCAGCAGATGCGCAGCCGGCCCGTGGTGACCAGCCGCCAGCCAATGGACTACATCGGCCTGATCACCTTGATCATCGGCGTCGGTGCATTGCAGGTGGTGCTGGACAAGGGCAACGACCTGGACTGGTTCGAGTCGTCGTTCATCATCGTCGGCAGCCTGATTTCGCTGGTGTTCCTGGCGATCTTCGTCATCTGGGAGCTGACCGACCGCCATCCGGTGGTCAACCTGCGGTTGTTCGCGCACCGCAATTTCCGCATCGGCACCCTGGTGCTGGTCGGCGGTTATGCAGGCTTTTTCGGCATCAACCTGATCTTGCCGCAGTGGCTACAGACGCAGATGGGTTACACCGCCACCTGGGCCGGGCTGGCCGTGGCGCCGATTGGCTTGTTGCCGGTGGTGATGTCGCCCTTTGTCGGCAAGTACGCGCACCGCTTCGACTTGCGCGTGCTGGCTGGCCTGGCGTTTTTGGCAATCGGCACCAGCTGCTACATGCGCGCAGGCTTCACCAATGAGGTGGACTTCCAGCATATCGCCCTGGTGCAGCTGTTCATGGGTATTGGTGTGGCGCTGTTCTTCATGCCGACCTTGAGCATCCTGTTGTCGGACCTGCCGCCCCATCAAATTGCCGATGGTTCGGGCCTGGCCACCTTCCTGCGGACCTTGGGCGGTAGCTTTGCCGCGTCCTTGACCACCTGGATCTGGATTCGCCGCGCCGATCAGCACCATGCCTACTTGAGCGAGCACATCAGCCAGTACGACCCGGCCACCCGGCACACCCTGGAACAGCTGGGCGGCGCCAGCCCGCAGAGCTATGCGCAGCTTGAGCAGATCCTCAATGGCCAGGCCTACATGATGTCGACGGTCGACTACTTCACCCTGATGACTTGGATATTTGCCGGGTTGATCCTGCTGGTGTGGTTCGCCAAACCGCCGTTCACTGCCAAGGCGGCGCCGGCTTCGGCAGGGCACTAGTTGTCAATCTAGTGAGGCAGGCGTTAGCCTTGTGCCATCAATTTCCAAGGGGGAATGGATGGACAAGGTAATCGTCATCACCGGTGCCAGCCGTGGCATCGGTGCCGCCACCGCACTGCTGGCTGCGCAACAGGGCTATCGCATCTGCATCAACTACCATGCTGACGACCAGGCTGCCGAGCGCATATTGGCCCAGGTCCGCGAGCTGGGCGCCGAGGCGATTGCCGTGCGCGCCGATGCCAGCGTCGAGGACGAGGTAGTGCAGCTGTTCCACCGCGTCGATCAGGAGCTGGGGCCAGTCAGCGCATTGGTCAACAATGCCGGCACTATCGGTCAGCAGAGCCGGGTCGAGGAAATGTCCGAGTTTCGTCTGCTCAAAGTAATGAAGACCAACGTAGTCGGGCCGATACTGTGCACCAAGCATGCGCTGCTGCGCATGGCCCGCCGGCATGGCGGTCAGGGTGGGGCGATCGTCAATGTGTCATCGATGGCCGCGCGCCTGGGCTCGCCTAACGAGTACGTTGACTACGCCGCCTCCAAGGGCGCCTTGGACAGTTTCACCATTGGCCTGGCCAAGGAAGTGGCGGGCGAGGGCGTGCGGGTCAATGGCGTGCGCCCGGGCTACATCCATACCGGCTTTCATGCCCTGAGCGGCGATCCTGAACGGGTCAGCAAGCTCGAACCTGGGCTGCCGATGGGCCGCGGTGGCCAACCGCAAGAGGTGGCTGAGGCGATCCTTTGGCTGCTGTCGGACAAAGCTTCCTATTCCACTGGCAGCTTCATCGACCTCAGCGGCGGCCGCTGAGCGCACGCTATCTCACTGATCGAGCATCTGGCCGACCCGTTCGGCCAGGGCTTGGAGGGTAAATGGCTTGGTCAGTACGCTCATGCCTGGCTCCAGCTCGCCATTGCTCAACACGGCGGTTTCGTCGTAGCCGGTGACGAACAGCACTTTCAGCCCTGGATAGCGCGCCCGCAGTGCGTCAGCTACCTGGCGGCCGTTGAGCCCACCCGGCAGGCCAACGTCAGTGACCAACAGATCAGGGCGCGATGCGTCTTGCAGGCCACTGAGTGCAATTGGCCCATCCTCGAACATCTCAACTTGATGCCCCAGGTCTTCCAGCACTTCGGCCATGACCAGGCGCATCGCCGCTTCGTCCTCTACCACAACCACCCGGCAACCTGCGGCAGGTGGCTTTGTCGTGCACAAGACAAGCTCAGGCTGCACTGCAAGCGACCCTACCGTCGGTACATGACGCGGTATGAACAGCTTCACCACGGTACCCTGGCCAAGCGTGGAGTCGATGTGCAATTGACCGCCTGATTGACGTACGAAGCCATACACCATCGATAAGCCCAGCCCGGTTCCGCGCCCCAGCGGCTTGGTGGTGAAAAAGGGTTCGACAGCGCGGGCCACGACCTGAGCCGACATCCCTCGGCCGCTGTCTTCCACGCTTAGGCAAAGATAAGCCCCGGCAGCTAGATCGAGTGATTTGGCCTGGGCCTCGAGCAGCTCGACATTGTTGCAGCGAATGACGATGTCGCCGCCATCGGGCATGGCATCGCGGGCATTGATACAGAGGTTGAGCAGGGCGCTTTCCAGTTGCGGTGGATCGATGCGTACCGGCCAGAGGTCAGCGCCGCAGCAGTTTTGCAGACGGATGTGCGGGCCCACGCTACGGCCAATCAGCTCGTGCATGCCGGCGACCAATTCAGCGACGCACGTCAGGCTCGGTAGCAGCGTCTGCCGTCGGGAGAATGCCAACAGCCGATGGACCAGGGCGGCTGCACGATGGGCCGCACCGTGGGCGCTGTGCAGCAGCTCAGGCAGGGCATCAGGGCGCTCGTCCGCCAGCCGCGCTTGGGCCAGCTCCAGTGCGCCGAGGATGCCGCCAAGCAGGTTGTTGAAGTCATGGGCGACGCCTCCAGTGAGTTGGCCGACAGCCTCCATTTTTTGTGCCTGGCGTAAGGCCTCTTCAGCTTTTATGCGTTCGGCCATCGCTTGGTTGACGCGTTGCTCAAGCTGCTCGTTGAGCTTCTGCAGGGCGTTTTCGGCACGTTTACGCGCAGTCGCGTCGCGAAAGATCACTGCAACCAGCCGTTGCTCGGCGGGCTCCAGGCGCAGCGCGCTGAGGGCCAGGCAGCGATCAGTGGCGTACAGGTCATGCTCGAAGTAGACCGGCTCACCGGTACGCGCTACATCTCCGAAGTGCTTCAGCCAAACCTCGGCTTCGTCCGGGATAACCTGGCGCAAGGTTCGCCCCACCACATCAGGCAGGCCGGCGTGACGCGAATAGGCCGGGTTGGCCATCAGGTGCACATAGTCGCTCATCGGCCCATTGGGACCGTCGATGAACTGGATGACGCAAAAGCCTTCTTCCATGGTCTCGAACAGGAAGCGGTATCGTTCGGCTTCCTGCATGCGCTCGCGGAACAACCCAGCTTCGCGGGTGAGGCGGGCATTGTCGCGCTGCAAGGTCATCAGCTGTTGGCGCAGGTGGTTCAGTTCGCTAGACGTCTGTGTCGACATCCGTGTCTCCATCCCTATGTTGGTCGAGCTGGGCAGATCTGAATCAGCCCTGCAACAGTTGGCTTACCCGTTCGGCTAGTGCGGCAAGCTCGAAAGGTTTGAGCAGCATTTGCGCGTCAGCTGGCGGCTTGCCGCCGGTCAATGTGCTCGGCTCATACCCTGTGATGAACAGGATCGCGGTATCCGGGCACGTGACCCTGCAGGCGTTTGCCACCTGGTAACCGCTGATTCCACCGGGCAGGCCTATGTCACTGATCAGCAGATCTGGGCGGATACCGTGGGCAAGTGCTTCGATAGCGGCCGTGCCTGACTCGAACACATGCACATGATGACCAAGTTCCTCAAGCACATCGCACAGCACCATGCGCATGGTGGCCTGGTCTTCGACCAGCATGATCTGCTGCCCAACCTGCGCCGGGGCAGGGCGTGCGCCACTGCTGACGGTCGAGGGCAAGGGGGGGATCTCGGCAACATGTCGGGGCAGGAACAGGCGTATACAGGTGCCTTGCTCAGCCTGCGAGTTGATCCGCAACTGGCCACCCGATTGGCGCACGAAACCGTAAACCATCGACAGCCCCAGGCCCGACCCCTGGCCCAGCGGTTTGGTGGTGAAAAACGGGTCAATGGCCCGCTGCGCTACTTCGGCTGACATGCCGTGGCCGTTGTCTTCGACTGCCAGGCACAGATAATCACCAGCGTTCAGATCAAGTTGGCGTGCTCGATCATGATCAAGCGCGATGTTCTCACCTCGCACAGTGATCAGGCCACCCATGGGCAGCGCGTCGCGGGCATTGATGCAGAGATTGAGCAAGGCGCTTTCCAGCTGTGGCGGATCAATGAAGGTTGGCCACAGCTCTTGACTGAAACAGCTGCGCAATTCGATGCCCGGACCGATGCTGCGACGCAGTAATTCCTCGATGCCATCGATCAACCGGCCCACCTCGGTAGGCTGAGGTTGCAAGGTTTGCTTGCGTGAGAAGGCCAGCAGGCGATGGACCAGGGCACATGCGCGGTGGGCAGAGCCGTTGGCGGTCTCCAGCAAACGGGTCAAATCATCGTAGCTGCCCTTTTCAAGGCGTTGTTGAATCAGTTCGTGAGCGCCGAGTATGCCTCCCAGCAGATTGTTGAAGTCATGGGCAATACCGCCACTGAGTTGGCCCACAGCTTCCATCTTTTGCGCTTGGCGCAGGGCTTGCTCGGCCTGCAGCAAGCGTTGCTGGTCTTCCATGCGTTCAGTGATGTCGTAGGCAAACAGATAGGCACCTTGCACAGCGCCGGCCTGATCGCGCAGGGCATGGAAATGCAGTTCGAAATGGCGTCGGTGCGCTCCCTCGCCGAAGGCCTCGATCGCAGTGAAGCGCTCACCCGACAAGGCACGTTGCCACATGGGTAGGATCAATTGACTATCGATGGCGTGCTCGCGCATGACATCCGGCATGTAGTCGCCAACCTGAGGAACGCGACCGTACAGCTGGAGAATCTCGAGCCTGGCTGTTCGGTTGATGGCCAGCCAGCGTAGGCCCATATCGATCACATGCACATTGGCGATACTGTGATCGACCAGCTCGGCGAATAGCCGCCGTTCGGCCAGTGCTGTGCTGGAGCGATGCTCAAGCTGTGCATTCAATGCTTGCAGCGCGTGTTCGGCGCGGTGGCGCTCGGTAATATCCTTGAACAGCACGGCCACTTGGCGCTTTTGCGCAGGCTCGATACGAAACGTGGTAATCGACAGCACCCGCCCGGTGGCGATCAACTCCTGTTCGAAGTGCAGCTGTTCTCCGCTGTAGAGCACTGGCCGATAGCGGGCAATCCAGTCGTCAGCCTCATCAGGCACCATTTCACGCAACTTCTGCCCCACCACGTTGGCAATCCCGGCATGCTTGGCATAGGCGGCGTTAGCCATGATGTGCACGTAGTCGCTCAATGGCCCGTGGGGGCCATCGAAGAACTCGATGATGCAAAAGCCTTCGTCCATGGTGTCGAACAAAAAGCGGTACAGGCCGTCGTCGAGGTTCTGGCTGAGCGCCAGTTGTGCTTCGAGTTCGCTGTTGCGGCGTTCAAGCGCTTGTAGCTGCTGACGCAAGGCGTGCAGTTCGGCGTCGGGCATGCGGGCATCCTGCGCAAGGCATCACGGCGCAACTGTAGCCTGCTCGACCCCCTTAAGCTAGAACGACCTTACGATACGCCCGAGGGTTTCCATGGCCTGTTCCGAGCTGTCCGCCCATGGGCTGCCATAGTTCAGGCGGATGCAGTTGGCGAAGCGCCCGGTTGGCGAGAAGATCGGCCCGGGGGCGATGCTGATGCCTTGGGCCAGGGCCAGGTGGAACAGTTTGAGCGCGTCCATCTGTTCGGGCAGTTCCAGCCATAAGAAATAACCCCCTGACGGCTGACTGACGCGCGTCTGCGCCGGAAAGTGCCGGGCGATTGCCGCCAGCATGCTGGCCTGCTGGCCTTCCAGGGCGTAGCGCAGTTTGCGCAGATGGCGATCATAGCCGCCATGTTGCAAGTAGTCGGCAATGGCCGCCTGGGCCGGCATCGAGGCGCACAGCGACGTCATCAGCTTGAGCCGTTCGATCTTCTGCGCAAAGCGCCCGGCCGCGACCCAGCCGATGCGGTAGCCCGGGGCCAGGCTTTTGGCGAACGAGCCGCAGTGCATCACCAGCCCCTCGGTGTCGTAGGCCTTGGCCGGCTTCGGCGCTTGTTGCGCGTAATACAGCTCGGCGTAGACGTCGTCCTCGATCAGCGGCACCTGGTGGCGGCGCAGCAGTTCGACCATCTCCTGTTTCTTGGCATCAGGCATGCTCGCGCCCACCGGGTTCTGGAAGTTGGTCATGCACCACACGGCCTTGACCGGGTGCTTGTCCAAGGTTTGCGCCAGCACGCCCAGGTCCATGCCTTCGCGTGGGTGTACCGGGATCTCCACCGCCTTGAGCTTGAGCCGTTCCAGCACCTGCAAGCAGGCATAGAACGCTGGCGCCTCGATTGCCACCAGGTCGCCGGGTTCGGTCACCGCCTGCAAGCACAAGTTCAGCGCCTCCAGGGCACCATTGGTGATCAGCAGCTCTTCCATCGGCAGCATCAGGCCGCCGACCATGTAGCGCAGGGCAATCTGTCGGCGCAGCTGCGGGTTGCCCGGCGACAGGTCGGTGACCACCATGCGTGGGTCCATGGCGCGGCTGGCACTGGCCAGCGAGCGCGCCAGGCGTTGTAGCGGAAACAGGGTGGGGCTGGGGAAAGCCGAGCCGAACGGGATGGTGTGCGGATCCTTGATCGAATCGAGAATGGAAAACACCAGGCCGCTGACGTCGACATCAGTCGATTCGCTGACCGGCTGCAACGCTTGCGGCTCGCTGAACTGGCGTGGGGCATGGGCGTTGACGAAATACCCTGAGCGCGGCCGGGCGCGGATCAGCCCGCGGCGCTCCAGCAGGTAGTAGGCCTGGAACACCGTGGAGGGGCTGACGCCGTGGGTCTGGCTGGCGTAGCGCACCGAGGGTACCCGTTGGCCGGGGCCGAGCACCCCGGAGCGGATCAGTTCGGCAATGTCATCGGCGAATCGTTCGTAACGTTTCATTATGTTTTGGCAGGCAAGGTAATGGGTCAGTGTAAGGGATCAGCGGTTCAACGGCGCGACGAAACGGCTACGCGCAGTGCTGCTGACCTCGGCTTGGTCGCTGTCCTGGACCTGGAATACCAGGTCTTGTGAGCTGCTGGTCGGGCGCTCGGCAAGCATGGCCACCGACACTGGCATCTCACTCATTTCGCCGGCGGCGATGGTGAACTCGGTCTTGCCGTGCAGCTCGAAGCCGTCGGCATCCACCAGGCGCAGGTGGAAGCGTTGGGCTTGTTGGGTCTTGTTGATGACCTTGAGCAGGTAGATGTTCTCGATCTGCCCCTGGGCGTTTTCGCGGAACAGGCCGCGGTCCTTGATCACGTCCAACGAGACCATCGGTCGCCACTGCAAGGCCAGTACCAGCGCGCCGATCATCACCACCAGCGCGCAGGCATAGCCGAGCAGGCGCGGGCGCAGCCAATGGGTGACACCCCCTTGCAGGGTGTGCTCGGACTTGTAGCCGATCAGTCCGCGGGCGTAGCCCATCTTGTCCATCACCTCGTCACAGGCATCAATGCAGGCGGCGCAGCCAATGCAGGCCATCTGCAGGCCTTCGCGGATATCGATGCCGGTAGGGCAGACTTGCACGCACAGGGTGCAGTCGATGCAGTCACCGAGGTTCTGTGCGCGAGGGTCGCTGCCTTTCTTGCGCGGGCCGCGCGACTCGCCCCGGGCCGGATCGTAGGCTACGGCCAAGGTGTCTTTATCGAACATCACCGCCTGGAAGCGGGCGTACGGGCACATGTGCATGCACACCGCTTCGCGCAGAAAACCTGCGTTGAGGTAGGTAGCCCCGGTGAAAAACAGCACCCAGAACAGCGCGACGCCGCCCAACTGCAAGGTGAACAGCTCTGCGGCCAATGGCCGGATCGGTGTGAAGTAGCCGACGAAGGTCAACCCGGTCATCACCGCAATAGCCAGCCACAGCGTGTGTTTGAGCGTGCGTCGGCCGATTTTCTCCACGCTCCACGGCGCGGCCGCCAACTTGATCCGTTGGTTGCGATCGCCCTCGCTGATTTTTTCACACCACATGTACAGCCAGGTCCAGGTGCTTTGCGGGCAGCTGTAGCCGCACCAAACGCGCCCGGCGAACACGGTGATGGCGAACAGGCCAAAGGCGCAGATGATCAGCAGCGCCGACAGCAGGATGAAGTCCTGCGGCCAGAAGGTGGTGCCAAAGATGTGGAACTTGCTTTCAGCCAAGTCCCACAGCACCGCCTGACGACCGTTCCAGTTCAGCCAGGCTGTGCCGAAGAACAGGGCGAACAGCAAGCCGGCAAAACCGATGCGCAGGTTGCGGTACAGGCCGGTGAAGCTGCGGGTATGGATAGCGCCGTCGCTGTGGCTTTTGCTCTTGTTGACGGCGGGCGGGGTCACTTCGATAACTCGGTAGGCAATTTTCTCGCTCATGTCGCGTTGCTCATCAGGCTTCATCGGACCCGGGCACTATGGCCCTCGGTCTGTTTTCAGCACAGACTCAGCTAGCGTGATAAAAACCGTATCAGATTATCGGCAGTGGCCCTCCAGCCCTCAGATTACCGAGCCTGGCTCGCTGGCTTTCAGATGCCTGCGGCTATCCACCGCACCTACCACCGTCAACGCATCGGCCTCCGCTTCGGTGATAGGCACGCGCTCTCCGGCGAGCACCGCGACCGACATGCGCAATTGCTCATCGGTGAAGATCTCGACTTCGGGCCCTGTGCCCTCAATGCGCACATGATCGCCAATCAGGGTGCAATGGCCGGTACTTTCGTTCACTTCGACAGGCATGATGAGTTCCTCCAGGTGGTGTCATTGGTTGTGACCTCAGCGGCGCGCCGGTTGCTGCATCGTTCCGTCCAGCGGAGCGCATTGCACTTAGTCAGGTGCGCGCAGGTCAATCTTCTAGTGGATTGGCAGCGGAGAGTCTCGATGGACAGTGGCTGGGAAAAGATCTGGCAAACCGTGCAGGCCGAGTTCGCCGATGTCACCAACGAAGAAGAAGTGACGCGGATCCTCCTGCGCTTGCTGATGGCAGCGATGCTCGGCGCGGTGCTGGGTTTCGAGCGCGAGCACAAGGGCAAGTCGGCAGGGGTGCGTACGCACATGCTGGTGTCGATGGGCGCGGCGTTGTTCGTGCTGGCACCGAGCATGGCCGGGGCTGATGAGCAGGCCTTGAGCCGGGTGATTCAGGGTATCGTTGCGGGGATCGGTTTTCTTGGCGCGGGGACTATTCTCAAGGGCAATGGCAAGGACACCAGCCATGTCAAAGGGCTGACCACCGCAGCGGGTTTATGGATGACCGCAGCGATTGGCACGGCGGCCGGGATGGGACGTGAAGCGACGGCGCTGATTAGCACGGTGCTGGCGCTGCTGGTGTTGGCGACGATGCCGATGTTGGTAGACAAGGTCGAGGGCGAGAATGACGAGAAACAGCAGGAGGAGGGCAGTGAGAAGCACTGAGGGGAGCCGAAGCTCCCCTCAAATCGTTGCTGCCTGCTCTTTTTTTATTATTGAAGACTGGCTTTTTGTTGTTTTTGTAAGCCTGTCTTGGTGTTGCGAGCCGACCCCCATCCGGAGTCAAGAGCAAACGTATTTTTTTGAGCGCTGACCTGCTTTCATCATGACTGATCCGATCCTGACCGTTGCTACCTGAAGGTAGTTTTATTGTTCTGTGTCAGGCCGCGGGGCAACCCCCCTGGAAGGCACGTCTACTCCAAAAAAATCTGCTTGCTACGCCTCTGCCGTGTTGTTCTTGTTATGTCAGAGCCGTTACCTGTTGTTTTTATTGGGTGTCACGTTTTTGTTCTTGTTATGCCAGAGATAAAGCAGGTGCCGTGCCAACTTTGTAAAACCCTTTAAAATCAATGACTTGATGTTTTGGGGATGAGCGGCGCTCGAGAAAATCTGTCGAAATGTTTCCCTGTTACCCGATTTATTGCTGGCAAGTGTGGGGGCGGTAACACCAGGCCCACACATTGATGACATTAGTGTGACTCATTGTGCGCTGCGTGCCCGGGCCACCCGCGAGCCGTTGGCACGGCCCAGCACCTGGCTGATGCGTTGACCGGCGGCGATCAGCTTGTCCAGGTCGATACCGGTTTCGATGCCCAGGCCCTGCAACAGGTACAACACGTCTTCAGTGGCGATGTTGCCGGTCGCGCCCTTGGCATAAGGGCAGCCGCCAAGGCCGGCCACGGAGCTGTCGAACACCTGGATGCCTTCGAGCAGGCTGGCGTAGACGTTGGCCAGGGCTTGGCCGTAGGTGTCATGGAAGTGTCCGGCCAGTTGCTCACGCGGCACCTGGGCGGCGACCACTTCGAACAGACGCCGAGTGTCACCGGCGGTGCCGGTGCCGATGGTGTCCCCCAGCGACACCTCATAGCAGCCCATGTCATGCAGCGCCTTGGCCACCGGCGCGACCTGTTCGGCGCTGACCTTGCCTTCATAAGGGCAGCCAAGTACGCAGGAAACATAGCCGCGCACGCGCACGCCGTGGCTGCGCGCCGCGTCCATGATGGGTTCGAAACGCTGCAGGCTTGCGCTGATCGAGCAGTTGATATTGCGTTGGGAGAAGGCCTCGGAAGCAGCAGCAAACACCGCTACCTCTTTTACCCCAGCTGCCAGCGCATCTTCAAAACCGCGCAAGTTCGGCGCCAGGGCCGCGTAGGTAACACCTGGATGCTGGCGGATGGCGGCGAACACCTCGGCCGAGCCTGCCATTTGCGGCACCCATTTGGGCGAGACGAAACTGCCGACTTCAATGTAGCGAAGGCCAGCCTCGGTCAAGTCATCGACCAGGCGCACCTTGTCGGCGACGCTGATCGGCTGGGCTTCGTTTTGCAGGCCGTCACGCGGGCCGACTTCGACCAGACGGACGTTCTTGGGCAATGACATGGCAAGGTTCCTGTGGCGGATCAACGGTTGGCGTTGTTCGGGGTATTGAGCGTGGCGGCCAGGGCCTGTTCGCAGCGCTCTTGAGCGGTGTCCAGCTCCAGGTGCATCTGCTGGATGTCGAGCATCTGCTGCTCAAGCTGGGCGCGTCGTTCGGCGATCTTGGCGAGCATGCTGTTGAGCTGTTTGAAGTTGCCGCCACTGGGGTCGTACAGCTCGATCAGTTCGCGACACTCGGCCAGGGAGAAGCCGATGCGCTTGCCGCGCAGGATGAGCTTGAGGGTGACCTTGTCGCGCGCCGTGTAGATGCGCTCTAGGCCACGACGCTCGGGGCTGAGCAAACCCTGCTCCTCGTAGAAGCGGATGGCGCGGGTGGTGATGTCCAGCTCGCGGGACAGGTCGGAGATGCTGTAGGTCTGGCTGCTCATGCTCGGGCTCGGAAGATGAATAGCAGTAAGCTAAAGGCAGGTTGACGTTTACGTCAAGCCATCACCCATTCAGTGGCCCTGCAGCGAGCGCCTGTAGCCATTGGGCGTTTCCCCACTCAAGCGCTTGAAGAACCGCGCAAAGTAGGTCGGATCACTGAACCCCAGGCTGTCCGACAGCTGGCCAATGCTCATGCGCGTGTACACCAGGCTGCGCCGCGCCTCGAGCAGCAGGCGTTGATGAATCACTTGCAAGGCGCTCTGGCCAGTAAGCTCGCGACACAGCTGATTGAGCTGCAGGCTGGTAATGCCCAAGCGCGTGGCAAACGTCTCTACCGACAAATGCTCGCGATAATGCGCCTCGACCAAGCGCAGATACTGGCCGAGCAACTGCTGATCACGCTCGTCACGATTGCGTGGTGCCTGGCCCAGTTGCTGGCGGCGGCTGATCCACACCATCAGCGCGGTGACCAGCGCCTGCAACATCGCCCCACGGGCCGGCGCATTGCCCTGGTACTCCTGTTGCAGCGTGGCGATCAGTGCGTGCACGTGGTGACGGTCCCTGCCCAGCGGGTAGCACCCGGCCGCAGTCAGCACAGCCAGTGGCGCCCCCAGGCGCTGTTCCACATCTGCCACCAGGGCCGGGCCAAAGGTCAGCACGTGGCCTTGGATGTCGGCACTGAAGCGAAAGCCATGCACGGTTAGTGGCGGCACCACTTGCAGCGCCGCCTCGCTGATCTGGCGGCGCTGGCCTTCGATCTCGACCTGCGCCTGACCGCGCTGGACATACAGCAACTGGAACAGGTCGGCATGCTGGTGTGGCTTGATTTCCCAGTGGTGCAAGCGGCTACGCGCGGGAATCGACTCGCAGTGCAACAGGTCGGTGCCGGGCCAGGCCTGGTTTTCGCCATAAAGCTGAAACAGCGGCACGCCGCCAAGGCTGGTTCTCATCGAAACACCTGTCCGTTAATCGAACGAATTTTGTAAAAGTGCAGGTTATCCATTGGATAGCACAGTTTTTACCGGTTTCTAGCGAGTAAAAATGCAGGGGCATACCCTAACAGCAGATGCGCGATCCCTGCCACTAGCGGGTCGGCATCGATATCACGAGATAAAAACAATGAAAACTCAGGTTGCAATCATCGGCGCAGGTCCGTCTGGCTTGCTGCTCGGTCAGTTGCTGCACAACGCCGGCATCGACACCCTGATCGTCGAGCGCCAAACCCCGCAATACGTGCTCGGCCGGATTCGCGCCGGCGTGCTCGAACAGGGCACCGTCGACTTGCTACGCGAGGCCGGTGTCGCCGAGCGCATGGATCGCGAGGGGCTGGTGCACGATGGCGTCGAACTGCTGGTGGGCGGTCGCCGCCAGCGCCTGGACCTCAAGGCGCTGACCGGCGGCAAGACGGTCATGGTCTATGGCCAGACCGAAGTCACCCGTGACCTGATGCAAGCGCGGCAAGACTGCGGCGCGCCGATCATCTATTGCGCCAACAATGTGCAACCCCATGAGCTCAAGGGCGAAAAGCCTTACCTGACATTCGAGAAGGATGGCCAGGTGCAGCGCATCGACTGCGACTACATTGCCGGGTGCGACGGCTTTCACGGCGTCTCGCGCCAGAGCATTCCGCAGGAGGTCATCAAACAGTACGAGCGGGTCTATCCGTTCGGCTGGTTGGGGCTGTTGTCAGATACCCCGCCGGTCAATCATGAACTGATCTACGCCCACCACGAACGGGGCTTCGCCTTGTGCAGCCAGCGCTCGGCAACCCGCAGCCGCTATTACCTGCAAGTGCCGCTGGATGAGCGTGTCGAAGCGTGGAGCGATGAGCGCTTCTGGAGCGAGCTCAAGGCGCGCCTGCCGCAGGAGGTGGCAGATCGGCTAGTCACTGGGCCTGCCCTGGAAAAAAGCATCGCACCGCTGCGCAGCCTGGTGGTTGAGCCCATGCAGTATGGGCACTTGTTCCTGGTCGGCGATGCCGCGCACATCGTCCCGCCGACTGGCGCCAAAGGCCTCAACCTGGCCGCCTCGGACGTCAATTACCTGTACCGGATTCTGCTCAAGGTCTACCGCGAGGGGCGTACCGATCTGCTGGAGCAATACTCGCCGCTGGCCTTGCGCCGGGTATGGAAGGGCGAGCGCTTCAGCTGGTTCATGACCCAACTGCTGCATGATTTTGGCGAGCACAAGGATGACTGGGACCGCAAGATGCAGGAGGCGGATCGCGAGTACTTCCTCAATTCGCCGGCGGGGCTGGTGAATATTGCCGAGAACTATGTGGGGTTGCCGTATGAGACGGTGGAGTGAGGTTGCTCGGACCTCATCTCCGGGCGAGCCCGTTCCTGCAGGCACAGGGTTATCCCTTTAGGATTGGGCTTGCCCGGCAGAGGGTCTGCAGAGCTGGCGCAGCGCTTATTTCGAGAGCAGCTGGACCATGTCCTGATAACCGCGCTGGCGCGCATGCTCCAGGGCGCTAACGCCGTCCTTGTCAGCAATCGTCGGATCAGCACCGGCTTGTAGCAGCCGCCGTACGATCTCCACATGGCGCGGCCCGCCATCGCCGAGGATTACCGCCTCCAGCAGGGCGGTCCAGTGCAGGCGATTGAGGTGATTCACATCCACCCCGGCATCGATCAGCATCTGCACGGTTTCAACATGGCCGCGCTCAGCCGCAGGGATCAAGGCGGTACCGTCATAGCGGTTGGTGCTCTTGAGGTCGGCGCCATGTTCGAGGGTCAGGCGCAGGATGTCGTTGAGCCCACGCGCCCCGGCGTACAGGTAGGGGGTGTCGTGGATATTGTCTTTGGCATTCACATCGGCGCCGGCCGCGATCAGTACCTGCGCCGCTTGCAGTTGATTGGCCTGGGTCGCGACCAGCAGCGCAGTGCGGCCCTGCGCGTCCCTGGCCTCCAACGGCGCACCCTGATCCAGCAGGCGCTGCACGGTTAGCCCATCGCCCCGGTGGGCAGCGTCGATCAAAGAGTCGGTCATCGTAGTCTCGGCATTAGCGGTTAAGTTGCAGCAGCTAAGCAGCATCAGCAGTGCAGCGCAGGGTAGACGCATGCGGCGGCTCCTGTTCAATGAATGTCCATCGTAGAAAAACCGCGTCAGGGGTTGAAGTGATTTATCTGGATGGCATGCAGTGCCATTGTGAATAGGGCGCTGATTGCGCTGGTCGGCAGCGGGTGAGCGTGTTAGAACTCACGCTTGTCATTTACAAGTTGAATAGCGCGATGCCTGTTAGCGTTAAATCGAATAGAGCCCTGTTCGACCTCGACCTGCTGCGGGCCATTGTCGTGGTGGCCGATTGCGGCAGCTTCACCACGGCAGCGGCAAGGCTGCACTCGACCCAGTCGACCATCAGCCAAAAAGTACGCCGGTTGGAAGAGATGGTCGGCCATCGTCTGCTGGTACGCGGCAACCGTGACGTACTGCCCACCGACGCCGGTCAGACCCTGCTTGGCTACGCCCGGCACATGCTGGCGTTGAACGATCAGATGCTCGAGGCCCTGGCCGGCGCCATGGTCGGTATGACTGTGCGCCTGGGGGTTCCGGAAGACTTCGTCGGCGGCCGCACCACCAACGCCTTGTCGGCCTTCAGCCGCCAGCATCCGCAGGTCAAGCTGGAAGTCACCAGCGGGCTGTGTCGCGACCTCAGCCAGGCCTACGACAATGGTGAGCTCGACCTGGTGCTGCTCAAGCAGCGACGCAACAGTCGTGAAGGCGTGGCGTGCTGGCCGGAGCGTTTGCAGTGGATCGACAGTGCGCGCCTGCCTGCCTTCGATCTGGATCCCATACCGTTGGTGACCTTCCCACCCCGTGGCCTGTACCGCGACGATATGATCAGCGCCATCGAGGGCATCGGCCGGCGCTGGCGCATCAGCTTTACCAGCTCCAGCCTCAGCGGCATTCAGGCGGCGGTGGCCGATGGCATGGGCGTCAGCCTGCTACCGCCGCGCGCGGCCACTGCTGGACATCGGGTGCTCGGCGCGGTGCAGGGGTTGCCTGAGGTCGACAGCTACGAGATCGTCATCGTGCACCGGCCCACGGCGGACGTGATGGTCAAGGCCCTGGCCGAGGTGCTTACGGAGTTACTGGCAATGCAGGCAATCTGAAGTTGGCGTTCTATTGATAGGACGAACAGTGCTGTATTGGCCATCTACCGCTCTATTAGCACTATAGGTAAGGTTATACCCAGCCGAGAGAGGAGACATCTCATGAAAAAGATTCTGGGTATCCACCAAAACCCCAATGCCCACTGGGTAGGCGACGGTTTCCCGGTGCGCAGCCTGTTCACCTACGACCACCTGGCCAGCAAGATCAGCCCGTTCCTGCTGCTCGACTACGCCGGGCCCCATGACTTCACCCCGACCAACGCCCGTCGCGGGGTTGGCCAGCACCCGCATCGGGGCTTCGAGACGGTGACTATCGTCTATCAAGGCGAATTGGAGCACCGCGACTCCACCGGCGCCGGTGGCCTGATCGGGCCGGGCGATGTGCAGTGGATGACCGCCGCCAACGGCATCATCCATGAGGAGTTCCATTCTCCGGCCTTTGCTCGCAGCGGCGGCGCCCTGGAAATGGTGCAGTTGTGGGTCAACCTGCCAGCCAAGGACAAACGTGCCGCGGCGGGCTACCAGACCCTGCTGTCGACGGATATCCCGGTGGTCGCGCTGGCCAACGATGGCGGTACTTTGCGTGTGATTGCCGGTCATTACCAAGGCCATGCAGGCCCGGCGCGGACCTTTACCGCGATGGACGTCTGGGACATGCAGCTCAAGGCAGGTGCCGAACTGCAATTGCCCGTGGCAGAGGGCCGTAACGCCGCATTGGTAGTGCTGCGCGGCAGTGTCCGGGTCAATGACGAGCGCGATGCAGGCCCTGCCAGCCTGGTGTTGCTGGATCGCTCGGGTGAACAGGTGCACGTGCAAGCGCTGGACGACGCCGTGGTGCTGCTGCTCAGCGGCGAGCCGATCGATGAGCCAATTGTCGGATACGGCCCGTTCGTGATGAACAGCCAGGCAGAAATCGCCGAGTCATTCGATGATTTCCATGCAGGGCGTTTCGGCCTGATGGCCGATGCAGGAGAGGGGGCGCCGCATTGATCACCCGCTTGTCCCGCTTGCAGGCCGTGCGCCGTAGCGTACGGCCCAAGGGCGGGGCTTGCCTGTGGCTGCGTTACCGCGCCCCTTACGACTGGCCGGCAATGTTGGCCTTCTTGGCTGCGCGTTGCATTCCCGGGATCGAGCGCTGCCAAGGTGAGGTGTACCGGCGCAGCTTCGAGTGGTGCGGGCGCCCGGGGACAGTGCAGGTGTCGCCGGCGAACGGCGCGCAGCTGCGGGTGGAATTGTCCGGTGTTGCCCCTGGCGCTGTAGCTGCGCTGGTCGCGCGCCTGCGCCGGGTGTTCGATCTGGACGCAGAGCCTGCGCGAATCCAGGCCGAACTGGGGCGCGATGCGCTGATGGCCCAATTGTTGGCCCGCCGCCCTGGCCTGCGCGTCGCGCAGGGTTGGGACGGATTCGAACAAGCCATGCGCACGGTACTGGGTCAGCAAGTCACGGTCGCCGCCGCCATGACCCTGGCCGGTCGCCTGGTACAGCGCCATGGTCAACCGCTGGCGTTGGCGGCAGCCGGGCTGAGCCATGTCTTCCCTCGTGCAAGCGCAATCGCTGGCCAGACGCTGGAGGGCCTGGGCATGCCGCGTGCTCGCGCAGTCACACTGACCACCTTGGCCAACGCCTTGTTGGCCATCCCTGATTTACTCGATCCTGGCCAGGCATCACATACCGCGCTTGAGCGCCTGCTCAAGCTCAAAGGTATCGGCCCATGGAGCGCGCAGTACCTTGCGCTGCGCCAACTGGGTGACGCCGATGCGTTACCGCTGGGTGATGTGGCGTTGATCAAGGCGTTGCAGGTGTTGGAAGGCGTGGAGGCAGATTTGGCCCACCGCGCTCAGGCCTGGCGACCGTGGCGAGCCTATGCGGCGCAGCATTTGTGGACTTCATTAAGTGATCTGCGACCGCCCGTCGCGTCACAGGCGCAGTAGAACGAACGGTCGCCGCCGGGTGGAGATCTTCCACTAAGGTGCTAGAGGATTGCTTGCGCTGGGATTGTTCTGGCAAATGGACGGCCGCTTGAACATGCGCACTATCAATTGGCGTCTCGCCCGCTGACGGCGTAATTAAACATAACAGGCCATCCGATGAAGAGAGGGTCGTACCATGTCGTTGATTGGTGTTTCGATGCTGGAAATGCGTCAGATCATTGAGCAAGCCTGCCTGCCAGACCGTTGTGAAGTCAGTTGCCCCGATGGCGCCCACCTGACCATTCGGCTCGGTGACGGGCAGAGTCTTGAGGATTGCGTGACCCTCACCGATGTGCCGGTCGCAAACCTCAATAGTTGTCGTGATCTGGTAGGGCTAGTGGCACAGCTTCGCGCTGAGCAGCGCCTGGCCCATCATGTCACAGCGGCCAGGGCCATCGCCTGAGCGCTGTCGGTTGCCCCGGTCAGCCAAGGCTGGCCGGGCGCACATATTCAGGCATCAAGGTGTTGAACCAGAACAGGATCATCGACACCAGGATGGTCACCATCAGCAATAGGCCCACTCCCCACACGCAGGTGGCGAACAGCATGGCTTGCTCCTTGCGCAAGCGCAGAAACGTCTGCAGCCCCCCATACAGCAATACGGTGGCGTAGGCCGATGCCGCTGCCAGCGCGGCGACAGCCAGCCAGCGCATGGGGACCAAGCCCACCACACCGGCAACAAACCATGGCGTGGCGCAATACGCAGCAAAGCCGATGCACTGATTGAGCGTTGGCTGGGCATCGAAGCCGCGTGACATCCAGCGGATCATTACGCCCATGATCATCACGCCGACCACGGTGGTGGCATAAAGCAAACCGCTCAGCTGAGCGGCACTGGCCATGCTCAAGCGCACCCGCTCTTCACTGGCCAGGCTCCAGCCGAACTGGGTGGTGCCGACGAACAGGCATAACGCGGGGATCAGCGCCATCGCCAACAGGCGAGGCAGGTATTGCTGCGGATGGGCTTCCTCGGCATGGCGGATATCCAGCCAGGCGTCAGCGGGGTGAATGAAGAGCTTGAGCAACGGACTGTTCATGGCGATCTCCTCAAGGCTTTCGCGCTAGGACAAGCGGATCCTCTTTCAATGGAGAAGCGCGGTGGCGGCTGGGTTCAGCTTAATTGCCTGCCACTGATCGCCTTATTGCAGTTCAAGCAGCAGGTTCAACCCGCCATCGCCACAACGGCCATGATCGCGTACCACGCCACGGTAGCTGCGACCATCCCAGGTGAATGCCACGCTGTGGGCGCGGTCGAGCTTGGCGGGTAACGGCGGTGACACATGCAAGCGCAACGCTGGGCAGCCTTGCAGGTTGATGGCGGCCAACTGCACATGGCATTCGACACGTTGGGCCACCGGGCCGAACAGGGTGTCGCGGACAAAGTCCAGCTCAAGGCATGCACTGGAAGCGCGATAGGTACTCTTCATAGCGCTTCGAGAGATAGAAAAGTCATAAAGAGGCTCCTGGCGAAAGATGACGAGCATCAATCTTTTGAAGCCACGCCGGTAAAGTCGTTCCAAACATTTCACCAACGGTCATCCAAGCGTTCGCGCTCAGGGTTGGCGCTCGGCGACGGCGCGCAGGGTGCGCAAGGTCACCAGTGGCGCATCGACCACGAACCGATTGGCCAGCCAGCCCGGCACATCGCCGGCGGGGTCGGCCTGCAACTGATAGGTGACCTCGGTCTCGCGCTCGCCCAGTGGACGCATGATCCATTCACCCTGCAGCCGGCGCACGCGGATCAAGCCTTGCACCGGGGGCAGCTTGCTCGGCTCTGCGCTTAAATGGCGCACCAGCGTGCCGTCGTCCAGGCGCTCGCTGCGCACCTTGAGGACGATGTCGCGGGGTTGCGCTGGCCAGGGCAGGTCGGTCGTGAGGTAGACCCAGGTGCTGTCGCCGTCGACTTGCAACAGGCGCATCTGGGCGCAGGCATACAACCATTTGCAGGCTACCCGCAGGTTTTCCTGCAGATCTACCAGCGTACGCACGCTGGCCTTGATTCGGGTGACGCCGCGAAACTGTTGATAGGCGGAACTGGGCACGGCGCTCAGGTAGACATCGATGCCGTCTTGTTGGTGCGCCAGGCGCCAATCATCGGCATGAACGTTGAGCGGGAGCAGGAATAACAAAGCGACCAGCAGGCGGGGGCGGGGCATGGTCGTGGGCCGCTGTTGAGGGTATCGATTTCAAGTATGGCCAAAAACTTCGAAGGGGTGACAGATATTGGGGCCGCAGCGCAGCCCCAATATTCTCAGCCTGAACTCAACGCTTTGGGTTGAGGGTCAGGTGCACGTGACGGTTAACGTCCTTGTACAGCAGGTAGCTGAACGGACCTGGACCGCCGGAGTAGCACGCTTGCGGGCAGAAGGCGCGCAGCCACATGAAGTCACCGGCTTCAACCTCGACCCAGTCCTGGTTCAGGCGATACACCGCCTTGCCTTCCAGTACGTACAGGCCGTGTTCCATGACGTGGGTCTCAGCGAACGGAATCACACCGCCTGGCTGGAAGGTCACGATGTTGACGTGCATGTCGTGGCGCATGTCGGCCATGTCGACGAAGCGGGTGGTTTTCCACGCGCCTTCGGTGCCCGGCATCTCGATCACCTGGGCCTTGTCGCGGTGGGTGACGAAGGATTCTGGCAGGTCCAGGCCTTCGACCTTCTGGTAGTGCTTGCGCAGCCAGTGGAAGGTCACATTGGCCTTGCTGTGGTTGCGCAGACTCCACTCGGCGCCCGGGGCGATGAACGCATAGCCGCCTGGGGCCAGGGTGTGGGGCTTGCCTTCCAGGGTGATGTCGATCTCACCCTCGACCACGAACAGTACCGCTTCGGCGTTCGGGTCCAGCTCTGGGCGCTCGCTGCCGCCTTCTGGCGCGACTTCGACGATGTACTGCGAGAAGGTCTCGGCAAAACCGGTCAGCGGACGGGCGATGACCCACATGCGCATCTTGTCCCAGAACGGCAGGTGGCTGGTGACGATGTCACGCATCACGCCCTTGGGGATGACGGCATAGGCTTCGGTGAACATGGCACGGTCAGTCAGCAGCTCGGTTTGAGCGGGGTGCCCACCGTGAGGGGCGAAGTAGGAGTGATTCGACATGGACAGTCTCGACTTGTTGTTCTCTCCCCGTGCCGGAAACCGCACCGGCCGGTGCGCCGCAGGGGATGCACGGACAGGATAGGGTCCGTGCACTGCCATCCACAAATTAAATGTTGAAATACCCGGTATTTGATTACTGAATGCTGACGTTGCGCCCCGCATGCTGCTCCGGCAGGCGGTCGCCCTGGCCGAACAGCTTGTGGCGCAAGCTGCCGTCTTGATAGGCAAGAGGATAGCGACCACGGCGCTGCAACTCGGGCACCAGCAGCTCGACCACGTTGTGCAGATCGTCCGGTTGCACCGCGTAGGTCAGGTTGAAGCCGTCGATGCCAGTCTCATCCAGCCACACCTCGAGTTGATCGGCAACTTCGCTGGCACTGCCCACTAACACCGGGCCGCGTCCGCCCAAGCCAATGAACTCAGCAGCCTCGCGCACCGTCCAGCGGCGGTTCGGGTCGGCTGCGGTGAAGGCGGCCAGGGCCGCCAGGCCGGCATCATTTTCGACGTACTCGATCAGTGCATCCGGGTCGAGCCCGGCGAAGTCGATGCCGGTCCAGCCAGACAGCAGGGCCAGCGCGGCGTCGAGGTCGACATAGCGCCGGTACTCGGCAAAACGTGCCTGGGCCTGTTCGCGGCTGTGGCCGACGATCAGCAGCGCTTGGGCGTAGATCAATACCTCGTCGCGACCACGGCCAGCCGCGGCGCTGGCTTGGCGCACGCCGTCGGCGTAGCGGCGCAGCACCGTCGGCGACGGGCCGCTGATGAACACGCACTCGGCATGTTGCGCGGCAAACGCCTGACCGCGTGCCGAGGCGCCGGCCTGGAACAGCACCGGGGTGCGCTGTGGTGAGGGCTGGCACAGGTGCATGCCGGGGACCTGAAAGTGCTGGCCATGATGGCCGATGGGGTGTACGCGGGACGGATCGATGTAGCGCCCGCTGTCCCGCTCAAGCAGTACCGCGTCGTCGTCCCAGCTTTTCTCCCACAGTTTGTACAGCACTTGCAGGTACTCATCGGCCAGGTCGTAACGCTGGTCGTGGCCCAGCTGGCGGTCCAACCCCAGGTTGCGCGCGGCGCTGTCCAGGTAGCCGGTGACGATGTTCCAACCGACTCGGCCGTTGCTCAGATGATCGAGGGTCGACATGCGCCGGGCGAAGGGGTAGGGGTGTTCGTAGGTCAGCGAGAATGTCACGCCAAAGCCCAAGTGCTCGGTGACCCCGGCCATGGCCGGGACCAGCAGCAGCGGATCATTCACCGGCACCTGCACGCCACCGCGCAGGGCCGCCTCTGGACCGCCCTGATAGACGTCGTAGATACCCAGTACGTCAGCGATGAACAGCGCATCGAACAGGCCGCGCTCCAGCAGGCGAGCAAGGTCGGTCCAGTAGTCCAGGCGATTGAACTGCACGCTGGTATTGCGTGGGTGGCGCCACAAGCCTGGCGACTGGTGGCTGGCGGCGTTCATGCTGAAGGCGTTGAAACGGATCGGGCGTGACATCCAGGTCTCCTTGGCGTCAGGGCAGCACGGCGGTTGGATAGACCGCGTCAGCCACGCTGAGCTTGTGCGGGATCAGGCCCAGGCCCTGGAAGGTGTCGGCCAGCTTTTGCTGCTCGGCGACGATCTGCGGGGTGATCGCTACCGCGTTGTAGTTGCGCCGTTCGCTGGCCACTTCCAGCACGTTGGCGCTGATGCCCAGTTGCGGTGCCAGCAGGCTAGCCACCTCGGCAGGCTTGGCATTGGCCCACTGGCTGACTTTGGCCAGCTCGCTGAAGAAGGTCTTGAGCAGCTCGCGGTGTTGGTCAGCAAAAGCTGCTGTGGAGAGATAGAAGGTGCGGTTGTTGCTCAGGCCACTGCCATCACGCAGGTTCTTCAGGCCCGGTTGCTGCTCGGCGGCGGCCAGGAACGGATCCCACAGGGTCGAGGCTTGTACGCTGCCCGACTGCAGGGCGGCGACGGCGTCGGCGGCATTGTTGACGTAGGCTGGGGTGATGTCCTGGTAGCTCAGGCCGGCTTGCTGCAGGGCCACGGCCAGCAGGTATTGGGCGTTCCAGCCACGACCGGTGGCGACGCGCTTACCTTTGAGGTCTTGCACGCTGGCGATGTGGTCCTGCTCGCGCACCACCAAGCCGATGCCGCGCGGGTAGGGTTGTTCGGCGGCCAGGTAGACCACCGGCTTGCCTGCGGCCTGGGCGAACACCGAGGGTGCATCGGCCGCGTGGCCAAGGTCGATGGCGCCGGTACTCAGCGCTTCGAGCAGTTGCGGGCCGGCGGCAAATTCATGCCAGCTGACCTTGACGCCTTGCGGCGCGAGGGCCTTTTCCAGGGCACCGCTGCCCTTGAGGATATTGATGCTGTTGAATTTCTGGTAGCCGATGCGCAGGGTCTTGGCGTCGTCGGCAACCGCACTGGACCAGGGCAGCAGGGCGCTGGCAACGCTGGCCAGCAGGCCGCCGAGCAACAGGCGGCGCAGGGGGGAGAAGGCACGGGTAGGCACGGGATGGGCTCCTGATCAGGCGCTGGAAAGATGACCTGAGAGTAAGGAGCAGGCTTGAGGCTTTCAATTTTTTAATTCCATTTGGTTAGAATGTTTTGTTCTTTTTATATCCTTTTGTGGTATGGCCAGGAGTGGTCTGGCCAGGCCATTGCGTGAACGCCGCTCGGGCGGCGCTAGATTGGCACAACACTGGAGAACGCAGCCGGCAACGCTTTCACGACATTTTTTTCACATCCCCTTGCTAGCATCGCCTGCTCTCAGAGGAGTCGACTGGATGTTGCAGGTGTTGCGCAAGCGCGGTGTACGAATCACCTTGGGTGCCACGGCTGCGGTCGTGGTCAGCGCGCTGGGCTTTTTCGCCTGGCAGGGTTTCTACCCGGTGCAAGCGACCACGGGCTGGCAGGTGAGCGTGCTGCACACCTCGGTGGCCAAGGCCGCCTCACTGCTACCGCAAGCCGATGGCAGCCTGCTGGTCAGTCGCGAGCTCGACGATGGGCGCGGCAGCATCCTCAAGATCACCGCCCAGGGTGACCGGGTGGTGGTGGTCGACGGCCTGTCCAAGCCCGATGGCATGGTGGCCGTCGAAGGCGGCTGGGTATTCAGCCAGGAAGGTGGCAAGGCGCCGGTCAGCCTGCAGCGTGACGGCAAGATCACCCCGTTGTTCGAAGGCGAGAGCGTGCAGGGCTTGTGGAACGATGGCGATTACCTCTACGCCATCGAGGACCGTCGCGGCAATGGCCGGCTGATGCGCTACGACTGGCACAGCGGCCAGCTCGATGTGCTGCGCTCAGGCCTGACCGAGACCGAGGGTCTGACCCGTTGCCATGATGGTCGGCTGCTCTACACCCAGAAGGGTGAGGGCAAGGTTCGCGCACTCAGTGATGACGGCAACGACCCGGTCGTGGTGCAAGGCCTGCGCAATCCGACCTTTCTCATGTGCGACCAGCGCGGCCTGTGGATCAGCGAAGACTCCACCCACCGCGCCCGCTTGCTGCTGATCGATGCCCAAGGCCAGCGCCAGACCATGCTGTCGTTCCTCAAGGCGCCGCAGGCGATCGTCGCCGACGGCAAGGGCGGTTATCTGCTGGCCGAAGGCGGGCGTAATCGCGTGTTGCACCTGCTGCCGCCTGCTGAGCAGACGCTTGCTCAAGTCACAGGCAAACAGCCGGCTGCCGACTGACATCAGTCCATTGGCCCAGCTACCATCAGCAGCGACTGTGGCACGGCGCTCTGTGGATGCTGCGGCTCGTCCAGACTGACCAGCCTCAACCCCGCCATTTCCAAAGCCCGCAACCAACTCGATAACGTGCGAAAGTACCAGGGCATCGGCTGCCACTGCCCTTGGAATCCGGCAAATGACTCTTCCCGCCAGCCGTCCTGGTAATCGCCATTGGCGACCGCCCAAGGATGCAAGGTCTGGATCACTAGCACCCCGCCAGGCCTGAGCAGAGTGCTGACGGCTGTCAGCAGGGGAATGATGTCCTGCTGCAGTAGGGCAAAGTTGGCGCAGATCAAGTCGTACGCTGTGCCGACATCCACCTGGGCCTCGGCCAACTGCTCGTAACTGCCCAGGTGCACGTGCGTCGAGCCCGCCGCCCTAGCGGCCTGCACCAGCGTTGTATCACCATCCACGCCAACGGCGGCAATGCCGCGCTCAGCCAGGGCGCGCAACAACCAGCCTTCGCCGCAGCCCAAGTCCAGCACCCGCTCAGGTTGCTGGCCAAGCACGGCGAGCAGGATCGCCTGGTCGGTGACCTGGCGGCGGCTTTCGATCGCACCGCTGCGAATGGCCTCGATCCAGGCTTGGGCATTATGCTGCCAGCTTTGCAGCAGCGCGTCGTCGGCTGAGGGCATCTGCAGCTCCGCAGTTGAGGGGTAACGGCAAGCATAGGCGTTTGCCTGGCGGCGAGCACTGGCAGGCGCACGGCGGTATACTCGCGCCCCGTTTCACTGTTATCCGAGTATGCCGATGGGTCTTTCTGCAACTGCCTCACCTGTACCGCGCCGCCTAGGCGCCCCCTTGGTCGCCCTGGCTTTGCTAGTGGCCGGTGCCTGGTTCGTCAATCTCAACGCCGGCTTCAAGCAGGTGTTGCTGCTGATCGTTGGCGCTGCACTGGGGCTGACGCTCTATCACGCCGCTTTTGGTTTCACCTCAGCCTGGCGGGTGTTCATCAACGAACGTCGTGGGGCAGGCCTGCGCGCGCAGATGATCATGCTGGCTTTGGCCGTGCTGCTGTTCTTCCCGGCACTGTCGGCTGGCAGCCTGTTCGGCAGTCCGGTCACGGGCCTGGTCGCCCCGGCAGGCGTGTCGGTGGTGTTCGGTGCGTTCATCTTCGGCATTGGCATGCAGCTTGGCGGTGGTTGTGCCTCCGGGACGCTGTTCACGGTCGGCGGCGGTAACGCGCGGATGCTGGTGACACTGCTGTTCTTCATCATCGGCTCGGTCACTGCAACCCATCATGCCGACTGGTGGTTTGCCTTGCCGTCATTCCCGGCGACCTCGATTGTCCAGGCCTGGGGCGTGACCCCGGCGCTGCTGGCGAGCCTGGCAGTATTTGCCCTGATTGCCTGGGTCACTGTGCTGCTGGAAAAACGCCGCCATGGCCAGCTTGAAGCGCCAGTTGCCAGTGCGCATCAGGGCCTGGGGCGCTTTGTGCGCGGGCCTTGGCCTTTGCTCTGGGGCGCTGTCGCCCTGGCGCTGCTGAACTACGCCACCTTGGCCCTGGCGGGTCGTCCATGGGGTATCACTTCGGCCTTCGCACTGTGGGGCGCCAAGACCCTCAGCGGCCTGGGTGTGGATGTCGGCAGTTGGGTGTTCTGGCAGGCGCCGGCCAATGCCAAGGCGCTGGCAGCGCCCTTGTGGCAGGACATCACCACGGTGATGGATATCGGCATCGTGCTCGGCGCGCTGCTGGCGGCGGGTCTGGCCGGTCGTTTTGCGCCAAGCTTGAAGATCCCGCTGCCTTCGCTGATTGCGGCGGTGATCGGCGGCCTGCTGCTGGGCTATGGTTCGCGCCTGGCCTACGGCTGCAACATTGGCGCCTATTTCAGTGGTATCGCCTCGGGCAGCGTACATGGCTGGTTGTGGTTGGTTGCGGCGTACGCGGGCAACCTGATCGGCGTGCGCCTGCGGCCGATGTTCTTTGCTGGCGAACGCCGCGCCCCCGCCTTGAGCGGCTGCTAAGGCGCATCACTCCCGGCGCGCTGGCTTCAACGCCAGCGCCACGCCGCCGAGCACCACCAGTGAGGTCAGGCTCAAGCGCCAGGACAACGGCTCGCCCAGCAGCATGACCCCACCCAGCGCCGCAATGACCGGCACGCTCAGTTGCAGCGTCGCGGCTTGCTGGGCGCTGAGGTATTTCACCACCCCATACCACAAGCTATAGCCAGCACCGGATGCCAGTACCCCGGAGCCGAGCGCGTAGAGCACGCCTTCGCTGCTCAGCTGTGCTCGTGCGCCGCTGAAGATTAGGCCCAGCCCCAGCGCCAGCAGCAGTGGCAAGCTGCGCAGGAAGTTACCGGCAGTATCTGCCAGCGGGTCAGCCGATCCCTTGCCCATCACTGAATAAGCGCCCCACGCCACACCCGCCACCAGCATGATCAGGGCGCTAGCCAGTGGCGGCGCATCGGCGCCGGGTAGCAGCAGGGCAATCAGCCCAGTAAAGGCGATCAGCATGCCCAGCAGCACCCGCCGCTGCAGCGACTCACCCCTGACCAGGCCATAGGCGAACATGCTCACCTGCACCGCGCCGAACAGGATCAACGCCCCGACCCCTGCGCCCAATTGCAGGTAGGCGAGGGAAAACAGCCAAGCGTAGGCGAACAACGCCAGGCTCGCCGCCCAACTGCCGCGCGGCGCCCGTCTACCCTGGCTGAACCACAGCACACCGGCGAGAAAGACCGCACCGCTACCCAGTCGTAGCGCGGTAAAGCTATTGGCATCTATCGAGCCATCGCGCAGGGCCAGGCGGCAAAACAAGGAGTTGGCAGCGAACGCCAGCAGGCTGAGCACGGTGGGCAGCAACAGCGAATGGCCAGGCAAGCGGGCGCTACAGGCTTTGTTGGTATTCATGGTCACCTGGAGAGGGGCCTGAAGGCTCGCTGCGCGAGCCTGTCGTCAGGTTGGTCGTAGGCGCAGTTTCGACAGGTTGCAGGTTTGCTGCAACGCTACTTTCGGCCCAGATTGCTGCGCTGGGTGCAGAAATCATCTGCGCTGGGCATGATTGTTCGATGTACAGAAGGTAATTAGCCTGGATGGGTCTTTTACTTGTTCAGGAATGGATCATGGCCACACGCATCGTACTCAGCGAAACCGGCAGCGCTCAGGTAATGCAGCTGGAGACTGTTCAGGCACTGCCCCCAGGGCTTGGGCAGGTCTGGTTGGAGCAGACGGCCATTGGCGTAAACCCACTCGACGTGCTGCAGCGCAAGGGCGGCGCACCACTGCCTTTGCCCAGCGGATTGGGGTTGGAGGGTGCCGGGCGGGTGACGGCAGTCGGTGAGGGGGTCGACAGCGTGCAAGTGGGCGATCGAGTGGCCTACGCCACCGGTCCTGTCGGCGGCTATGCCAGCGGCCGGTTGTATCCCGCCGAGCGCCTGATCAAGCTGCCGCCTGCGGTGAGCGACGAGGACGCAGCGGCGCTGCTGTTCAAAGGCATAACCGCGCAGTACCTGCTCAAGACTACCTATCCGGTCGGTCCTGGCAGTAACGTCTTGATCTACGGCGCTGGCGGCGGCGTCGGCCAGATCATGGTGTCTTGGGCCAAGCATTTGGGGGCTTTGGTGATTGGCGTGGTGTCCAAGGCGCAGAGCGTCGAGCGCGCCCGCGCGGCGGGCTGTGATCATGTACTGGTCTTCGATGCCGCAACGTTGGCCACGCAGGTCAAAGAGCTCACCAACGGGCTAGGTGTCGATGTGGTCTACGACGGTGTCGGCAAGGTGTCGCTGCAAGCTTCTCTGGACAGTCTGCGCGTGCGCGGTTTGTTGGTGTCTTTCGGCGCCACCTCTGGGGCACCTGCAGCCATCGACGTCGCCACCCTCAATGGCAAAGGCTCACTGTACCTGACCCGGCCGTCGCTGGCCGCGCACACCCGCAGCACCGAGGAGTACCAGCAGCGCGCTGGCGATGTGCTGGCCGCGCTTGCCAGCGGTATCATTCAGCCGCGGATCTGGCGCCGTTATCCGCTGGCCGATGTTGCCAGCGCCCATGCCGACCTGGAACAGGGTCGCGCGCAGGGAGCGCTGATCCTGACCCCTTGATAGCTGCCAACGAGCCTTGCCATGGATCCATTCGACAGTCGCCGCGCCGATGAGCTTGCCACCTTGCTGGCCTTGCATGAGCAGGGATCGTTCGCCGCCGCAGGCCGGCAACTGCAACGCCACCCCTCGGTGCTGTCACGCCGCCTGGGCGCCTTGGAGCAGCGCCTGGGGATCCGTCTGGTCGAGCGCACCACGCGGCAGTTGCGCTTCACCGATGAGGGCGAGCGGCTGGTTGAGCGCTTGCGCCTGGCCGGTCGCCTGATCGACGAAGCCGAACAGCAGGCCTCGCAAGGGGCAGCTATTGTGCGCGGGCGTCTGCGTCTGGCGTTGCCCGCCGCGATGGGGCGGCGTTGGTTGAGTGGGTTAATGGCGGAGTTTGTCCTGGCCCATCCGCAGGTCACCCTGGAGATAGAGTATGCCGACCGCTTCGTCGATCTGGTCGCCGAGGGGTTCGATGGGGCCATTCGCATTGGTGAGCTGGCTGACAATCGACTGGTCGCCAACAAGCTGTGCGATCACCTGCGTATCCTGTGTGCTGCACCCGCTTATCTGGCCAAGCATCCACAGCCGCAACAACCGGCTGATTTGAGCGCGCACAATTGTCTGGGTTTCAGTGGCTTGCGCTCGTTTCCTGAATGGCATCTGACGGCCGGTGTGCGGCAGGAGAGTGTCAAGATCAGCGGCTCGCTGCGCGGTAACGACAACGAGGCCCTACTGGAGGCGGCACGGCGCGGTGTAGGCATCATCGCTGGGGGCGACTGGTTAATGGTCGAGGATCTGGCAGCTGGCAGGTTGGTCAGGGTATTGCCGCAGTGGCAGTTGGATGTCGCTGCCGGGATTTACTTCGTGCGGCCCTCGGCGCGCTTGAATAGCGCTGCCCTCGGCGCGTTCAAGGATTGGCTGCAGACGTGTTTCAAGCATGGGCCGCCCTGGCAGCAAGCCTGAGTTAACAAAATAGATTAGAAATAATCTGTATCAGTATGAAAGATATAGATATTTTACTTAGCATTCAGTGCGGGATCTCTTCGCGGTCGGAGATAACCGCCGCGAAGAAAGCGATACTGAATTATCTTCCAATCGATATTAGAAAGATTGGTTAACTGGCTGATATTTATAGACTAACGTCTCGCAACAGCATGCTGAACGCACTGCTCATAGTACGTCTGCTTGATAGCCGCGGGTTTGAGGCGCGATTGGCTGTTGTAGGTCTGCTCGGTAATGCCAAAGGCAGTCATGCGCATCCACGGCTTGGGGAATTTGCGCGCCTGTAAACGTTTGCGGGTCGCATACAGGTTGACCCCGGAGAGCTTGGCCTGCTGGGCCTCGGCGGCGATCTGCGAACCCCAGCCACAGACGTGCCGATCATTCTGGCTCAGGGCCCGGGCCTGAGCGGTAAAGGCCATGCAGGCCAGCAGGCAGCCGGCCATGGTTGCTAGAAATACCCGCATGATGCTGTCCTAAGCTTATGAAGGAAAAGGGAGTTTGCCTTCGCTTCAAAAACTTGGGGGCCAGCAATTTGCCGTCAGATGATCGCCATGCGCAGCGGATTGCAGCGGGTGCTGCGCAGGCTGTACAGCGCCAGGATGGCAATCCAGATGACCGACACGCCGTAGTTGAGCCTTTGGTACAGGCCGAACCATTCGCCGCTATGCGCCGCCTGGGCCATGAGTATCACGCTGACGATCGCCAGCACTGTGCAGGCCAGTGACCACCAGGCGAGGCTGGCAGAGCCGGCCACTCGTTTGCCCAGCCAGCTCCACAGCAGGCTGGCCAGGGTCAGTGAAAGGAACATCAGCAGCCCGCTCAGGTTGTGCATCTGCTGCGAGAACGAGGGTTGCGCCGGGGCGCAGCCTTGGTCACAAGCAAACCAGCCGGTGCCGATACTGCCCAACGCATGCACCAGCACCAGCAAAGCACTCAGGCGTGCCCAATTCGACTGCCGCCAGCGGCGTGCCAACCCCCAGGCGAACAGGGCGAACAATCCGCCGAGGGGGAAGTTGTTCAGCAGCGCAGACCATCCCTGGGTCGGTGCGCCAACCGCACCCAGTTGGCTCATGGCCTGATGCAGGTGGCTGTAGTCAGGGTAGCTTGCCGCGGTCAGGGTCACGCCCATCAGCAGCCAGGCGGGGATCAACAGGCCGCAGCCCAGTAACAGTCGGTCGAGGGTGATCATGCTGTACTTCCTTCCATGGAGTAGACGCGCTCAAACCCGCACGTTACCGCCGTTGCAGGGTGATTGGCCAGCGCTCAGTGCCCGGCGCAGAGCATCACCAGCAGGACTGTGCCTAGCAGCACCAGGTAGGCTCTGGCGTGCAGGCTGTCGGCGATGCGCCCCACTAGCGGCGAAGCCAGCTGCATGCCCAGCCATGCGCCGAGCGCCAGGGCGGCCGCCGCGTACAGGTCGATCAAGCCAACAAATCCGCTGCCCAATGGCTCACCGGTTGAAGGCAGCATGGTGTATACCAGCGACGCGCTCAGCGCCATGGGCAGCGACAACGGATTGGCCATGGCCGTAGCAGTGAGCATACTTGCGCCACGCCTGCGCATCAGCGGTACGGTCATGACGCTGCCGCCCACTCCCAGCAGTGCTGCCAGCGCGCCAATTGGCAGCCCGACCAGGGCCGAGCCTGCCCGGCTCATTGGGCGCAGAACGGCGCCGGCGTCGCTGACAAAGCCTGGGCGCAGCCAACTATCGAGCAACGTCAGCACCAGGTAGCCGATGAACAGCCACCGCAGCCAGGTGCCGTCCAGCTGCAGCGCTGCATAGGCGCCAACTATCGCGCCCAAGGCGATGGCCGGTGCCAGTTGGCCAATCAGATCCCAGCGCAGGCTGCCCGAGCGGTGATGGCGCCAGGTGGCCAGGGCACTGCTGAAGATCATCACCGCAGCCGAGGTGGCCACGGCAATCTGCATCGCCTGTTGGCCGATGGGGGCATCTGCTCCATGGCCGGCGATCAGCAGCGCATACAGCAGCGGCACGGCGAAGAAACCGCCACCGAAGCCGAACAACAGCGTGGTCATGCCGGCGGCGACGCCGAGAATGCTTAAAAGTGGGTAAAGCATCGTGCTGCCTCTGCAGGTGATAGGACGCACGCAGAGTAGGCAGGTTACGCTTGGCCGACATACGTGAATTGGCCAATAATCATCGTGTTCAGGCCAAGGCTGTGCAGCATGCGTAATACCCCGTTGTCCCAGGTCGATAGCATTCCCAGGCCAGTACTGGCCATCGGCACCGACTACCCGCCGGGCACTTTGCTCGAGGCGCATAGCCATCGCCGGGCGCAGTTTCTGTATGGCATGAGTGGGCTGATGGAGGTGTTGACCGACGATGGTGCCTGGGTGATCCCGCCCTATAACGGCGTATGGATCCCGCCTGGCAAGCGCCATCAGGTGAAGATGCAGGGGGTAAGCACGCGCAGTGTGTACATCGAGCCGCAAGCGCTGCCGCGTGTCGATGCGCGCTGCCAGGCTTTGCTGGTCAGCCCATTGCTGCATGAGCTGCTGCTGGCCAGTGCCGATGTGCCCGCGCTGTATGAGCCGCATGGGCGCGATGGGCTGTTAGTGGCGTTGATTTTCGAGGAGTTGCGTCGGGCGCCGAGCCTGCCGCTGTATGCGCCGATGCCGGTCGAGCCGGCACTGGCTGCACTGTGCCAAGGCTTTTTGCAGGCACCGAATATCCATCAGACCGCTGAGCACTGGGCGCAGCAATTGAACAAGAGCACGCGCAGCTTCAATCGACAGTTTCGGCAGATGACCGGCTTGTCGTTTGGCCAGTGGCGGCAGCAGGCCTGCCTGATGGCGGCGGTGACACGCCTGGCCGGCGGTGAGGGAGTGACGCGGATCGCCCTGGACTTGGGATATGACAGCCCCAGTGCGTTTTCCAGCATGTTCCGCAGGGTGCTGGGCGAGGCGCCTTCGCGTTTTGCCCCTGGAGGGGCGCAACCTGCAGTGCGCAGGGTTGAGCGAAAACCGTAAGGGATGTATGTGATCGTACAACTGCTTGCGCTATGATGACGCTGGTCTTTCAAGGTGAAATACACGGCATGACAGAGCAGCAGGTACAGGCAAGGACCCGGCGCAAGCCGCGCAGTCTGGCCCAGGAACTGGTCACGGTGCTGACCGAACGGATCCGCAGTGGTCAGCTCAAGCGCGGCGACAAGCTGCCGACCGAGTCGCAGATCATGGCCGAGGAGGGCGTCAGCCGCACGGTGGTGCGTGAGGCCATCTCGCGGTTGCAGGCAGCAGGCCAGGTGGAGACCCGCCACGGCATCGGCACCTTCGTGCTGGATGCGCCGGCGGGTAGCGGTTTTCGCATCGATCCGGCAACTGTGGTCACCCTGCGTGAGGTGCTGGCGGTGCTCGAGTTGCGTATCGCGCTTGAGATCGAGTCAGCCGGGCTTGCCGCGCAGCGGCGCGATGACCAGCAGTTGGCCGGGATGCGTGCGGCGTTGGATGAGATCAACGAAAGCGCCGCGCATGCCTCCGATGCCGTATCAGCGGACTTCCAGTTTCACCTGCGCATCGCCCAGGCCAGTGGTAATCACTACTTTGCCGACATCATCAATCACCTGGGCACCAGCATCATTCCGCGCACCCGGCTCAATTCGGCACGGATTGCCCATGATGACCAGGCGCACTACATGAGCCGCCTGCGTCACGAGCATGAAGCGATCTATGAGGCGATTGCCCGGCGCGATAGCGAAGGGGCGAAGATGGCGATGCGCATGCACCTGTCCAACAGCCGGGAGCGCTTGCGCCAGGCCCATGAAGCGGCAGAGGCGCAAGGGGTCTAATCGACCTTGCGCTTGCCCGCAGCCTGTTGCTGGACCTGTATGAGGGGCTTGCCCCGCGATGAGGCCATAACCGACAGATAAAAAATGCCCCGCACTATGCGGGGCATGGCCTATTTCAAACAGGTCACAGCGAACCTTCGCTCCACTGCCCATTGACCAACCGGCGCAGCCCCAGCGGGTTGTTATCCTTGAGCGCCTCAGGCAGCAGCGCCTGCGGGTAGTTCTGGTAGCACACCGGCCGCAGGAAACGGTCGATCGCCAAGGTGCCCACCGAGGTGCCGCGGGCATCGGAGGTGGCTGGGTACGGCCCGCCATGAACCATGGCGTCGCACACTTCCACACCCGTCGGATAGCCATTGACCAGAATCCGGCCAACTTTTTCCTCCAGCAGCGGCACCAGCCAGGCGAACGCCTCGAAGTCTTCCGCTTCACCAATCAAGGTGGCGGTGAGCTGACCGCGCAGGCCCAGCAAGGCCGCGCGCAGTTGTGCCTGGTCCTTGACTTCGACCGCCACAGTAGCCGGCCCGAACACTTCTTCCTGCAGCAGCGGGTCGGCATCGACCAGCAGGCTGGCATCGGCCTTGAACAGCTGCGCACGCGCTTGTGCACCTTGTTGAGGCTGGCCCGCCAGGTGCTCGATGCCTGCATGAGCGTGCAGGTGCTCAAGGCCGGCGACGTAACTGCGTAGGCCACCGGCGTTGAGCAGGGTTTGCCCGGCCTGGGCATCCAGGGCTTGGCCGACATTGCTCAGCAGGCTGCTGAACTCGGCCGATTGCAGGCCGATCACCATCCCTGGGTTGGTGCAGAACTGGCCGGCGCCAAGGCATACCGAACCTGCCAGTTCGCGGGCGATGGTTTCGCCGCGCTTGGCCAGCGCGCCGGGCAGGACGATCACTGGGTTGATGCTCGACATCTCGGCGAACACCGGGATCGGCTGCGGGCGTTCGGCGGCCATGCGGCACAGCGCGTCGCCACCCTTGAGCGAGCCGGTGAAGCCCACCGCCTGGATCGCCGGGTGCTTGACCAGCCACTCGCCGACACCGCCGCCGAAGACCATGTTGAACACGCCCTTGGGCATGCCCGTGCGCTCGGCGGCGCGAATGATGGCGCAGCCGACCAGATCGGCAGTGGCCATATGGCCGCTATGTGCCTTGAACACCACCGGGCAGCCAGCGGCGAGGGCGGCAGCGGTGTCACCGCCCGCGGTGGAGAAGGCCAGCGGGAAGTTGCTGGCGCCGAACACCGCGACCGGGCCAACGCCAATGCGCATCTGGCGCAGGTCGACCCGTGGCAGCGGTTGACGCTCAGGCAACGCCTGGTCGATGCGAGCGCCTAGGAAGTCACCACGGCGCAGCACCTGCGCGAACAAGCGCATCTGCCCGCTGGTGCGGCCACGTTCGCCCTGAATGCGCGCAGCAGGCAGGGCGGTCTCGCGGCAGACGATGGCGACGAAGCTGTCGTCCAGTTCATCCAGCTCGGCGGCGATGGCCTCGAGGAACTCGGCGCGGCGGGCCGGGGAAAGCTGGCGGAAATCGGCAAAAGCGCCAGCGGCGGCGCGGGCGGCCTGGTCCACTTCAGCCTCAGTGGCTTGGACGAAGCTATAGGGCAGGGCTTCGCCGGAGGTGGCATCGAGGCTTTGCAAGCGTTGGCTGCCGGCGGCGCTGCGCTGGCCGGCGATGAAGTTATGGCCAAGAATCTCAGGCATGGGGTGCTCCTTTTGGAGGAATGGAAGACTGAAGGACGGCGAAGCCATCAAGTGATCGGCGCCGGGTTGAACAAGGTGATGTCGTTGTGCAGCCTGTGCTGCTCAGCCCAGGTCTGTTTGCGGCCACTGGCGACGTCCAGGTAGTAGTGGAACAGCTCCCAGCCCAGCTCCTCGATGCTCGAACGGCCGCTGGCGATGCGCCCGGCGTCGATGTCGATCAAGTCCGGCCAGCGCTGGGCCAGTTCGCTGCGGGTGCACACCTTGACCACCGGCGCCATGGCCAGGCCATACGGCGTGCCACGGCCGGTGGTGAATACGTGCAGGTTCATCCCCGCCGCCAGTTGCAAGGTGCCGCAGACAAAATCGCTGGCCGGGGTAGCACAGAAGATCAGGCCCTTGCGCTCGACTCGCTCGCCAGGGCCGAGCACGCCCTGGATGGCGCCGCTGCCAGACTTGACGATCGAGCCGAGCGATTTCTCGACGATATTGGACAGGCCGCCTTTCTTGTTGCCAGGCGTAGTGTTGGCGCTGCGGTCGGCCGCACCTTGTTGCAGGTAGCGGTCGTACCAGTCCATCTCGCGTATCAGGGCCTGGGCGACGTCCTGGTTTTCGGCGCGCGAGGTGAGCATGTAGATGGCATCGCGCACTTCGGTCACTTCCGAGAACAGCACGGTAGCGCCGGCCCGCACCAGCAAGTCGGCGGCGTAGCCCAGTGCCGGGTTGGCGGTAATGCCGGAGAATGCGTCACTGCCCCCGCACTGCATGCCAAGGATCAGCTCGCTGGCCGGCACCGTCTCGCGGCGGCGCTGGTCGAGTTTTTTCAGGCGGGTTTCGGCCAGCTCCATGATCTGCTCGATCATTTCGCTGAAGCCAAGGCTGGCATCCTGCAGGCGATACAGCCACGGCTCGCTGAGGTCCACCGACGGGTCGTTGTCGTGCATCACCTGGCCGGCTTGCAGCTTCTCGCAGCCCAGGCTGATCACCAGCGCTTCGCCGCCCAGGTTAGGGTTGCGCGCCAGGTTGCGCACGGTGCGAATCGGGATGTAGGCGTCGCGGGCGTTGATTGCCACGCCGCAGCCATAGCTGTGGGTGAGGGCGACCACGTCATCGACGTTGGGGTATTGCGGCAGTAACTCGGCGCGGATGCGCTTGACCGCGTGCTCCAGCACGCCGGTCACGCACTGCACGGTGGTGGTGATGCCGAGGATGTTGCGGGTGCCGACGGTGCCGTCGGCGTTGCGGTAGCCTTCGAAGGTGAAACCCTCCAGAGGCGGCAGGGGCGCAGGGACGGCATCGCAGCGCGCCAGGCTGTCCAATTCCGGTGCCGACGGCATGGCCAGCTGGCTTTCCTGGACCCAACTGCCCTGGCGCAGGTCTTCCAGGGCATAACCGATGATTTGCCCGTAGCGGCGCACCGGCTCGCCTTTGCCGATCAGCACGGTGGCGACCTTGTGGCTTTGCGGTACGGCTTCGACCAGGGTCAGGCCATCGGGGAAGCGGGCGCCTTCGCCCAGGCCGCCGTCGTTGACCACCACCACGACGTTATCGTCGTCGTGCAGGCGGACGTAGCGGGGCGAGTCGGAGTGTTCGATCAACTGCATGTTCAGGCCCTACTGGTAGGTTCTCAGGCTTTTGTACATCCGCCCGCAGCGGTACCCCGGTGCGGGCGTGTCCACTCAGTGACGCGAGCTTGCCAGTTCGCCATTGGCGGCTGGCTCAGGCTGTGACTGGGGGGTGTTTTCGCGCAGCTCGATACGCTTGATCGGGCCGACGATCACCAGGTAGCTGAACACCGCCACCAAGGCGTTGGCGCCCACATACACCAAGGCCCACTTGAACGAGCCGGTGGCGCTGATGATGTAGCCGATGACGATCGGCGTGGTGATCGAGGCGATGTTGCCGAAGGTGTTGAACAGGCCACCGGAAAGACCTGCGATCTGCTTGGGTGAGGTATCGGCCACCACCGCCCAGCCCAGGGCACCGATGCCCTTGCCGAAGAACGCCAGGGTCATGAAGCCGACCACCATCCATTCCGCTTCGACGTAGTTGCAAAAGACCATGGTGGTCGACAGCAGCAGGCCGCAGACGATCGGCAGTTTGCGCGAGAAGGTCAGCGAATTGCCGCGGCGCAGCAGCCAGTCCGACAGCACGCCACCCAGCACACCACCGATGAAGCCGCAGATGGCCGGCAAGGAGGCGATGAAGCCGGCCTTGAGGATGGTCATGCCGCGCTCCTGCACCAGGTACACCGGGAACCAGGTCAGGAAGAAGTAGGTGATGGCGTTGATGCAGTACTGGCCCAGGTAGACGCCCAGCAGCATGCGACTGGTCAGCAGTTGCTTGATGTAGCCCCATTTCGGGCCATCGTTGCCGCGTTTCTGGTCCATGTCGACCAGCCCGCCGTTTTGCTCGATGTGCTCAAGCTCGCTCTGGCTGATGCGCGGGTGCTGGCGTGGGTTATAGATGGTCTTCAACCAGACCGCGGAGAACACGATCCCCAGTGCGCCCATGACGACGAATACATGTTCCCAGCCGAAGCTGAACACGATCCAACCCATGATTGGCGCGAACAGTGCGGTAGCGAAGTACTGCGCCGAGTTGAAGATTGCCGAGGCAGTCCCGCGTTCGGCCGTCGGGAACCAGGCGGCAACGATGCGCGCGTTGCCGGGGAACGACGGCGCTTCAGCGAAACCGACCAGAAAGCGCAGTGTGAACAGGGTCACCACCGCCCAGGCTACCGGCAGGCCGCCGACAAAACCTTGCAGCAGGGTGAACAGCGACCAGGTGAAGATACTGAACGCGTAGACGTTCTTCGAGCCGAACCGATCGAGCAGCCAGCCACCGGGGATCTGGCCTGCGACGTAGGCCCAGCCGAACGCCGAGAAGATGTAGCCGAGGGTGACGGCATCGATGCCGAGGTCTTTTTGCAGGCTGGAGCCGGCGATGGCGATGGTGGCTCGGTCTGCATAGTTGATCGTGGTCACCAGGAACAGCATGAACAGGATCAGGTAGCGCACATGCGTCTTTTTAGTCGCTTGCATGCTGGGTACTCCCACTAGTTATTTTTGTGCGGGCTAACGAGTTGTAACCGGAGCCAGGCATCGCCTGGCTCCGGTGTGCGGCATTGGCAGGCCGCGGGGGTGGTGCTTACTGCGGACCCATCTTGTCCATCAGCGCGGCGAGCATTTCGTACTCTTCGCCAGTCAGGTCGGTCAGCGGCGTGCGTACTGGGCCTGCGTCGTAACCGGCGAGCTTGGCGCCGGCCTTGACGATGCTCACGGCGTAACCGGCTTTGCGGTTGCGGATGTCCAGGTACGGCAGGAAGAAATCGTCGATCAGCTTGGCCACGGTGGCGTGATCGTCACGGGCGATGGCGTGGTAGAAGTCCATCGCGGTCTTGGGCACGAAGTTGAACACCGCCGAGGAGTACACCGGTACACCCAGGGCTTTATAGGCGGCAGCATACACCTCAGCGGTCGGCAGACCACCCAGGTAGCTGAAGCGGTCGCCCAGGCGGCGACGAATCGACACCATCAGCTCGATATCGCCCAGGCCATCCTTGTAGCCGATCAGGTTCGGGCAGCGCTCGGCCAGTTGCTCGAGCAGGCTGGCGTTGAGGCGGCAGACGTTGCGGTTGTACACCACCACGCCAATCTTGACCGATTTGCACACCGCTTCGACGTGAGCGGCGACGCCATCCTGGCTGGCCTCGGTGAGGTAGTGCGGCAGCAGCAGCAGGCCTTTGGCGCCAAGCCGTTCGGCTTCCTGGGCGTATTCGATGGCCTGGCGGGTGGAGCCACCGACGCCGGCCAGGATCGGTACCGAGCGCTCGCAGGTATCGACTGCGGTCTTGATCACTTGGCTGTACTCGCTGGCAGCCAGGGAGAAGAACTCACCCGTCCCGCCGGCGGCGAACAGGGCGCTGGCGCCATAGGGGGCGAGCCATTCCAGGCGCTTGATGTAGCCGGCCTGGTGGAAGTCGCCCTGGGCGTTGAAGTCGGTCACCGGGAACGACAGCAGGCCGTGGGAGAGGATGGATTGCAGTTCTTGTGGATTCATTGTTGTTGGCATCCTATGGCGCTTGGGGTGAAGGTGATGTGCTGCGATGGAGGTAAGTTATCGTACAACTTGAGTGATGACTAGTACCTCTGCGCAGATTTTTTCAGCGTCGTCAGGAAATAGGCAGGATGGAGCGCCGATAACTTTGCGGCCAAGTTCGCCCCACATTGATGCTGCAGGGGCCTTGATAGCTCTGCAGTTCCTGTGGGCGCGGGCTTGCCCGCGAAGTGGCCATGACAGATGACGAGACGGTTGAAGCCGAATGCGCAGTGCTGGCTACGGCAATCAGTCGTCGTATGACTTGGGAGGGAAAAAAGATCGCAGGGACAGGCACGAGCCCGCCACCCGCTTCCACGGGAAGTGTTCTGGGACCAGCAGAGGGTGACCGGGGAAACGGGGGCGGCCTTGCGCCGCCCCGCGATCAAAACTAACGAAGCGAGGGGTCAGGCGGCCTGGTGGCGCTTGCTGACTTGGGATTTGCGGACCTGGGCGCGGCAGGCGTCGCCAAAGGCCTGGAACATCTTGATCGAATCTGGGTTTTTCGCCGCTTGCCACTCGGGATGCCATTGCACGGCAAACAGGAACGGCGAGATGCTCGGTGCGTGGATTGCCTCGACCAGGCCATCTTCAGCGTGGGCAATCGGCTCCAGGCCTTCACCCAGGTTGCGCAGGCCTTGGCCGTGCAGCGAGTTGACGCGGATTTCGTCGGTACCCAGTGCGTCGCGCAGCCAGCTGCCTGGTTTGATCTTCACACCATGCACTTGCTGGTACTGGACGTCGACTGGATCTTCCGGGTTTTCCCGGTGATCGTTGAAACCGGCTTCGGCGTAGACCTTCTGGTAGATGTCACCACCCAGGGCCACGTTGATTTCCTGCATACCCCGGCAAATACCGAAGATCGGCAGGCCGCGGGCAATGGCCAACTGCACCAGGGGGATGTCGAACAGGTCGCGGTTCTTGTCCTGGGCTTTGCCGGGCGTTTCGTTTTCCTGGCCGTACAGCGCTGGGTCGATGTTGCTGCCGGCGCCAGTCAGGTAGACACCGTCGGCCATGTCCAGGTAGCTCTCCAGGTCTTCGGTACCACAGCACGTGGGAACCAGGACCGGAATGCAGCCTGCGAAGTCGACCAGCGGAGTGATGTATTTGTGGGTCATGACCTGATAGTCATGGCCTTTGCGCTCTTGGCTGCCCATGGTCATCAGGACGACGGGTTTGCGCAGGGAAGGTTGCTTGTTGCCAATGTTGCTGTTGGACATATGTCACCTTGGGACAGGTGCTTCCTGTCGTTGTTGTGCAGGCGCACGGCCTTGGCCTTGTGTACGACCTGGGGCCCCGAGCACTGCCGGCTCGCAGAGGGAGACGATGCCGGTCGGGGCTTACTCATAGCTTGCCAGAGCCGTTCGATATGTCAAACGAGTGGCGCGCGGTTTGGCGCCGTTTTTCGGGGGGTGTAGAGCAGCGCGGCCTTGGCTGGCAAGGGTTTGGCAGGGTTTCTGGTAAATATATTTAACGATGCAGTTGGATCATTGCAGCGCTGCAATGATCGGGGGCAAGCCCCTCCCACGATCAACGTGCTCGCGTGGGAGCGGGCTTGCCCCGCGATAGGGCCATACTGCCTAGCTCAATGCAGGATCTGCTTCAAGAACGCCTGGGCCCGCGCCGTACGCGGCTGCCCGAAGAACACCTGGGGCGGGCTGTCCTCGATGATCTGCCCACCCTCCAAAAACAGCACGCGTTCGGCCACCTGCCGGGCAAAGCCCATCTCATGGGTGACGCAGAGCATGGTCATGCCGGTATCGGCCAGTTTCACCAGCACATCCAGCACCTCGGCGACCATCTCCGGGTCCAGCGCCGAGGTTGGCTCATCGAACAGCATGATCCGCGGCTTCATGCACAAGGCGCGGGCGATGGCCACCCGCTGCTGCTGGCCACCGGAGAGCTGGCTGGGGTATTTATGCGCCTGGCTCTCGATCCCGACTTTGCTCAGGTACATCCGCGCACGCTCCTCGGCGTCCTTGCGCGATAGTCCACGAACGCTGGTGGGGGCGAGCAGGCAATTGTCCAGCACGCTCATGTGCGGGAACAGATTGAAGTGCTGGAACACCATGCCGATTTCGCTGCGTACCTGGGCGGCTTCGCGGCGGCTACTGGCCAGATCGATCCCGGCAACCTGGATAGTGCCTTGTTCAGCAATTTCCAGGCGATTGATACAGCGAATCAAGGTCGACTTGCCCGACCCCGAGGGGCCACAGAGCACGATCCGCTCGCCTTCACGGACCTGCAGGTTGATATCACGCAGGACATGGAAGGCGCCGTAGTGCTTGTTCAGGCCTTCGATGTCGATCAGCACCGGCCGCGAGTCGGCTTCGGGGGCAATGCTGGCAAGGCTTAGAGGGGCGGTCATGTTGTTGTTCTCCCGCTGGGGTTCTAGTCGAAGCGTGCGGCGCTGTAAGGCGCAGGATCAGTAAACGGCTGTTCGCCGGTGAGCATTTCGGCCAGCAAGCGCCCGGTGACCGGGCCCAGGGTCAGGCCATGGTGGGCGTGCCCGAAGTTGAACCACAGGCCTTTGTGCCTGGGCGCTGGGCCAATCACCGGGCGCATGTCCGGCATGCACGGGCGCCGGCCCAGCCAGGGCTGCTCGTCCAGGCGCTCACCGAGCGCCGGGAACAGCTTGCGGGCCAAGGCTTCGCAGCGCTGCAGCTGGATTTCGTTGGCCGGCGCATCGCTGGCGGCGAACTCGATGCCGGTGGTCAGGCGCACGCCACGGGCCATCGGCGCCAGTACGTAGCCGCCTTGGGTATCGCAGATCGAATGCTGCAATTGGGCATCGCCACGGGTGGCGTAGTGCATGTGATAGCCACGCTTGATGCCCAGCGGGAAGCGATAGCCCAGCGGTGCGTACAGCTCGGCCGATTGCGGACCGAGGCAGGCGACTACTTCGTCGGCGCTCAGCGCTCCGCGCTGGCTGTCGACCTGCCATTTGCCCTCCACCTGGCGCAGGCTACTGGCATCGCCATGCAGGAACTGCCCGCCACGCTGGACGAACAGTGCGGCATAGCCACGGGTCAGACCACCTGGGTTGCTGACGGTTTTCGGGTCGAGCCAGTGGATGCCGCCAACGACATCGCCTTGCAATTGCTGCTCGCGTGCTTGCAGCTGCTCGCGCTCCAGAAATTCATAATGCAGGCCATAACGGGCCAGGCCCTTGACCTCTTGTTTGGCCTGGGCGAACAGGGCAGGGTCGCGGAACACCTCGATCCAGCCTTTGGCCTTGACCAGCGCAGCCAGCCCGGCGGCTTCTATCAACGCGTCGTGCTCCTCGACGCTGCGCTGCACCAGCGGCAGCATGTCGGCCGCCGCCGAAGCCAGGCGGCCGGGCGCCGATTGTTGCCAGTAGCGCAGCAGCCAGGGCGCCGCCTTGGGCAAGTGCAGCGGGCTGTAGCGCACATCCGGCTGGCGGTTCAGGCCATAGCGCAGCAGCGCGCCAAGGTTACGCGGGAACGCATAGGGAATGACGCTGGAGCGTTCGATCAGCCCGGCGTTGCCATGGCTGGTGCCGCTGCCCGGCTCGTCGCGGTCGATCAGGATCACCTGACGGCCACGCGCTTGCAGGTGCAGCGCAGTGCTGACGCCGACGATACCGGCGCCCAGGACAAGGGTTTGGCAATGCATGGAGCGTATCCTTGGGTCAGTTCAGGTGGCGGCCCAGGCGGGCTTCCAGGTGTTTCAGGGTGCGCCGGACGATTTCCACGATCAGCAGATAGAGCACCGCCGCCCACAGGTAGATCTGGAAGTCGAAACTGCGCGAGAAGGCCAGCTTGGTCACGCCCATCAGGTCATAGATGGTCACCAGCGAGGCGATGGCGCTGGCCTTGATCATCAGGATCAGCTCGTTACCCAAGGGGCCGATGGCCACCAGCAACGACTGCGGCATGATCACCTTGAAGAAGGTGGTCGAGCGCTTGAGGTTCAGCGCTCGCGCCGCTTCGTACTGCCCCGGGGCGATGGCCAGCAGGCTGCCGCGGAAAATCTCTGCCTGGTAGGCGGCAGTGTTCAGGGTGAAGGCGAGCACGGCGCAGTACCAGGCCTCGCGGAAGAACCACCATAGCCCCAAGTCTTGCCAGAAGCCTTTGAGCGAGCCGAGGCCGTAGTACAGCAAAAACAGCTGGGCCAGCAGTGGCGAGCCACGGAAGAAATAGATGTAGCCAGCAGCCAGGCGGTTGAGCAGTGGCTGCTTGGACATCCGCGCCAGCGCCAGCAGCAGGCCCAGTAGCGCCCCGAGGGTAAACGAGATCGCCACCAGCTTGGCGGTCACCAGCAGGCCATCGATAAAGCGCGGTCCGTAGCGCTCCAGCAGTTCGGGGTCGAGCACCAGCCCCAGCAGTTGTTCGACAGTCATGCCCGTGCTCCTTGCAGGTGACGGCTGCAGCGCCGCTCGATGAAGGCAAACACCCGGCCCGACAGCGCCGAGAACAGCAGGTAGCCCAGGCAGGCCACGCCATAGAAGAACATCGGCTCCTTGGTCACGCTGACCGCCAGGTTGGTCTGGCGCATCAGATCGACCAGGGAGATGGTCGACACCAGCGAAGTGTCCTTGAGCAGCGACAACCAATTGTTGGATAGGCCGGGCAGGGCGATGCGGGTCAACTGCGGCAATACCACCTTGAAGAACCCGGTGCGCTTGCTCAGGCCCAGTGCCGAGCAGGCTTCAAGCTGGCCCTTGGGCAAGGTCTTGAAGGCGGCCAGCCAGATTTCGCTGGAGAAGGCGGCGAACACCAGGCTGAAGGCGATCATCGCCGCGAGGAAGGTATTGATCAGCACCTCGCCTTGATAGCCCATGGCAGCGAGAATCTTCTGCGCAGCGATCTGGCAGCCGTAATAGATGATCAGCAGGGTCAGCAGCTCCGGCAGGCCGCGAAATACCGTGGAAAAAGTGGTTGCCCAGGCCCGTGGCAGGCGTTTGCGCGAGCGGGCGGCAAGGGCCACAGCCAGGCCAAGTGGCAGGCCAATAGGCAGACAAGCCAGGGCCAGCGACACAGTCACCAGGGCGCCGGCGAGCAGCGCCTGGCCCCAGCCACCGCTGGCGAAAGACAGCAAGGACAGTTGATCGAACATGGGTGTTTCCCCACTTGCAATGAGTGCATGCGAACGTGCGCGGGAGCGGGCTTGCCCCGTGATGGCGCCCGCCAGGCGCCTAGGCTGAGCCCGCTGCCACGCAAATGTCCTGGTGGTCAGTTATAGATGTCGAACTCGAAGTACTTGCTGGCGATCTTCTGATAAGTGCCATTGGCGACGATCTCGCCCAGGGCCTTGTTCAGTCGCTCGCGCAGCGCCTCGTCGTCCTTGCGCACGGCGATGGCGGCATCGGCTTTGGTCTTGCTGACATCACCGAGGATCTTGCAGCAGTCCTGGCCGTTCTTTTTCTGCCAGTCGAGCAGGGGGAACTTGTCGGCGATCACCCCGTCCAGGCGCCCGGCAGCGAGGTCGGCGTTGGCCTCATCCATGGTCGGGTAGAGCTTCACATCGGCGCCGGCCTTGGCGTACACGTCCTCGGCGTAGATCGCCTGGGTCGAGGACGACTGGGCGCCAACGGTGTAGCCTTTGAAGTCGGTCTGGGCGTCGCTGATCGGGCTGTCCTTGGCGACCGCGACGGTCAGCGGGGTGCGGTAATAGTGGTTGGTGAAGGCGATCTTCTTGCGCCGCTCCTCGGTGTCGATCATCGAGGCGACCACAGCATCGTATTTGCGCGCCATCAGCGCCGGAATGATGCCTTCCCAGTCTTGCGCGACCAGCGTGCACTCGACTTTCATCTGCTCGCACAGGGCGTGGGTGATATCGATATCGAAACCGTGCAGCTTGTTGTCGGCATCGACATAGTTGAACGGCGGATAAGCGCCTTCAGTGGCGAAACGCAGGGTCTCGGCGCTGGCAGTCCCCGCCAGCAGCAGGGCGCACGCACCCACCATAGCCATGGTCTTGTTCATCTTGCACCTCTAGGGTTGCTCGCTTGCTATTGTTGTTTTCCCGCCGGCCACGAGGTGTAGCCGACGAACTCGTTATGTAGAGCGGCAGTCGCTTCCAAGCGCTTTTCAACATCAGGCCCGAGTTTCTTGCAGACCTCGTTGACCATCAGGTGCACCCACGACAGCATCGCCGAGGTGGATTCCCAGAACAGATTGAACTCGGTGGGGATGCGAAATACCTCGTCGGCATTGGCATCGGCCCAGTCACAGAAGGTGTCGGTCACCAGCGTGACCGGAATGCCCGCCTGGCGTGCCTTCTGGCACAGCATCAGGGCGTGGCGTGAATAGCGGCGCGCCTCGAAGACCACCAGCGCACTGTGGTCTGGGCGGCCGAGCAGGACCTCTCCAAAGTGCCCGGCGCTGCCGTCGACCACCTGCACGCCATCGCGCAGGTAGTGCAGCAGGTGGGTCATGCATTGGGCGACGCCGCGCTCGGTCTGAAACCCGGCGATGAACACCCGAGGCCGTTGTGCCAGGCGCTGGGCAACCTGGTGCCAGGCCTCAGTGCGGCTGTACTCATGCACCCGCACCAGCGCGGCGATTTCCAGCTCCAGGCTGCCGCTGCTTTGACTGTCGTCGTGCTTCTGGCGATATTCTTGCAAACGGTCACCCACCAGCCATGGGCCATCGCCCAGGTCGCTTTGCAGGTCTTGCTTGAGCGCCTTCAAGTGGGCATAGCCGAGCGAGCGGCAGAAACGGCCAACGCTGGATTCGCTGACGCCAAGCTTTTCGGCGATGCTCGCCGAAGTCTGGAACGGCAGTTCGTGCAGGTTGCCGAGCATGTAGCTGGCGATCTTGCGGCCCGAGGCGGCAGCACTGTGCAGGCTGTGCTCCAGGCGTTGCTTGATCGATTGGCTCATGACGTGCTCCGGGCTGGGTGAGGCGTGAAATAGAAAATGGATCTTTTCTGTCATCAAGTCAACATTTGACAGATAGCTGTCACATGCATGAAAGTTTTTGTCATTGCCAACGCTGTTGCCATTGCGTTTCCAATAATTCCAAGAAAGGAGCTTCAGATGTCCGCACCCTCCACCAGCGCTGTCGTGCGCGTGCCGTTTGCCCAATTGCAGGCGTTGCTGCAAGCGATCCTCGAGCGCCATGGTTGCAGCCAGCAAGTCGCCAGTGCGCTGGCCTTCAACTGCGCCAGTGCCCAGCGTGACGGCGCCCATAGCCATGGCGTGTTCCGCATTCCCGGCTACGTTTCGACCCTGGCCAGTGGCTGGGTCAACGGCAAGGCCGTCGCGCAGGTCAGTGATGTGGCGTCGGGCTATGTCCGGGTCGATGCCGGCGGTGGCTTTGCCCAGCCCGCGCTGGCTGCGGCGCGCGCGCTGCTGGTCGAGAAGGCGCGCAGCGCCGGGATTGCTGTGCTGGCGATTCACAATTCGCACCATTTCGCGGCCCTATGGCCGGATGTCGAGCCGTTCGCCGATGAGGGCCTGGTGGCGCTCAGCGTGGTCAACAGCATGACCTGCGTGGTGCCCCATGGCGCCAGCAAGCCGTTGTTCGGCACCAACCCGATTGCCTTCGCTGCGCCGTGCGCCGGGACTGACCCGATCGTCTTCGACATGGCCACCAGCGCCATGGCCCATGGCGATGTGCAGATCGCGGCGCGCGCCGGTCAGCAACTGCCGCTGGGCATGGGGGTGGATGCCAATGGCCAGCCGACCACCGACCCCAAGGCGATTCTTGAAGGTGGCGCGCTATTGCCGTTTGGCGAGCACAAGGGCTCGGCGCTGTCGATGATGGTCGAGCTGCTGGCAGCGGCATTGACCGGCGGCAACTTCTCCTGGGAGTTCGATTGGAACGGTCATCCGGGGGCGAAGACGCCTTGGACTGGGCAGCTGATCATCGTCATTGACCCAAGTAAGGCCGAGGGTGATCGCTTTGCCCAGCGCAGCCGCGAGCTGGTTGCGCAGATGCAAGCGGTGGGGTTGACGCGCATGCCGGGTGAGCGGCGTTATCGCGAGCGCGAGGTGGCTGAGCGTGAAGGGGTGGCGTTGACCGAGCAGGAGTTGCACGAGCTCAAGGCAATGGCTGGCTGAGCTGGCGCTATCGCGGGGCAAGCCCGCTCCTACTCGTAGTCGTGCAAGGGACACACCTGGCGGGTCGTGCAGCCTTGCACTAACTCTGTTGCATTCAGGTGATGTTCCTTGGGCGCAACTGCGGGTATCCTCGCTCAAGCATTTCCGAACTGTCCTGATTCAAGGAGCTGTGCGCTGTGTTCAAACATGTCGATGCCTATGCCGGCGATCCGATCCTCTCGTTGATGGAAACCTTCAAGGCCGACCCGCGTGCCGACAAGGTCAACCTGAGTATCGGCCTGTACTACGATGAGGCCGGCGTCGTGCCGCAGCTGGCGGCCGTGGCCGAGGTGGAAAAGCGCCTGGCCGGTCAGCCCCATGAAGCTTCGCTGTACCTGCCAATGGAAGGTCTGGCCAGCTACCGCCAGGCGATCCAGGCACTGCTGTTCGGTACCGATCATCCGGCCGTCGCTGGCGGGCGGGTTGCCACCGTGCAGACGGTCGGCGGCTCCGGCGCGCTGAAAGTCGGCGCCGACTTCCTCAAGCGCTACTTCCCGCAGTCCGAAGTCTGGGTGAGCAATCCGACCTGGGACAACCACCGGGCAATCTTCGAAGGCGCGGGTTTCAAGGTCAACACCTACCCGTACTTCGATGCGAGCACCCGTGGGGTGGACTTTGCCGGCATGCTGGCAACCCTGCAGAGCCTGGCACCCAACAGCGTGGTGCTGCTGCACCCGTGCTGCCACAACCCGACCGGTGTCGACCTGGACCAGAGCCAATGGCAGCAAGTGGTCGAAGTGGTCAAGGCGCGTGAGCTGATTCCGTTCCTGGATATCGCCTATCAAGGCTTTGGCCAAGGCCTGGATCAAGACGCCTTCGCCATTCGCGAAATGGCCCGTGCCGGTGTGCCGTGCCTGGTCAGCAACTCGTTCTCGAAAATCTTCTCGCTGTATGGCGAGCGGGTAGGGGGGCTGTCGGTGGTCTGTGACGACCAGGCGACCGCGCAGAGCGTGCTGGGTCAGCTCAAGGCCACTGTGCGCCGCAACTACTCCAGCCCACCTGCATTTGGTGCGCAGTTGGTTGCAGGGGTACTGGGCGATGCCGGGCTCAATGACCAGTGGGCGGCGGAAGTCGAAGTGATGCGCCAGCGTATCCTGCAAATGCGCCAGGGCCTGGTCGATCTGCTCGGCGAGCTGTTGCCAGGTCAGGACTTCACGTTCTTCCTCGAGCAGCGTGGCATGTTCAGCTACACCGGTTTCAACGTCGAGCAAGTGCGCCGTCTGCGCGACGAGTTCGGCGTTTACCTGATCGACAGCGGCCGGGTTTGCATGTCGGGGCTGCGCCCAGACAACCTGCGCCGTGTTGCCGAGGCGTTCGCCGCGGTTCAACAGGGCTGATAGCACTGCGTTCTGGTCGGCAGCCAAGTGCTGTCGGCCAGATC
>NZ_JBICKL010000113.1:0-1866 GCF_043104195.1 Pseudomonas sp. xss_2
TGGCCGAAGATATACAGGGCGAAGGCATAGATGTTCTCGGGCGGCACATCCCACCATTTGCGTGTGCTGCCGGAGCGCAGATCCGGCGGCACGTGGATGGTCAGTTCGGAGGGGGCGGACTGCCAGCCATACCAGAACCCACTGCACAGCAGCGCCAGGGTCGCTACGACCAGGCGCAGGCTGAAAATGTGCGCCTGCTGCGCATCCACCTTGTTGCGGAAGCGGCTCATGGGGTGGTCCTCATAGGCCGGCGGGTGCGCCGGATCGCCCACGGGCCAGAGTGCAGGATCAGGTACTGAGAGCCGATGCCCCAGTGCACCGCCAGCTGCCACTGCAGGCGTCGATACAACCAGGTCTCGGGGCGGGCGCGCTTGGCCCGACGCAGCAGCTTGCCGCCACCAAGCAGCACCAACGCCATGCACAGGAACATGCAGGTGGGGAGGGTAGCGATGGAGGCGGTGGCTACCGCCAGCGGCCCGCCCAGAATCAGGCCCAGCACGGCACCGATGATCAGGGCGACCCACATCTCGTCGTTGGTGAGGCCGCGCAGGACGGCGGGATCGCGGTTGAGACGTTCCGGCAGGAAGGTTAGCGTGCCATCAGGCAGGGTGGCAGGGACGTCGGGCATGGCAACCTCACAGGATCGTCGCGGCTTTGGTCAGGAACCACAGAATCACCACCACCAGCAGCGCGCCAACACCGACCACGGCGCCGAGGTCCTTCCAGGTCTTGCGCTGGTTTTGCACATCGGCATAGACGGTGAGCGAGTGCCAGGCCACACCTAAAAAGGCGAGGGTGGCGATCAGCAGCCCGAGCAGAATGCCGCCGTCGTAGGCGTAGTTCTTGATGGTGTCGATCAGTCCAGACCCTTCGCCGCGGGACGGCGCTTCCATGGTCGGCAGATCAGCCCAAGCCAGTGTCGAGCTCAGCAGCATCAAACTGCCGAACAGGGCTTTTGTACACGTAGCCCGCAGCAGGAACAGCGGAAGAAGGCAGCGACTGGAGAGTTTCATGGCGGGGTCTCCTGGTTACGACAGCATGAAAAACATCAGCACGATCAAGGCGAGGGCCAGGCGTAGCATGCTGCCGCCAAGTGCGCCGAAATTGAGGTTAGCGGCCGCCCAGCCGCGGTAGCCGGTCCACAAAGCCCAGGCGCACCAGAGCAACGCCAGCACCAGCACCGATGATCGCCACAGCACCGAGCTAAGCTGTGGGGAAAACCCGGCAACGGCGGAGAATGCTGTGAGTTGGGCGTCAGTCATGCTCATCGGAGAGGCTCGAATCTGGTGCTTCAGCTCGGTACTTACCCGACAGCTCGTCTAGGTCAGCTGGCTGTGCGCGTGAGGGCGACAGATAGTTGTGGATGCCTTCACGTACATGTTCGAGATCTGCCGAAAATCTTGGATAGTCGAAGCGATAGCGCGCTCCATCGAGATTATCTGAGCCGCGTGCCGCACGATCGGCCAACAGCTCGATAGCAGTGAGCTGTTGTTGCACAAGTCCCAGATCCGAGCGCTCGCGACTTTCTTGTGCGACAGCTGGGGGGGCACCAAGCAAGTCACAATCAACGGGAAGGCATACATCCTCATGGCGGGCTCCAGAGCAATCTCTGTTCGTCACGATTACTGCGCGGGCGAGTTGAAGCACGAATTAAAAGGATTTTCGGCGTTTCGCTTTAAGGCGCGGTCAGCGGGAGCGGGGTATGACTGACGTTCAGCCATTGAGGATATGTCTGCTTATGCTGCAGCGAGCGCATGACCGGTATCGACCCAGGCTGTGTGAAAACGCAAGTAAGTACGTCGAGTAGCGAAAGAAGCTGGGGCACCCTGTCAACTCAGCAGATCTAAGTGCTGATCTACCTCAGTC
>NZ_JBICKL010000114.1:0-11536 GCF_043104195.1 Pseudomonas sp. xss_2
TGGCTGACCTACGGCAGCGGCCACCTGCTGGCGATCAGGCTCGATGACGCCGAGCTGCTCAGCTACCAGCGCGACGCCCTGCACCGGGAAATCGGCCGCGTGCAAGGCAACGGCCTGCAGCAACGCCAGCAATGGACGGCCAACGGCTACCTGCACACGCAAAGCCTCACCCGGCCCGGCAGCAACGACTACCTGCGCAAGCGCCAGCACCACTACGACCCCGCCGGCCAACTGACCACCATCGACGACAGCAACCGCGGCACGCTCAGCTACCGCTACGACCCGCTCAACCGCCTGCTCGGCGCACACAGCCGGCTAGGCGCGGAAACCTTCGCCTTCGACCCCGCCAGCAACCTGCTCGACCCCCACGAAGCGCCCCAGGCCAACGGCCTCAAACGCAGCCGGCAGATGGACAACCAGCTGCACCAGTACCTGGGCAACCACTACCGCTACGACCCCCGCGGCAACCTCAGCGAGCGCTGGCTGGACGGCCAGCACGGCCGCTTCACCTGGGACCTGTACGACCGCCTGGTGGGCTACGAAGACGCCCGGCTCAAGGTCAACTACGGCTACGACGCCCTCGGCCGGCGCCTCTACAAGCAATCGGCTGCCAAGTACCAAGACCGCGCGCAGGCAGGCCCGCTGTGGAACCGCAAGCAACGCCTGGACCTCGATGAGCGCTACGGCTGCAAGAGCAGCATCTATGGCTGGGACGGCGACAACCTGGCGTTTGAAAGCACTTACCACCCGCGCGCCGAACGCACCACCCACTACCTCTACGAGCCAGGCACCTTCGTGCCGCTGGTGCAGGCCTCGTACGAGCAACAAATCGCCCTGCTGCCCGAGCCGAGCTATGACGGGCCGTATGACATCGATCAGGATCCGGTCTGGCAATACCAGCCACAGGCACCGGCCTTCAAAGCGCTGGATTGGTACCAATGCGACCACCTAGGAACCCCGCTGGAGCTGACCGATCAGCACGGCGAAATGGTCTGGCGGGCGGACTACCACGCCTGGGGGCAGGCCCAGGTGAGGCTCAGCGAGGCGGCGCAGCGCAGGAAACTCGACACTGCGCTACGGTTTCAGGGGCAGTACCTGGATGTGGAAACCGGGCTGCATTACAACCGGTACCGGTACTATGATCCGCAGGTGGGGCGGTTTGTTTCGGCGGATCCGATTGGGTATGCCGGGGGGCTGAATCTTTATCAATATGCGCCGAATGCAGTTGAGTGGGTTGATCCACTGGGCCTGGCTTCAAATAGAGACTTCAGACCGACCGCAAACCTCGACAGGAAATTATCCGCCCTGCAAAACGCCCAATCAACTTCGGAAAGAGAACGTATCTTACCGGACGGTAGAGTTAGGTACTATGAAAAAGAGAAACTTTCACGTACTCCAGGGCCAACGAGAGGAAGATCACACGCTACGGAATACAACCCGAGAACGGGACAAGTGAGGGCATGGGAGGAGACTTATGATCACTCAGGAAAAATAAATCGAGTCCACCCAAAAATGAATAACGGCAAACAACTGAATCTCCCTCATTACCCGCCAACTAAAGCAGATATTGACCAAGGATTAGCCACACCAAACGGCAGGGCAATTACATGCGGATGCCTAAAATAAATGAGCGAAGAAATAAACAAATCGAGAATCGCGAAAGAAATCCTAGAGCACTTACATGCTCATACTTACATCCCCGACCAAATGGCGCTATTTGTATATCTAATATGGCTGGATGAGAAAATATACTTTTACGAAGATGAAAAATTCTGTGAAATCATCAAAGACCTACGAAGCATGGATGCTGGAGATGAATTCACCTATACAAAAGAAGAGATCATAGAAATGCTCACCCCCTACATCACACCCATTGGATAAGAACTGGAAACCCACCATTAAACCCCTGAAAATAATCGAATACAGGATGACTTCTAAAATTTATCCTTAATACGTGGAAAGAGCTTAATCCTATCCTGACACCAAAGTAGCGCTCTTTAATAATTTAGCTCAACCGCGTGCAAGGCAACGGCCTGCAGCGACGCCAGCAATGGACGGCCAACGGCTACCTGCACACGCAAAGCCTCGCCCAGCCGGCAGCAACGACTACCTGCGCGCCGAACGCACCACCCACTACCTCTACGAGCGAGACACATTCGTGCCGCTGGTGCAGGCCTCGTACGAGCAACAAATCGCCCTGCTGCCCGAGCACAGTTATGACGGGGCGTATGACATCGATCAGGATCGGGTCTGGCAATACCAGCCCCAGGCACCGGCCTTCAAAGCGCTGGACTGGTACCAATGCGACCACCTCGGAACCCCGCTGGAGCTAACCGATCAGCACGGCGAGATAGTCTGGCGGGCGGACTACCACGCCTGGGGGCAGGCCCAGGTGAGACTGAGCGAGGCGGCGCAGCGCAGGAAACTCGACACTGCGCTACGGTTTCAGGGGCAGTACCTGGATGTGGAAACCGGGCTGCATTACAACCGGTACCGGTACTATGATCCGCAGGTGGGGCGGTTTGTTTCGGCGGATCCAATTGGGTATGCCGGGGGGTTGAATCTTTATCAATATGCGCCGAATCCAGTTGAGTGGGTTGATCGTCTAGGACTATCAAGAGAAAAATGCAGCTGTAGCATATTCCCTGATGGAAGTATCGGTGAACTGAGAGCAAACGGAAAAAAAGACGCTCACCATATTATCCAAGATGCCGCAGTTAGAGAGCTACCAGGCTATAACACTAATCACGCTCCTGGAGCCCAGCTGGATGGCCCTTCCAATAAGGTAGGAACGTCACATTACTCTGCGACCCAAGTACAGCGACAAGCAGGAGGTGGCACGTATGGTGCTGAAAGACGAATAGGTTATAAGGCATTAAGAGCCGCAGGACTCTCGCCTCAGGATGCGCGCGCTGAGATTTTACGTGCAGATGGCTATTTTGAGGAAATCGGGGTAAGCAAGTCCACAGTCACACGGGCAGTTGGAAATAGACGAGGAGTCAAATAATGGAATCTCACAAGATCCTAGATATGGTTTGCAAAGTAGTCTCCTTACTCAGCTCTGAAGAGTATGACGAACTCGAAAAACTCACCTCTGGAACAAGATTATCATCCCAAGAACTAAAACAAGCCATCTTGGAATACGGCGAAAAGATATGCCCACTACCGCCCGAAGCATTGAGAGAAGTAATTATTATTAACATTTGCGGATCAAACCACAAATCATGGTCAGTCACATGTCCTCTATGGACCGATAGCAAAGAACGTTCAGATTTAACCATTGAAATGACCATCAAAGAAAATTATCCAGAGGATATTACAGTTGAGATTGATAACATCCATGCACTCTGAGCACCCGAGCAATCTTATAATGAAATCATGATTTAAAAAACCAACCCAAGTCGCTGACAGAGAGAATTAAAATGCCCGTAGCCCCGCTCAGCGAGATACTCAGCACCTACCTAGATGGAGCCTCACTGGACAACCCTGGCATCATAGACCTACCGAGCTTCTCCACGGCAGCACTGAACGAATCCAACTATTTATTAGTGGGATCAAAAGATGACCTTCATTTTTACGAAAAAGAGCTAAAAACCGACTACAAAAATAAAACAATAAGCATCCAAAATAAAATTTACTACCACCTAGACAAACTAATGTTTATTGGACTGCAAATCGAACCAGCAATACGAGTTACCACTCTAATCAAAAAACACAACAAGAACATCAGGGGCAACGGCACAATCAAAAATATAGAACTTTACCTCACTCACGACCTCAAAGATGGAGCGATCATATTTAATCACAACACCCTATGCAGATTCAGCCAGTGGACCAGCAAAGGCGCATACCTTGCAACGACAATAGAAAGCATTACAAACACACAAGATGAGCTTAAAAACATCTCGCTCAATCAAATTAAAAAAACAATGAACCCCTCCAGCGCCACCATTCACACAAGTTCTTCACCACTCCGTCGCACGCCCGCACTCCATCGACTGACAAGTACAATTACGAGCATCGATGCAACCAAAATATAGAACACCAAAAGTTTGAAGGCGACATAAATAACTCACAATGCCCATAAAGAAAATAAACGTAGAAGAATTCAAGCTCATATTGATCAGGTTCTCGGAAATCCAAGAAGCCTTAGTTGCTGCATTTCTAGAGCTGTCAAAAACCAAAGGTCAGTGGCCCACCAAGGGAACCATTCTCCTTAACAACGAACGATGGGCATACAGGAAACATGGAGCAGGGGTTTGTTTCACAAGTAAAAATACAGGCGAAGAAATTGACGCACATTCTGGAATAGAACAAAAGCCATACAAAAAAGACTCATGGCGCCTTGAAATCTACTTTGCATCACTTGACAGGAAAATCGTCTCCTTCAACCAGAGAACTTATGATTCCCACATCGACTGCGACATCAAATGCCTGATGTCAAAACTGGCAAACCAAAATGAATTAAAAGCCATTGGTTACACTTCAGAATAACCGACGCGCTTGCCTATCACTGGTCACACTACTAGCACTTCGGCCAACCCAATCTTAACCGAATCACACTGAATAGATCGAAAAATAAATTTCAACAACAGCTCCTCTAGCACTCTTACATTGAGCTACCACACCAACAATTAAAATCAAAGAAAAGCCACGAATACCCTCAACTCAAAAAAAGACAAAAAAACTGTCAAACGTTTCCGCGTCAGAACCGAGTAAGCCGTGATCAAGATATATTCATCTAGAACAGTGGCAGAAGAGCCCGCCAGCGATTTTGATATGGGTGATATTGAGCTAATCATAGACAGCTTTATTTTCAACTCAAGCGCCAGTCCGCGGCATCAATGCATGATATACATTTCTCTTATAGAGCTGATCGACAAACTGACCGACACGAAAGCAAAACGATTCGAATTTGTAGCCGTAGACTCATCGTTCTCCATAAAATTTAAAAATATAAAATCGACAGTCGAAATCATCCACAACCACCAGATCACGCCCGCCATCGACCGAGTAGAGCTCCTCAAAGCGGTAGACGAAGGCTTGAACGAATTTCTTTCAACGGAAAAGAACTGTCTCCCAACACACAGCCGCATTGCAGCAGATCTTTGCAACGCAATAAACAATTTGAAAACAACCCTCCTAAAATTCGAAAACAATCCACCTTAGCGACATGCAAGCGGCCTACCCAGATCAGAGCTTCAGAATCAGCTGAGCAGCAAAGGACGTAGATGAGCCAATTAGATTAGGCTGCAGAATTGAACGCCCACTGATACTCAAGCGCAAATCAAACATTCTATGAACAAGACTATTGCAAATGAAATTCACCCCTTACAAGAGAGACCTACTCCACAGAGCAAGCCAGGGCAAAATCATAGTTAATCACCTTGAGAAAAAACTGGAAAAACTATTAATACCCACTCAGGCCCACAAAAATCTCATAGACCTTGCCAAAACCGATAAAATTATTGGAATTCTTAACGAAATGAAGGTCATCGAATGCACCGAGAGAAAATTCACATGCATAAATGAGTGCTTTTCATTCGTAGCATCCGAAGTCTCGGGGCGTAACTGCTACATACTAATTGATGATGACTGGAAATATTGTGGAGCTTTGCATATAGACCCCGAAGTGCGACTAAATACCGAATTCAATTTCGATGAAAACAACAGTGATGAAATAAGATTTATTTTCTGCGACTTAACAACCCAGATAACCATTGACTATTTTCAAGACACAACAAACCCACCATATGAATGTACGCTAAAAAGATACACACCCATATACAGCACCTATCTTATAACCTGAGGAAAATCGATAACTTAAAGTAAATCACACAGCCATAGCCAACGGAACGAGAAAATATTACCTACCCCACCACTGAGCGGTGTCCGCCTGAGCAAGGAAAGCTACAGCAAGAAAATCCGTTCGTTTCACCCGAGATCCGTATGAGTGCAAGGTGGCTTTATGGAACTTTACTCATCGCTCAAAAGCACTTATAACAACTCAAACAACGCCCATGACGACCGCTGAAAAACCTTTCGAAACAACCAAAGACATATTTGTCGACAATGAAACCTTTACAATCAGGAAAAATCCAAAAAACTCCAAAGCCATACTATCCGCCGCACTGATTGCTTATGATTCAGACACGCTCCAAAACACCCAAGCAAAAGCTATAGAAGAGCTTTACAACCAGATACTCAAAAATGTACCGAATTACACCCCCTGGCTTTTAGTCAGCAATGGCGCCATGGTGCAAACAAATCGAATTGTAGAATATTACGGTCTTTGGCGCGCCTTTGAAAAAAACGGAATAGTTTTACCTAAGGGACAACGAACCCAAGAATACGCATTACGCGATGCCAAAGAGGTTCAATATTTTGGTGCCATCCTTCTAGACAACCCTGAATTTTTACAGATTGCAAAATTAACCGCCCCAGACTCTTCCGCTCACCTCATACTGACCAGCAACGCGCGCTCAATTCTTGGACTATTGCAGAAAGGGTGGCACTACGATTCAAAAAAACACCCCACCGACTTACTGCATCATCTTAGCCTAACCTCTAACTGCCTAATCCACCCTATTGGTGAATTCGACGACATTGAGGGTGGAGCAGTAGCAATAGCCTCTCCACAGATTATCAGCAAATGTTTCAGAGACACAGCACATAGGTCTGACTGAGAAAACCTGGACACTCTCACTCCTACTTTATGACTAGAACAGCACCTACACAACCTAGCCTTTTATAACCGCAACCAAAACTGCAGCACTATAAAACGAGATAGGTGAGTTGCATCAGCAGAACTCACTCACCACATAGACAGGTTAACTATTTATACATATACATAAAAACGCAAAGCACTTCGAACACCTGTACCTATTCAAACTGATGGAATATCAAAATGAACCTGATACGACTCTACGAAAAAATAATTGCCAAAGAGGCTTACAGAGACCTCGAAGTATTTTTTTGCGAAATCGATAGTTTTGAAGAGATTCCTTTAATATCGAGAGACAGCAGGCTTGCAAAGCTGCAAAAAATGCTCAAACAGGACGACGCATCTGAATTCTTACTAGGGCTTGCCTATTTTCTCCTCAATACAATTCGCTTGATTGGCCGCTCTAAGAACATCAAATACGGACTGCTTGCAATCACATACGTAGATTTTGATGAGCGTGAATACGGCCCTACACTCAGACCCCACTTATTTTTCTACCCTGACGAACCAGGCCAGAAGCTCTATGACACCCTGCTAAAAAAACAGCCACCAAATGATTCAACAGAAATGTTACACATTAAAAGCACGTTTAAATCTTGCAATCTTTTAGAGCAATTTATTTTTATTGAAAGCCGATGGTTTGACGAGGCGTGCAAGGAAGAACTGATCCGAATATTTGCCATACCAAAACAATCTTAAACACCTGACGGTGCGGCCCAGACTATCACCCCGCAATGACTCATGAATCCACTCAGAGAAAGTCGAAGTGAATGATTCTATATGCACTAGAGGGAATATATCATGAGACGTAGATGCTCCCCTGCCCCTAATCGATGGAGTTCGCCATAACCGAGTGAACCTTTAAATTACAACAGGATGGGCATTAGCTGACAAATACATGATAAAAGACTATTTACCGCTTACTCACCTACTGCGCAGGCATGCAGACTTTATTGGAAACGTAAGCACGGGACCGGTAAATCCATAAATACGAACAACATTCGATATCGAGAGGCGAATAGATGATTAATAATGCTGACGAATTTAAAAAATATGTGGAAAGCGACGACAATGAACAGTTTTCAAAGTCAAGAGACTCCGCGCCAGATGAAGTATGGCTAGAAGTTATAAATAAATACCCAGAGCTATGCTCCCAAGTAGCATCAAACAACACAATCTCAGCATTAATCCTAGAGCAACTATCTTTAAATGAATCGGATGCGATTCGCTGGGATATCGCGATGAAACGGCGTATAAACAGGGCAACATTCGAGCGCCTAGCAAAAGACCCTGAGCCGAGTGTCAGGGAAAGAATCGCGTGCAACCCAAAGGTGCCAAGGGATATTTTAGAGGAGCTCTGCAAAGACCCCGACCCACTAGTTTGCAACGCAGCCAATGAGAAATTGAATTTAAAAAAATCTGAATTGTGACCTTGGCTCACCAAAGACTAGCCCAACCGATATACTGCATCACACTGCCAGTGCGACTCCAGCTGAGCGCCCCCCCTTGAATCTCCCCACTGCACAGCACAACCCGCCCAGCGCCTCTACGCCCGTTGATACAAATCAACATGAATTGTTACCGCCCCCCCTAGACTCCGGACACTGCTGCTCCTATACCGGGGACTACCCTCATGCTCGACGACCTGCGTTGGGATGCCGACCTGATCCGCCGCTACGACCTGGCCGGCCCTCGCTACACCTCTTACCCAACCGCGGTGCAACTGCACAGCGAGGTGGGCTCGTTCGACCTGCTCCACGCCCTGCGCGAGAGCCGGCGGGCGGTGCGGCCGTTGTCGCTGTACGTGCACGTGCCGTTCTGCGCCAACATCTGCTACTACTGCGCCTGCAACAAGGTGATCACCAAGGACCGTGCGCGAGCCCTGCCCTACCTGCAACGCCTGGAACAGGAGATCCAACTGATCGCCTGCCACCTGGACCCCAAGCAAAAGGTTGAGCAGCTGCACTTTGGCGGCGGTACGCCAACCTTCCTCAGTCACGTCGAGCTGCGCCAGCTGATGGCCAGCCTGCGCCAGCATTTCCACCTGCTCGACGACGATTCTGGCGACTACGGCATCGAGATCGACCCGCGTGAAGCCGACTGGTCGACCATGGGCCTGCTGCGCGAACTGGGCTTCAATCGGGTCAGCCTCGGTGTGCAGGACCTCGACCCGGTCGTGCAGCGTGCGGTCAATCGCCTGCAAAGCCTGGAGCAGACCCGCACGCTGATCGAGGCGGCGCGCACCTTGCAGTTCCGCTCGGTCAACCTCGACCTGATCTACGGCCTGCCCAAGCAGACCCCGGAAGGCTTTGCCCGCACCGTCGAAGAGGTGATCCGCCTGCAGCCAGATCGGCTGTCGGTGTTCAACTACGCGCACCTGCCTGAACGCTTCATGCCCCAGCGGCGCATCGACAGCAACGATTTGCCGGCCCCGGCAGCGAAGCTTGAGATGCTCCACGCCACCATCGAGCAACTGACTAACGCGGGTTATCGCTACATCGGCATGGACCACTTCGCCCTGCCGGACGACGAGTTGGCCATCGCCCAGGAAGAAGGCACCCTGCAACGCAACTTCCAGGGCTACACCACCCATGGTCACTGCGATCTGATCGGCCTGGGGGTTTCGGCGATCAGCCAGATCGGCGATTTGTACTGCCAGAACAGCAGCGACCTGAACACCTACAAAGAGACCCTGTCCAGCGCGCAACTGGCGACCCAGCGCGGGCTGCTGTGCAACCAGGACGATCGTATTCGGCGGGCGGTTATCCAGCAGTTGATCTGCCACTTCGAGCTGGAGTTCGAGCAGATCGAGCGCCAGTTCACGCTGGATTTTCGCGGCTATTTCAATGCGCTGTGGCCTGAGCTGCAGGCCATGCACCGCGACGGTTTGATCAGCCTGGACAGCAAGCGCATCAAGGTCCTGCCGGCTGGGCGGCTGCTGGTACGCTCGGTGTGCATGGTGTTCGATGCCTACCTGGGGCTGCACAATCGTCAGCGCTTTTCGCGGGTGATCTGACGTACAGCGAGACGATCAACCGCATGGACATCCTCGCGTGGCGAGCACACTATTGGCCAGTGACAGGCTGCGGCCAACCAGAATCGCAGCCCGGTCAGCGCGCACCAAAATAGCGCAAGCTGGCCTACAGCCTATGCCGTCGGTTATCCTTACGGCTTATGTGTGCTTTCCCACAAGGATCGAAGAAATGTCCGAGCCAGTTAAACTGCGCCCACACAACCAGGCCCACTGCAAGGATTGCAGCCTGGCCCCCCTGTGCCTGCCCCTGTCCCTTAACCTTGAAGACATGGATGCACTGGATGAAATCGTCAAGCGCGGCCGCCCGCTGAAGAAGGGTGAGTTCCTGTTCCGCCAGGGTGACAATTTCGGCTCGGTCTATGCGGTACGCTCCGGCGCCCTGAAGACGTTCAGCCTGAGCGACAGCGGCGAAGAGCAGATCACCGGCTTCCACCTGCCCAGCGAGCTGGTCGGCCTGTCCGGCATGGACACCGAAGCCTATCCGGTCTCGGCCCAGGCCCAGGAGACCACTTCGGTCTGCGAGATCCCCTTCGAGCGCCTCGATGAGCTGTCGGTGCAACTGCCGCAGTTGCGTCGCCAGCTGATGCGGGTGATGAGCCGGGAAATCCGCGACGACCAGCAAATGATGCTGCTGTTGTCGAAAAAAACCGCCGACGAGCGCATCGCCACCTTCCTGGTCAACCTGTCGGCGCGCTTCCGCGCTCGCGGTTATTCGGCCAACCAGTTCCGCCTGAGCATGTCGCGCAACGAGATCGGCAATTACCTGGGCCTGGCGGTAGAAACCGTGTCGCGGGTGTTCACCCGCTTCCAGCAAAACGGCCTGATCACTGCCGAGGGCAAGGAAGTGCATATCCTCGACCCGATCCAGCTGTGTGCATTGGCGGGCGGTGCAATCGAAGTCTGAAGCTGACGGTTCGGGGTATACTTGCAGCTTGGTTTTTCAGGATACCCCTTTCATGCACAGCGACACCTTCGACCTCAAAGCCCTGATCCGCCCGGTAGTGGACTTTCCCAAACCGGGGGTGATCTTCCGCGATATCACGCCGTTGTTCCAGTCGCCGCGCGGCTTGCGCTATGTGGCCGACCAGTTCATCGAGCGTTATGTCGAGGCCGAATTCAGCCATATCGGCGCCATGGATGCGCGCGGCTTTCTGATCGGCTCGATCATCGCCCACCAACTGAACAAGCCGCTGATCCTGTTCCGCAAGCAGGGCAAGCTGCCGGCTGACGTGCTCTCTGAGGGCTACCAGACCGAATATGGCGAGGCCTTCCTGGAAGTGCATGCCGACAGCCTGTGCGAAGGCGATTCGGTGCTGATCTTCGATGACTTGATCGCCACCGGCGGCACCTTGCTGGCAGCTGCCAATCTGGTGCGTCGCACGGGTGCTGAAGTGTTCGAGGCGGCGGCGATCATCGATCTGCCGGAGCTGGAAGGTTCGCGTCGGCTGCAGGCGGCGGGTGTGCCGACGTTCTGCCTGACTGAGTTTTCGCTGAGCGAATATTGAGTGCGTTCAGTTGATTGATGGGCCAGCCTGGCTGGCCTCATCGCGGGGCAAGCCCGCTCCCACGATAGCGCACAGTAGCGCTGCCAAGTTGGCGCTAGATACAGATTGGCGTGGAAGGCGGCGGTGTGCCGACGTTCTGCCTGACTGAGTTTTCGCTGAGCGAATATTGAGTGCGTTCAGTTGATTGATGGGCCAGTCTGGCTGGCCTCATCGCGGGGCAAGCCCGCTCCCACGATAGCGCACAGTAGCGCTGCCAAGTTGGCGCTAGATACA
>NZ_JBICKL010000115.1:0-1766 GCF_043104195.1 Pseudomonas sp. xss_2
TGTAAGCCTGTGAAGGTGAGTTGAGAAGCTTGCTGGAGGTATCAGAAGTGCGAATGCTGACATGAGTAACGACAATGCGAGTGAAAAACTCGCACGCCGAAAGACCAAGGTTTCCTGCGCAACGTTAATCGACGCAGGGTTAGTCGGTCCCTAAGGCGAGGCTGAAAAGCGTAGTCGATGGAAAACAGGTTAATATTCCTGTACTTCCGATTGTTGCGATGGAGGGACGGAGAAGGCTAGGCCAGCTTGGCGTTGGTTGTCCAAGTTTAAGGTGGTAGGCTGAGATCTTAGGCAAATCCGGGATCTCAAGGCCGAGAGCTGATGACGAGTTGCCTTTAGGCGACGAAGTGGTTGATGCCATGCTTCCAAGAAAAGCTCCTAAGCTTCAGACAATCGGGAACCGTACCCCAAACCGACACAGGTGGTTAGGTAGAGAATACCAAGGCGCTTGAGAGAACTCGGGTGAAGGAACTAGGCAAAATGGCACCGTAACTTCGGGAGAAGGTGCGCCGGCGAAGGTGAAGGGCTTGCCCCGTAAGCTTTTGCTGGTCGAAGATACCAGGCCGCTGCGACTGTTTATTAAAAACACAGCACTCTGCAAACACGAAAGTGGACGTATAGGGTGTGACGCCTGCCCGGTGCCGGAAGGTTAATTGATGGGGTTAGCGCAAGCGAAGCTCTTGATCGAAGCCCCGGTAAACGGCGGCCGTAACTATAACGGTCCTAAGGTAGCGAAATTCCTTGTCGGGTAAGTTCCGACCTGCACGAATGGCGTAACGATGGCGGCGCTGTCTCCACCCGAGACTCAGTGAAATTGAAATCGCTGTGAAGATGCAGTGTATCCGCGGCTAGACGGAAAGACCCCGTGAACCTTTACTATAGCTTTGCACTGGACTTTGAATTTGCTTGTGTAGGATAGGTGGGAGGCTTTGAAGTGGGGACGCCAGTTCTCATGGAGCCATCCTTGAAATACCACCCTGGCAACTTTGAGGTTCTAACTCAGGTCCGTTATCCGGATCGAGGACAGTGTATGGTGGGTAGTTTGACTGGGGCGGTCTCCTCCCAAAGAGTAACGGAGGAGTACGAAGGTGCGCTCAGACCGGTCGGAAATCGGTCGTAGAGTATAAAGGCAAAAGCGCGCTTGACTGCGAGACCCACACGTCGAGCAGGTACGAAAGTAGGTCTTAGTGATCCGGTGGTTCTGTATGGAAGGGCCATCGCTCAACGGATAAAAGGTACTCCGGGGATAACAGGCTGATACCGCCCAAGAGTTCATATCGACGGCGGTGTTTGGCACCTCGATGTCGGCTCATCACATCCTGGGGCTGAAGCCGGTCCCAAGGGTATGGCTGTTCGCCATTTAAAGTGGTACGCGAGCTGGGTTTAGAACGTCGTGAGACAGTTCGGTCCCTATCTGCCGTGGACGTTTGAGATTTGAGAGGGGCTGCTCCTAGTACGAGAGGACCGGAGTGGACGAACCTCTGGTGTTCCGGTTGTCACGCCAGTGGCATTGCCGGGTAGCTATGTTCGGAAGAGATAACCGCTGAAAGCATCTAAGCGGGAAACTTGCCTCAAGATGAGATCTCACTGGGATCTTGAATCCCCTAAAGGGCCGTCGAAGACTACGACGTTGATAGGTTGGGTGTGTAAGCGCTGTGAGGCGTTGAGCTAACCAATACTAATTGCCCGTGAGGCTTGACCATATAACACCCAAGCAATTTGCTAGCGCGAATTGCGGTGGTGAAGACGAAAGACCCGAAAGTTCG
>NZ_JBICKL010000116.1:0-12546 GCF_043104195.1 Pseudomonas sp. xss_2
TGTCTATACTCCCAAGCTCCCGCCCACCCCCGAGGACCCCCGCCATGCCCCTGAAAAAAACCGGCACCTGCCTCTGCGGCGAAACCCACCTGAGCGCGACCATCGACAACACCCAAATCAGCGCCTGTCACTGCAGCATGTGCCGCAAATGGACCGGCGGCCCACTGCTGGTCGTACACTGCAGCAACCCCCCGCTGATCGAAGGCCGCGCGCCAAGCGTCTACGATTCCTCCGACTGGGCCCAACGCGGTTTCTGCGGCAAATGCGGCACCCACTTGTACTACCGGCTCAAGGCCAACGACTTCTACGCCATCCCCGTCGGCCTGCTCGATGGCGAGGAAGCCTGGGACTTCGATCTACAGATATTCGTCGAACAGAAACCCGCCTGGTACTGCTTCAAAAACCAGACCCGGGAGCTGACCGGCCAGCAAGCCTTCGATGAGCTGAGCTAGCTCACACTTGGCGCAACAACCATTCGGCAAACACCTGGGCGGCCGGTGAGGGCAAGGTCTGGCGGTCATGCACCAGGTAGTCGGCCTGGCCGGTACGTACCTCGAAGGTCGATACCGGTTGGATCAAGCCGCTGTTGATCCGATCCCGGGCCATCGACTCCCAGCCCAAACCGACCCCCATGCCCTGCATCACCGCATCGAACACCAGATTGACCTGGTTGAAGGTCAGCGCATCGGCCGGGGCCTGGTAACGCACGCCGAAATGACCGAACCAGTCATGCCAGTCCAGGCAGTTCCAGGCCGAGGCGTCGAGCTGGATCAAGGTCAAGGCCTGCAACTGCTCCAGGCTCTCGACCTGACTCAGGTCCCAGCCGCTGCTGGCAATCGGGTAGACCACCTCGTCGAACAGCTTGCGCGCCTGCAGCGAACGCCATTGGCCATGCCCGTAGAGAATGCCGAAGTCGTAATCGGCGATCAGGCTTTCGTTGATGTCGTTGCTGGCATGAATGTTCACGGTCAGCTCAGGATGCTGTTCGTTAAAGCGCAACAAACGCGGAAACAGCCAGTACTGGGCTACCGCATGGGTGCAGATGACGCTGACATGGCGATCGCCATGGCCGCTCTTGAGCCGCTGGACGTGAGCCAGAAGCTTATCCAGCATCGGCTCGACAAACCCATGAAAGTGCTCGCCAGCGCTGGTCAAGCTGATGCCGCGGGCGCGGCGTTCGAACAGTTGAGTGCCCAGCTCGTCTTCGAGCAGGCGGATCTGCTTGCTCACCGCGCTCTGGGTCAGATACAACTCGCCCGCTGCGCGGGTGAAACTGCCGGTACGGGCCACCGCCTCAAAGGCAATCAGGGTGTCGAGAGGCGGCAGGTGACGGCTGTAGCGGCTCATTGGCGATCCGGATCATTGTAGTTGTTCGCCCATCTTAGCTATTCCGCTACGGAATGGCTGCATGAGCAATGATCTTTTGCCGCACAGCGACTCGGCAGGTAGCCTGCGCGCATCTTCAAAGGGGAGCAGACAGGTGAAACGCGGTGTGATGTATGCCGGCATGGCCGGGGCGTTGTGGGGCATGGTGCTGATGGTTCCTGAGCTGTTGCCCGAATTCAATCCGATGCTGCTCAGCAGTGTGCGCTACCTGATGGTGGGGGTGATCTCGCTGTTGCTGGCGCTGCCGATGGCGCGTCAGCTGCGGCAGCTGACCCTGGTCGATGGGTGGATGCTGCTGCGCCTGGCGGTGATCGGCAACCTGGTGTACTTCGTTTGCCTGGTGGCGGCCATCCAGCGCCTGGGTGTGGCGCCAGCGTCGTTGATCGTCGGCGTACTGCCGCTGACCATTACCTTGTATGGCCGTAACGACAGCGGCGCAGTACCGCTCAGGCGCCTGGCCGGTCCGCTGGCGTTGATCCTCGCTGGCATGCTGTGCATCAACCTGCAGACCTTCGCTTTCGCCCCGGGGGCGTTGGCCGACAAGCTCATGGGCCTGCTGTATGCCTTGGTGGCCCTTGCTTGCTGGACCTGGTACGCCGGGCAGAACAGTCGCTACCTCAAGCAGTGCGGCCACTTCGACAGTCATCAATGGTCGGTGCTGTGCGGGGTGATGACCGGTTTGGCCAGCGTGGTGATGGTCGCGTCCTTGGCCATCTGGCAGCCGCAGCAGTTGCACGTCGAGGCGCCGATGGCGCGTTGGTGGTTGTTCTGGGCCTGTAGCCTGGGCTGTGCGCTGCTTGGCTCATGGCTGGCCATGGCGCTGTGGAATGCAGCGTGCAAGCGCTTGCCGTTGACCTTGAGTGGCCAGTTGATCGTGTTCGAGACCTTGTTCGCGCTGCTCTACGCCTTCCTTTGGCGCCAAGCGGGGCCGAGCGCGCTGGAAGCGGCGGCGATTGTGCTGGTGATTGGCGGTGTGCTGTGGTCGATGCGCCAGCACGAGGCGCCGCCTGAGCTTGCCAAACCGGTGCATTCCTGAGAAAACGGCGCCCTACGTTTGCCCTAAGAGAGAACGCCATGAGCGACCCATTGCAGATCATTGACCTTGAGCCCGGCGACGGCAAGGCCGTGGTCAAAGGTGCCCTGATCACCACCCAATACACCGGCTGGCTGGCTGACGGCAGCGAGTTCGACTCGTCCTGGTCGCGTGGCAAGCCGTTTCAGTGCGTGATCGGCACCGGTCGCGTCATCAAGGGTTGGGACCAGGGCCTGATGGGCATGCGTGTGGGCGGCAAGCGCAAGCTGCAAGTGCCGGCGCACCTGGGTTATGGCGAGCGCACGGTCGGCGCTATCCCGGCCAACTCAGACCTCACGTTCGAGATCGAACTGCTCGAAGTCCTGACCCGCGACGACTGACACCAACGTTTCCCGGGAATGACTTCATTTGGCAAAGTTACCCGCCTAAAGTGAATTTTGCTCACGCAAGGTGGTCAAGGATGGGCCTCGTCTGGGAGTTGGTGTGCAACCCACCTCGGGCGACGAGCATGGAATGCAGGCACGGACGCCTCCCTTTTTTGCCGGATGAGTCCATCGCCATGAAGTTGCCGCAGTTTATGCGACGCCGTCATCTGTTTCTCGCCGCGGCGCTTGCCGCGATTCTCGTACCCTTGAGCCTGGATGTGGTGGAAAGTCACGACCAGCCCGCCGATGGCACGCAGACCCTGGTGTTCCTGCGTCACGCCGAAAAGCCCGGCGAGGGCCTGGGTCAGTTGAACTGCCAGGGACTCAATCGCGCCCTGGACCTGGCCACCTTGCTGCCCGAACGTTTCGGCGATGCCGACTACGTGTTCGCCGCCAATCCTTCCCGGCATGTCGAGGAGGGCAGCCAGGACTTGCGCTACAGCTACATTCGTCCCTTGATGACCATCACTCCCAGCGCTATCCGTCTGGGCCTGCCGGTCAATATCGACTTCGGCGCCAATGATTACGACGAACTGGCCGACGAGTTGTTGAGCGACAAGTATCGCAACGCCACGGTCTACACCGCCTGGTCGCACGGCTACTTGCCGGACCTGATCAACGCCGTGGCCGGCAAAGCCCTGGGTGATGAGCGGGTGATCACCCAGGACTGGAACAATGACGATTTCGACACCCTGTATGTGCTCACCCTGACCTGGCACGACGGCGAAGCCAGCCTGCTTAGCCGCAATGTGCGCCAGGGCCTCGATGGTGGCAAGAAGACCTGCCCGACCTGATCAGGGCTAGCCCTGGCTGGTGAGCGCAGCCCGGAATCTGCGATGCTTGCGCGGTGGATTCGAGCAAGGAGCAGGGCATGGGCAAGCGGGTAACCGTGATTGGCGGTGGGGTGATCGGCCTGGCCAGCGCCTACGCGCTGGTGCGTGAAGGCTGCCAGGTCGAGCTGATCGAAGCGCGCGACAGCCTGGCCAGCGCCACCAGCTTTGCCAATGGCGGGCAATTGTCTTATCGCTACGTGGCGCCGCTGGCCGACGCCGGTGTGCCGTGGCAGGCGTTGGGCTGGTTGCTGCGCGGTGACTCGCCGTTGCGCCTGCGCCTGCGTCTGGACCCTGCCCAGTGGCGTTGGTTGGCCGCCTTCGTGGCGGCCTGTCGCGGCTCGGTCAACCGCCGCAATGCTGCTCACCTGCTTGAACTGGCGTTGCACAGCCAGGCGGTCATGGCGCGTTGGCGCGAAGAGGACCATCTGCACGGATTTGCCTGGCGGCGCAACGGCAAGTTGGTTGCGTTTCGCACCCAGGCGGCGTTCTCTCGGGCTTGCGCGCATCGGCTCGACCCGGCCACTCAACAGATTGTCGCTGGCGCCGAGCTTGGCGCGCTCGACGCGGCGCTGGCCGATGCGCCATTCATTGGCGGGGTGTATACCGCAGACGAAGAAGTCGCTGACTGTCATCGCTTCTGCCAGGTGCTGGCGGAGCGTCTGCGCGCTTCAGGGCGATGTGAGTTTCGTCTGGGCCAAGTGGTCACTGGGCTGCGGCACGATGGCAGGCGGGTGACGGCAGTGGAACTGGCTGCTGGGCAGCTGGACGTCGAGCACCTGCTGTTGTGCGCCGGACATCGCAGCCCGAGCTTGGCGCTGCCGGGGCTGAAGCTGCCGATCTATCCGCTCAAGGGCTATAGCCTGACTGCGCCAGTGCTGGCGCAGCATCAGGCTCCGCAGGTGAGTGTCACTGACTATGAGCGCAAGATCGTCTATGCCCGGCTGGAGAATCAGCTGAGGGTGGCGGCGATGGTGGATATCGTTGGCTTCGACGATGCTGTCGATCCGCGCAGGTTGCGCAGCATGCAGCGCTTGGCACAGGCGACGTTGCCTGAGGCGGCGGATTATCGGCAGGCGGTGGAGTGGGCCGGGATGCGCCCGGCGACACCCACCGGGGTGCCGATTCTCGGCGCTACGGCGTATCGCAATGTGTGGTTGAACCTGGGGCATGGGGCCTTGGGGTTCACCTTGGCTTGTGGCAGTGCTCAGCGGCTAGCGCAGCTCATTAACTGTCGGGAGTGATGGTGGCTGTACCGGCCTCATCGCGGGCAAGCCCGCTCCTACAGGGATTGCGCAGCTCATGTAGGAGCGGGCTTGCCCGCGATGAGGCCGGTACAGGCAACTGCGATCCTAGCGGCCGAACCGCATCGGCCAGCCCACCACTTTCTTCACCCGCGGCGTCGCATAGGTCCGTACCTTGGAAGTGCTCAAGCCCATCCGCACCAGCGACTCGGCAATGGTCACCGCTGCACTGACGCCATCGACCACCGGCACGCCAGTGCGCTGGCGGATCTGTTCATCCAACCCGGCCATGCCGCCGCAGCCCAGGCAGATCACCTCGGCCTTGTCATCCTGCACTGCCCGTGCGGCCTGCTCGACAATTGCCTCGACCGCTCGCTGCGGATCGGCCTCAAGCTCGAGCACCGCCAGCCCGCTGGCGCGCACCGAGGCGCAGCGCTCATACAGGCCGGAGAGCTTCAGGCGGTCTTCGATCAAGGGCACGGTGCGATCCAGGGTGGTCACTACCGAGTAGGCATGGCCCAGGTACATCGCGGTGCTGGCGGCCGCGTCGGTGATGTCCACCACTGGCACGTTTAGCAGTTCTTGCAAGCCCTCGCGGCCATGTTCGCCATAGCCGGCCTGGATCACCGCGTCATAGGGCTGGTCATAGGCCATGACCCGGTCCATCACGGCAATCGCCGCCAAATAGCTTTCGAAGTTGCCTTCGACTGATTCGGCGCCGAACCAGGGCGTCAGGCCGACGATCTCGGTGCCGGGCGAGGCGACGCTGCGCGCCTGTTCGGCAATGGCCTCGGTGATGGCTTCGGTGGTGTTGACGTTGACGATCAGAATGCGCATGCACGTTCCTCCTTGATCAATGGCTGCTGTGGTCGACGGCGATGCACTCGCCGCTGACATCGTGGTATTGGCGATTGCGCGGAGCGATCAGCAGGTACAGTGCGGCAGCGATACCAGCACCGATCAACCAGGAGAACGGCGCAATGCTGTGGAAGCTCGGGACCAGGGCCAGGACGATCGCCAGCAGCGCCGCCGGAACGAACACCGCCACTGCCCGCAGGTTGACGCCTCGGGTGTAGTGATAGGCGCCGGCTGGGTTTTCGCTGTACAGCTCTGGCACGTTGATCCGGCCTTTGCGCAGCAGCCAGTAGTCGGCCATGATCACCCCGTACAGCGGGCCGAGCAGGGCGCCCAGGCCTGACAGGAAGTACACGATCACCAACGGGCTGTTGTACAGGTTCCACGGCAGGATCAGCACCGCCAGGGTTGCGCTGATCAGGCCTGCGCGGCGGAAGTTCAGGTGCCGGGGCGCAAGGTTGCTGAGCACGAACGCCGGCGCCACGAAGTTGGCCATGATGTTCACCGCCACCGTGACGATCAGGAAGGCCAGGCAGCCCAGTACCAGAAACGGCGTGCTCGGGATGGTAGCGACGATCTGGGTCGGGCTGTCGATCACCTGGCCGTTGATCTGGAACTGCGCACCGCACAGCACCACGGTGATCACCGCGAACACCAGGATGTTCACCGGCAGGCCCCAGAAGTTGCCGACGCGGATGGTCTTGCGGCACGGCGAGGAGCGGGCGAAGTCGCAGAAGTTCAGCACCAGGGTGCCGTAGATCGCCAGCCACAGCGCACCGCCGGCAAAGATGTTGCGCCACATCTCATAGCCGCTCAGTGGCTCGGCCACCGACCAGGCAATGCGCGTATCGGCCTGGAAGTACATCCAGCCGGCCAGGCTCGCCACGGTGAGCAGAATCACCGGGCCGGCAAACGCCTCGCAACGGCGGACCATCTCCATGCCGTAGGCGAGGATCACCAGCTGCACCAGCCAGATCGCCACGAAGCACAGCCAACCCAGGCTCGACAGGCCGAGAATGCTGTCCTGGTCATAGGCCGCCACTTGCGGCCACACCGCAGTGAGCAACACCCGCAGCACCACCGAAGCCAGATAGGTCTGGATACCGAACCAGGCGATGGCGATCACCGCGCGGATCAGCGCCGGAATCTGCGCGCCGTGGATGCCGAAGGCGATCCGGCTGATCACCGGGAACGGCACGCCGGTCTTCTGCCCCATGTAGCCCGAGAGGTTCATGAAGAAGTACACCAGCGCCGCGCCAATGGCCAGCGATAGCAAGATCTGCCAGCCACCCAGGCCGAGGGCGAACAAACCCATGGCGAACGAGTAGTTGGCGATGTTGTGCACATCGTTGGTCCACAGGGCAAAGATGCTGTAGCCCCCCCAGCGACGACCTTCGCTGCGGGTCGGGGCGAGGTCGCGGTTGTGCAGCCGCGGGCTGAGGTCAAGCTCGGGCGCATGGCCGGCCAGGGTCGAAGTGGGGGAAGTGCTGGCGACGGATAGTTCAGGGGCAAGGTCGAGGCTGCTACTCATTCCGGCGGCTCCTGATGCGGCTGCCGGCGATAAGCGGGCGAGCTGCACGGGCTCGTCATCTCATCGTTACAGGCAGTGGCATCACTGGGTTCTCGAGGCAGCGGCCCTTAGGGATCAGGCGCTGCGTTATTGTGTATTTATGTTTCGTAAACTTTGTATACAAAACACAAACACACAAAAGCCAGTTCCATGCCAGGAACAATACAAGTTTAAGCAGGCCAGTAATCTGAGTTTGTCTTGCTTGAATATAACCTAATGAAAATAAGCGATTATAAGTTGACCAAATGAACAGTTTTTATTTTTTCACGGGTTTTTTAGTTGATCAAATGGTCAAATTTTTATTCGAGCGCGATGTAACCTAGTGGTGCGTTAATTCACCTAAGTGCACACAAAAATGGCACTTATGGTGACATTCTTGTGTACAAAAAATAGTCAATAGGATTAGCCGGATACTCGCCTGGGGCGGGCTAGCGCCGTCGCTAAAAGGCTATTCGCCCATCGGCGGCAGCCGGCGTTTTACCGGGCTCTTCTTGATGATCGCGGTATTGGTTTCAGCCAGCACATTGATCCGATCGAGCAAGGTGTCGAGTTGCTCCATCGAGCGCACATGCAACCTGGCGATGAAGCAGTCTTCACCGGTGACCTTGTCGCACTCGGTGAACTCGGGGATGGCAATGATCTGCCGCTCCACTTCCTGTAACTGACCAGGCAATGGCCGGATGCGCACGATGGCCTGCAACTGGTAGCCGAAACTGCGCGGGTCGACGTCTACCGTGTAGCCGCGCAACACGCCACGCTCCTCCAAACGGCGCAGGCGCTCGCTGACGCTGGGCGCAGACAACCCGCTGATCTGCGCCAAGGCCTTGAGCGAGCGGCGGGAGTCTTCCATCAGGGCATTGATCAACAGCTGGTCGATGGCGTCGGTCATCTTTAACCTCGTCAGGGAAAATGGGTGATTCGCCTTGATAGTAAAGGCGAGTCTGATATTTAGCCTTGGTTATCCGCTGGAAGGTAGCGCTTGACCCTCGTCATACTGTGGCCATCGTCAAGCGGAGGTGTGAGATGGACAGTTCAGTGCGCCGTGGCTCTGTGGAAATGATGGTCGCCATGCTGATTTCCGGGACCATCGGCTGGTTCGTGCTGGTGTCTGGCCAGCCGGTACTGGAGGTGGTGTTCTGGCGCTGCGTATTCGGCGCCGGCACCTTGCTGCTGATTTGCGCAGGCTTCGGTTTTCTCAAACCAGGCGTGATAGGCCGCACTGCGTTCCTGTTGGCGATCGCCAGCGGCGTGGCCATCGTCGGCAACTGGGTGCTGCTGTTCGCCTCCTACTCACGCGCCTCGATCGCCATCGGTACGGCGGTGTACAACGTGCAGCCCTTCATGCTGGTGGGGCTGGCGGCGCTGTTTCTCGGCGAGAAGATCACCGCGGCCAAGCTGACCTGGCTGAGCGTGGCGTTTCTCGGCATGTTGGCGATCGTCAGTGCGCACGGTGCCGGGCAGGGTAGCGGCAACGACTATCTACTGGGCATTGCCTTGGCTTTGGGCGCGGCCTTGCTGTACGCCGGGGCGGCGCTGATCATCAAGCGCCTGAGTGGCACCCCGCCGCATTTGATCGCGCTGATCCAGGTGAGTACAGGCGTGTTGCTGCTGGCGCCGTGGGTCAAGCTTGGCGGGCTGCCCGCTGAGCCGTCGGCGCTGGCTAGCCTGATTACCTTGGGCATCGTGCACACCGGGGTGATGTACGTGCTGCTCTACAGCGCCATCCAACGCTTGCCCACGGCCCTGACGGGCGCGCTGTCGTTCATCTACCCCGTCGCGGCGATTCTGGTCGATTGGATCGCCTTCGGCCATCGCCTGGCGCCGCTGCAGTGGCTGGGCGTGGCGCTGATCCTGGTTGCCGCTGCGGGTATGCAGCAGGGCTGGTGGTTCAAGCCGGCGCCACGGGTCGAGGCGCTCAAGCCAGATTGAGCCTGGCCTGACGAATATGTGGGCATGACTGGGTTGTTGGCGATGCTCGGTTACAATGGCGTTTTTTTGCGCGTGTGAATCCCCGCCATGACCTCAGCCATCGACACCCTTGCCCAGCACCTGACTGCGGCGCTTGACCCCGCCCCGCAGGAAACCCGGCGCCTGTTCCACGGCCGTGGCCGTTGCTGGCCGGGGCTTGAGCAGATCACCGTCGACTGGTTGCAGGGGGTGTTGTCGGTCGCCTTGTTTCGCGAGCCTGCGCCTGAGCAGTTGGTCGAATTGGAGGCAATGCTCAATGCCCTGGCCCAAACCCCACAGTGGACGGGCGAGGCGATTTTGATCCAGCACCGCTACCTGCCCGACAGCCCCGGCCAGTGGCTGGTTGGCGGCCCGATCCAGCAACGTGAAGTGGTTGAGGATGGCCTGCGCTATTTGCTGGATTTGGGCGTGCGCCAGAACAACGGGCTGTTCCTCGACATGCGCTACGGTCGGCGCTGGGTGCGCGAACAGTCGGCCGGTAAGCGGGTGCTGAACTTGTTCGCCTATACCTGCGGCTTTTCCGTGGCGGCGATTGCCGGCGGGGCCGAACAGGTGGTCAACCTGGACATGGCCAAGTCGGCGCTGTCGCGCGGGCGGGAGAATCATCGGCTCAATGGGCATGCTGTGGGGCAGGTGGCGTTTCTCGGCCATGAGCTGTTCAAGTCCTGGGGCAAGGTGCGCAAGTATGGGCCGTATGACCTGATCATCATCGATCCGCCGACGTTCCAGCGCGGCAGCTTCGTACTGACCCAAGATTACGCGAAGATCCTGCGCCGCCTGCCGGAGCTTCTGCGCGAGGGCGGCACCGTGCTGGCCTGTGTCAACGATCCGGGGATCGGCTCGGCGTTCTTGATCGAGGGTATGGCTGAGCAGGCCCCGGCGCTGAAGTTTGTCGAGCGGCTGGAGAATCCCCCGGAGTTTCCCGATGTGGATGTTGAGGGTGGTTTGAAGGCTTTGGTATTCCGTCAGTAGGTTTGAAGCTATCGCGGGGCAAGCCCGCTCCCACGCAATCGCTCTACTGCTCGCCCGGGAGCAGACTTGCGTGGGAGCGGGCTTGCCCCGCGATGAGACTGGCTCAGGCCGAAACCGCACGCGCCTGCGCAGGCATCGGATACACCTGGGCAAACGCCACATTCTCAGTCTGATCCACGCGCTTTTTCAGTCGCTCGTTGAACGCCCGGCTCACCGCATACTGGCCGCCGGAAATGGTGCGCAACTGCGCAGTCAACACGAAGCCGTTCAAATCCATCCGGTCCACCCCGAACACCTGCAGCGGCCCTTGCAGGTTGATCCGCAGCAGCGGGTCTTCGCTGATCGACTTGCCCACCTCGTGGATCAACGCCAGCGATTGGTCGACATCGCTGTCGTAGGTGAACTGCACCGAGAAGAACGCGTAGGCGAACTGACGTGACTGGTTGGTGACGGCCTTGATCTGGCCGAACGGCACCGAATGCACGAATCCTTTGCCATCGCGCAGGCGCAGGGTGCGGATGGTCAGGCTCTCGACCGTGCCGGCATGCCCGGAATCGAGCACCACCCAATCGCCGATGGAAATGGTGTCTTCGATCAGGATGAACAGCCCGGTGATGACGTCCTGCACCAGTTGCTGCGAGCCGAAACCGATGGCCAAGCCGATCACCCCGGCACCGGCCAGCAGCGGCGCGACATTGATCCCCAGGTTGGCCATGGTGGTGATGGTGCAGATGACGATCAGGATCACCTTGATGGCGTTGCGCAGCATCGGCAGGATGGTCCGCGTGCGGGTGCTCGGCTGGCGCGAGGCGCGCCGACCGACAGCGGGCTTGAGCGCTTCCTGGATTGCCGTGTCGAGCACCACCCAGAGCAGCCAGGTGACCAGCAGGATCAAGCCGATGCTCGACAGTGAATTACTGATCGCCTGGCCGAGGCTGTTGCTCAGGGCGAAGGTAATCACCGAAAAGCCCCAGATCCGCCCGAGCAGTTCGATGAACGCCACCGCCATGGCGATCCGCAGCGAGGCGTGCACGAGGCTGCGCAACAGCTCTTTGTAGGGGCGTACACGCTGTTGATCGTCACCCTCATGCGTGGCCAGCAGGTGCTGCATCAGGGTGCTGAGGAACACCGCCGCGACCAGCAGCACAGTGGTCAATAGCGCGTTCTGCAAGGCTTTCTGGCTTTCTTCGCCAGCGCCGATCAGGTGGATCGCCGACACCAGGATCATCATCAGGATCGGCAAGTACCAGAGTTTGGAAAAGATTCGCAGCGTCTCCTGCACGGCGCGATGCTGCAGCCGGTCCTTGAGGTCGCGGTTGCGGATCAAGTGTGCCACCGGGCGGCGCAGGCGCAGGACCAGGCTGGCAAAGACCAAGGTCGCCAGCAGCCCGGTCAATACGGCGATGCTGGCGGTGATATTGCCGCCCAACTGACGGGCGATCTGCGGGCTGGTCAGGGCATCGCTCCAGGCTGCCAGAAAACCAATCATGAACAGCGGGCGCGGCGCCATGCGCCGGATCACTGCCACGGCTTGGCGTTTGTGGCCGGCGTCGAACAAGGTGATCAGGCAAAGGATGATCGAGGTCGAGAACAGGCCGCTGCTGGTCGCGTAGGCCAGGCTCAGGCCCAATGCGCGGGCGACCGAAGGATCGAGGAAGCGGCTGACGTAGAGCGTCAACGGCAGGCTGGCCAGTGCTGGCAAGGTGTAGGGCAGAAGATAGCCAAGCAGGCCGCGTACGCGTTTGCGCTGACGCAGCAGGGAAGTCGCTGCGCAGCGCTTGGCGCACCAACGGCCGAGGGTGGTGAGCAGGGCGAAGCTGGCGGCCCAGGTCAGGCTCAGCAGGAGGAAATTGCCGGTCAGCTGCAGCGAGTCGCTGGCTGAGTGGCGATCGACCAGGCGCTCCATCTCCTTGGCGGCGCGATCGGTACGCAGGCGCCAGGCGTCGATCAGGTGGGCATCGAGGTCGAGGTCTTGGGCTGCACTGTCCAGGCCGTCAGCCAGGGCGCCGAGCAGGCCGCCTTGCAGCACCGGGGCTGGCTCCTCGGGCGTTTGCTCGGTGGGGATGGGTTCTGCGGCGAGGAGCCGGGTGCTCAGCAGCAGGCTGAGAAGAAGCGGGGTGAGAAAGCGCAGCACTGGAGTACTCCTTGGGCCGGGGCGAGCGGGGAAGGGTTACTCAAGGAACTGATGGCTGAATGTGGGGGAAGTTCAGCTGGGTGTGTTGCCGGTGCCGGCGTTATCGCGGGGCAAGCCCGCTCCCACGCC
>NZ_JBICKL010000117.1:0-97315 GCF_043104195.1 Pseudomonas sp. xss_2
TTCAGGCTTGGCGCAACCGCCGCGCCTGGCGGTACAGATACAGGCTCAGCACCAGCCCGCAAGCCGAGGCCGCTGCGGCAAACAGAAACATCGAGGCAAAGCCAAACCCAGATGCCACGGCGCCCACCAGCGGCCCGGTAATGCCCAGCGACAGATCGATGAACAGCGAATACGCCCCCACCGCGGCGCCGCGGTTGGCTGCTGATACCTGATTCACCGCCTCGACCCCCAGTGCTGGGAAGACCAGCGAGAAGCCAAACCCACTCAACGCAGCGCCCGCCAAGGCAATCTCGGCATTCGGCGCCTGCCACAGCATCAGCAACCCCAGGGTTTCCACCGACAGGCAGGCAATTGCCACCCGGAAGCCGCCGATGCGGTTGATCAGGTTGCCGAACAACAGTCGAGCACTGATGAAGCTGGCGCCAAACAGGCTCAGGGTCAATGCGGCATTGGGCCAGTCGCGGCTGGCGTAGTACAGGGTGATGAAGGTGGCGATGGTGCCAAAACCGATCGAGCCCAGGGCCAGCCCCGAGCCGTGCGGGAACACCTTGCCCAGCACCTGCAAAAACGGCAGGCGCACACCGCTGACAATGGGTGCGGCGCGCTTGGGCCATGCCAGCAGCAGGCCAATCACTGCCAGCAGGATGATGCTCACGCCCATGCTCCACAGCCCCCACTGCTTGACCATCAGCACCCCCAGCGGGGCGCCGACGGCCAGCGCGCCGTAGCTGGCGATACCGTTCCAGGAGATTACCTTGGCGGTATTCTGCGCGCCCACTCGGCCGATCCCCCAGCCGATCGAGCCGGAACCGACCAGGCTTTCTGCGCTGCCCAATACCAGTCGGCCAATCAACAGGCAGGTCAGGCTGAGCCATGGCATGTGGTTGAGAAAACTGCAGGCGAGCATGAACACGCCGCTCAGGCCGCAGCCGAACAGGCCATACATGACCGCTTTTTTGCTGCCCAGGTTGTCGATGATGCGGCTGGCCGTGGGGCGGCTGAGCAAGGTGGCGAGGTACTGCACGCTGATCACCAGGCCCGCAACTACTGCGCTAAAGCCCAGTTCGTTATGCACATAGCCCGGCAGTACGGCCAAGGGGATGCCGATGTTCAGGTAGCCGATAAAGGTGAAGATGACGATCGAGACGACTTGCAGGGTGACCGCAAGGGGGCGCGGTGAATCGGGCATGGAGGGTCTTCGTGGCAGGGGATCTGGACGGTGTGAAAACGTGATGACGTGGGAGTTCCCGAAGGTCAGCCGTTTTCACACTGTCGTGCGCGGTTATTCCTGATCAGCGCTGGATGTATCGTCGCCATCCTGCTCGACGGCAGGCGTCGGCTCGGAGTGGGCGGCAACGGTTTGCTCTTCGGGGTTCAGGCTTGGGAAGGGAAGATTCGGGATTTCATGCATCTCGACGTTCCTCGCAAGTGTGAGTGAAAAGGCTGCGCCAGGCGCGTTTATGGCTTTGGAAAGCTGGGGCAGGATACAGCAGTCTGCATGACAGTTTGAACTTTTTGCCTGTCAGTTGTCGGTTTTGCGGGCGGATACCGGACGGCAACGGGCCGTTTGGCCCTTGAAAATGCAATCGCGGGGCACGCCCGCTCCCACGCGCCTGCTTCGTTGCAAGGGCGTAGGAGCGGGCTTGCCCCGCGATCAGAGGTGTAGCGAGTTACTTGCGGCCTTCAGCCGTCTCGGCAACTTTGTCAGTGCGCGCGCACATGATGAAGTCGTTGCGATGCAGGCCCTTGATCGAGTGGCTCCACCAGGTCACGGTGACTTTGCCCCACTCGGTCAGCAGGCCTGGGTGGTGACCTTCGGCTTCGGCAATTTCGCCAACGGCATTGGTGAACGCCAGCGCGTGCTTGAAGTTCTTGAACAGGAAAACCCGCTCAAGCTCCATGTGGCCGTCACGCACTTCGATGTTCCAGTCCGGGATCTCGCGGATCAGCTGCGCCAGTTCTTCATCGCTGACTTTCGGCGCATCGGCGCGGCAGGCTTCGCAGTGGGCTTGGTTCAAGGCATTCATGGGTGTCATTCCGGTTTGAGTTGTTATCGTCAAGGCGGCTCAGGCAGCGACCTTGGGTGGAAACTTCGGCGCGTGCAGGCCCAGCTGCATGCCCTGGTGGACCATGCCCATGATGTCTTCGTGGGCCAGGTCGAACAGGCGCTTGAGGTTCGGCAGAACGAAATACAGCGGCTGCAGGATGTCGATCCGATACGGCGTGCGCATGGCTTCGATCGGGTCGAACGCCTGGTGTTCCGGCTCGTTCGACAGGCTGTAGACGGTCTCCTTGGGCGAGGAGAGGATGCCACCGCCATAGATCTTGCGACCTTGCGGGGTGTCCATCAGGCCGAACTCGATGGTCATCCAGTACAGACGCGCCAGGTACACCCGCTCTTCCTTGGTCGCGGCCAGGCCGAGCTTGCCATAGGTGTGGGTGAATTCGGCGAACCAAGGGTTGGTCAGCAGCGGGCAGTGGCCAAAGATCTCGTGGAAGATGTCCGGCTCTTGCAGGTAGTCGAGCTCTTCCGGGGTGCGGATGAAGGTAGCCACCGGGAAGCGCTTGCTGGCGAGCAGTTCGAAGAAGGTCTGGAACGGGATCAGCGCTGGCACCCGGGCGACCTGCCAGCCCGTGGTGGCGCCCAGCACCTTGTTGATTTCGCCCAGCTGCGGGATGCGGTCATGGGGCAGCTTGAGCTGCTCGATGCCGTCCAGGTATTCCTGGCAGGCCCGGCCTTCGATCACCTTCAATTGACGGGTGATCAGGGTGTTCCATACCGCATGCTCTTGCTGCGGGTAGTCGATAAAGCCGTGCGCGTCGGGCTCGCGTGCCACGTACTGCGTCTGTTTCATGTGGCTCTCCTGGTGAGGGCGGTCTTTCTTGTTATGGATGCGACATGCCCTAGGAATAGCCCTTCAGCGCAGCCTTTGCACCGGGTGTGGGATGTTTGCTGATCAGGTGAAGCGGGTGATTTCGTAACGTAAATTTTACAAAAAACCGCTTATCCCGGAAAATCACGGAGATCCGGCTGACCTATTATGTAAATTTGTCAGCTTATCTTTACGACTTTTACGCGTGCCGATGAAAAAATCGGCGGCTTCGGGACATTTCCATGCGTATCAAAGTGCATTGCCAGAACCGCATCGGCATTTTGCGAGACATCCTCAACCTGTTGGTCGAGTACGGCATCAACGTGCTGCGCGGCGAGGTTGGCGGCGACCACGGCAATGCCATCTACTTGCATTGTCCGAACCTGGTGAACCTGCAGTTCCAAGCCTTGCGGCCGAAATTCGAAGCGATCGCCGGGGTGTTCGGCGTCAAGCGCGTCGGCCTGATGCCCAGCGAGCGTCGGCATATGGAGCTCAATGCGTTATTGGGCGCGTTAGAGTTCCCGGTGCTGTCGATCGACATGGGCGGCAGTATCGTGGCGGCCAACCGTGCGGCGGCGCAGTTGCTTGGGGTGCGGGTCGACGAGGTGCCAGGCCTGCCGCTGGCGCGCTACGTCGAGGACTTCGACCTGCCCGAGCTGGTGCGGGCGAACAAGTCGCGCATCAATGGCCTGCGCATCAAGGTCAAGGGGGATGTGTTTCTCGCCGACATCGCCCCGTTGCAGTCCGAGCATGACGAAAGCGAGGCGTTGGCCGGGGCGGTGCTGACCTTGCATCGCGCCGACCGCATTGGCGAGCGCATCTATAACGTGCGCAAGCAGGAGCTGCGCGGATTCGACAGTATTTTCCAGAGCTCGCGGGTGATGGCCGCCGTGGTGCGCGAAGCGCGGCGCATGGCGCCGTTGGATGCGCCGTTGTTGATCGAGGGCGAAACAGGTACTGGCAAGGAGTTGCTGGCGCGTGCCTGCCACTTGGCCAGCCCGCGTGGGCAGGCGCCGCTGATGGCGCTCAACTGCGCGGGGTTGCCGGAGTCGATGGCCGAAACCGAGCTGTTTGGCTATGGTCCGGGCGCTTTCGAGGGCGCGCGCGCGGAGGGCAAGCTGGGGCTGCTGGAACTGACTGCAGGAGGCACGCTGTTCCTCGATGGGGTGGCCGAAATGAGCCCGCGCCTGCAGGTCAAGTTGCTGCGTTTCTTGCAGGATGGTTGCTTTCGCCGGGTGGGCAGCGATGAAGAGGTGTATCTGGATGTGCGGGTCATTTGCGCCACCCAGGTCGACCTGTCCGAGCTGTGCGCGCGGGGCGAATTCCGCCAGGACCTGTACCACCGCTTGAATGTGCTGTCGCTGCATATCCCGCCGCTACGAGAGTGCATGGATGGCCTCGAAGGCCTGGTGCAGCACTTTCTCGATCAAGCCAGCCGGCAGATTGGCTGCCCGATGCCGCGCCTGGCGCCCGCCGCCATGGAAAAACTCAGCCACTACCATTGGCCGGGTAATGTGCGGCAATTGGAGAACGTTTTATTCCAGGCTGTTTCATTATGTGAGGGCGGGCTGGTGAAGAGCGAACATATCCGTCTGCCGGATTATGGCGTGCGCCAACCGTTGGGGGAGTTTTCGTTGGAAGGGGAACTTTCGCAGATTGTCGGACGCTTTGAAAAAGCGGTACTGGAAAGTTTGCTTGGTGAATACCCAAGTAGTCGGGCATTAGGCAAAAGACTGGGGGTTTCGCATACAACCATTGCCAACAAGTTGCGTGAATACGCCCTGGGCAAATCGTCTGAGTAAACAGTTGAAGGGGCCGCTAAGCGGCCCCATTCACAGGGATCAACCGTTGGAGCAACCGTTACCCATCACGCGGTATTCGAGAATGTGCTTCTGGCCCTTGGAGTCCTCGTAGGTCATGCGGGCGGGCACTACTTCACAGACGTTAGGAACTTCGCTCATGGACAGAACACGGGCAATGTCCAAGTGCTGCGAGTAACTGTACTGTTCAACCGGAATCTGCTCGACATCGTTTGCAACTTCGTCGGCCATCGCCGCGCTGCAAAGACCGCCAAGTACCAATACCAGTAACGCTTTCATTTTCAATTTACCTGTCTAAGGTCGTGAGGGGGCACGCGGCGCTTGTGACGCCGCGAGTACAACGAGTGTTTAACTATCGGGATGAAGAGGGGATTAACGTTGCCTTCGTGGGGGCTGTTACCAGAAGTTAATCGCCTTGCCGTTGCTGGCGAGGTGAATTTTATGGCCCGGCCTACAGCTGAAACAGTGGGGGTTTTGATAAAGACTGTTGACAGAATCTGTAACAATCGCCGGGAAAACGGCTTTTGATTACTGGTCGAATGCCGGTGTTGTGCGGGCTAGAGCGGTTGCGCGAAATCTCTGCGGCGAAGGAGGGGCTTGCTACTACCAACGTCGAATGGCCTTAGCCGCTCTGGTACAGTTACAAACGGTTCCATACAAAAACAACTATTACACCGAGGTAACACAGATGAGTGCGGCTCCACTGTATCCCGTTCGTCCCGAGGTTGCGGCTACTACCCTGACCGACGAGGCCACCTACAAGGCCATGTACCAGCAGTCGGTGATCAACCCCGACGGTTTCTGGCGCGAACAGGCCCAGCGCCTGGACTGGATCAAGCCGTTCACCAAGGTCAAGCAGACCTCCTTCGACGATCACCATGTCGATATCAAATGGTTTGCAGACGGCACTCTGAACGTTTCCTACAACTGCCTGGACCGTCACCTCGAAGAGCGCGGCGATCAGGTGGCAATTATCTGGGAAGGCGACGATCCTTCCGAAAGCCGCAACATTACCTACCGCGAGCTGCACGAGCAGGTGTGCAAATTCGCCAACGCCCTGCGTGGCCAGGATGTGCACCGCGGCGACGTGGTGACCATCTATATGCCGATGATCCCCGAGGCGGTGGTGGCCATGCTGGCTTGCGCCCGAATTGGCGCGATCCATTCGGTAGTGTTCGGTGGCTTCTCGCCTGAGGCCCTGGCCGGCCGAATCATCGACTGCAAATCGAAGATTGTCATCACTGCCGACGAAGGCGTGCGTGGCGGTCGGCATACGCCGCTCAAGGGCAACGTCGACCTGGCCCTGACCAACCCTGAAACCAGCAGCGTGCAGAAGATCATCGTGTGCAAGCGCACCGGTGGCGACATCGCCTGGCACCAGCACCGCGATATCTGGTACGAAGACCTGATGAAGGTCGCCTCCAGCCACTGCGCACCTAAAGAGATGGGCGCCGAAGAAGCACTGTTCATCCTTTATACCTCTGGCTCGACTGGCAAGCCCAAGGGTGTCCTGCACACCACTGGCGGCTACATGGTCTACGCTTCGCTGACCCATGAGCGGGTGTTCGACTACCGCCCGGGCGAAGTCTACTGGTGCACCGCCGACGTTGGCTGGGTCACCGGCCACAGCTACATCGTCTATGGCCCGCTGGCCAATGGCGCCACCACCGTGCTGTTCGAAGGTGTGCCGAACTACCCGGACATCACCCGCGTGTCGAAGATCATTGACAAGCACAAGGTCAATATCCTCTACACCGCGCCGACCGCGATTCGCGCGATGATGGCCGAAGGTCAGGCCGCCGTTGCCGGCGCAGATGGCTCCAGCCTGCGCTTGCTCGGTTCGGTGGGTGAGCCGATCAACCCTGAGGCCTGGAACTGGTACTACCAGACTGTCGGCAAGGAGCGTTGCCCGATCGTCGACACCTGGTGGCAGACTGAAACCGGCGGCATCCTGATCAGCCCGCTGCCAGGCGCGACTGGCTTGAAACCGGGTTCGGCAACCCGTCCGTTCTTTGGCGTGGTGCCGGCCCTGGTGGATAACCTGGGTAACCTGATCGAAGGCGCCGCCGAGGGTAACCTGGTGATCCTCGACTCCTGGCCGGGTCAGTCGCGTTCGCTGTATGGCGATCATGACCGCTTCGTCGACACCTACTTCAAGACCTTCCGCGGCATGTACTTCACCGGTGACGGTGCGCGCCGTGACGAGGATGGCTACTACTGGATCACCGGTCGCGTGGATGACGTGCTCAACGTTTCCGGTCACCGGATGGGTACCGCCGAGATCGAAAGTGCGATGGTGGCCCACCCGAAAGTCGCTGAGGCGGCGGTGGTCGGCGTGCCGCATGACATCAAAGGGCAGGGCATCTATGTGTATGTGACCCTCAATGCCGGGGTCGAGTCGAGCGAGCAATTGCGCCTGGAGCTGAAGAACTGGGTGCGCAAGGAGATTGGTCCGATCGCTTCGCCGGATGTCATCCAGTGGGCGCCAGGCCTGCCCAAGACCCGCTCGGGCAAGATCATGCGGCGGATCCTGCGCAAGATCGCCACGGCCGAGTATGACGCGCTGGGTGATATCTCGACCTTGGCCGACCCGGGTGTGGTACAGCACCTGATCGATACCCACAAGGAAATGAGCCGCGCTTCGGCTTGATAGCGGCCAGTCTGCACAGAACCCCGCCAGCAACGGCGGGGTTTTTGCATTCTGTTACCTCGACATTCATCGGTAACCGTTTTCTGTCACCTTGGTCGCACGAGAACGGGGCCGTCAGAAACATTCCTGTGCCATTGTGGGGCAATCCTGCAGACAATTCGTGCAGGTTTGCACGCTACACTTGCCGGAATACAAGGGTTTGCCAATAATAGGCGCACTTATTGCTTTGTTTACAGGTTGTTTTCTTTTCGCTCTTGCATAATGAGTGAGAGCTGTCAATATCGCCCGCCGCGGTTTCAAGCGCTTCTGTAACTAGTTGTCGCTTTGAAGAAATATCGACTACCGGGCTGTCGTTAAAATGCCACTCACTCGCTCGTGGTCTGCGACCTTGGTCGATACCCCTCGCGGCTCGCGTTGTACCCATTCGCATTCGGGCAGCTGTTACCCCTGCCTTGTATTGCCCCGTACCGATGGAGTTACCTGATGAAGAAGCTCGCACTGCTTGGCGCCCTGGCGCTGTCCGTGTTGTCCCTGGTATCGCACGCCGATGAGAAACCGTTGAAGATCGGTATCGAGGCCGCCTACCCACCCTTCGCCTTCAAACAGCCCGATGGCAGCATCGCCGGCTTCGACTACGACATCGGCAACGCCCTGTGCGAAGAGATGAAGGCCAAGTGCACCTGGGTCGAGCAAGAGTTCGACGGCCTGATCCCAGCACTGAAAGTGCGCAAGATCGACGCCATCCTGTCGTCGATGTCGATCACTGACGATCGCAAGAAGTCGGTCGATTTCACCAAGCGCTACTACCTGACCCCGGCCCGCCTGGTCATGAAGCAGGGCGTCACCGTCAGTGACAGCCTGGCTGAGCTCAGTGGCAAGAAGATCGGCGTGCAGCGCGGCTCGATCCACGACCGTTTCGCCAAGGAAGTCCTGGCGCCTAAAGGTGCAACCGTCGTGCCTTACGGCACCCAGAACGAAATCTACCTGGACGTGGCTGCCGGTCGCCTCGACGGCACCGTGGCTGACGCTACCCTGCTCGAAGATGGTTTCCTCAAGACCGACGCCGGCAAAGGCTTCGCGTTCGTTGGCCCATCGTTCACCGACGTGAAGTACTTCGGCGACGGCGTCGGCATTGCCGTGCGCAAAGGCGACAAGGCCAACGCTGAGCGGATCAACGCCGCCATCGACGCCATTCGCGCCAACGGCAAGTACAAGGCGATCCAGGACAAGTACTTCAACTTCGACATCTACGGGCCTGACGCTCAGTAAGACATCGAGTTTCACCTGTGCAATGGTGCAAACAGCAGAGACTCTGAGGTTTGCACCATTTTTCATTCCCTGGGTCTAGAGGAATCCCAATCATGTTGAAAGGCTACGGGGCAGTCATCCTCGACGGGGCGTGGCTGACGCTGCAGCTCGCCCTGTCGTCGATGGCCCTGGCCATCGTGCTTGGCCTGATCGGCGTGGCGCTAAGGTTGTCGCCAGTGCGCTGGCTGGCCTGGCTGGGCGATATGTATGCCACGGTCATTCGCGGCATTCCGGATCTGGTGCTGATCCTGCTGATCTTCTATGGCGGCCAGGACATTCTCAACCGGGTGGCGCCGCTGCTCGGCTACGAAGACTATATCGATCTCAACCCGCTGGTGGCCGGTATCGGCACCCTGGGTTTCATCTTTGGTGCTTACCTGTCGGAAACCTTCCGCGGTGCCTTCCTGGGCATTCCCAAGGGGCAGGCCGAGGCAGGCGTGGCGTACGGCATGAGCAGCCGCCAGGTGTTCTTCCGCATCATGGTGCCGCAGATGATTCGCCTGGCGATCCCAGGCTTTACCAACAACTGGTTGGTATTGACCAAGGCTACCGCGCTGATCTCGGTGGTGGGTCTGCAGGACATGATGTTCAAGGCCAAGCAGGCGGCTGATGCCACCCGCGAACCCTTCACCTTCTTCCTGGCGGTGGCAGCCCTGTACCTGGTGATCACCAGTGTCTCGCTGCTGGCGCTGAAGTACCTCGAGAGGCGCTACTCGGTGGGCGTTAAGGCGGCAGAACTATGATCTTCGACTACAACGTCATCTGGGAGGCGCTGCCGCTTTATCTTGGCGGCCTGCTGACCACTCTCAAGCTGCTGGCGCTGTCGCTGTTGTTCGGTTTGCTGGCGGCGGTGCCGCTGGGCCTGATGCGCGTTTCCAAGCAGCCGTTGGTGAACATCACTGCCTGGCTGTACACCTACGTGATCCGCGGCACGCCGATGCTGGTGCAGCTGTTCCTGATCTACTATGGGCTGGCCCAGTTCGAGGCGGTGCGCGAGAGCATCTTCTGGCCGTGGCTGTCGAGCGCGACGTTCTGTGCTTGCCTGGCCTTCGCCGTCAACACCAGTGCCTACACTGCAGAAATCATCGCCGGCAGCCTCAAGGCCACCCCGCATGGTGAGATCGAAGCGGCCAAGGCCATGGGCATGTCACGCTTCAAGATGTACCGGCGCATCCTGCTGCCGTCGGCCATGCGCCGAGCGCTGCCGCAGTACAGCAACGAAGTGATCATGATGCTGCAGACCACCAGCCTGGCCTCGATCGTCACCCTGATCGACATCACCGGCGCGGCGCGCACCGTCAATGCCCAGTACTACCTGCCTTTCGAGGCCTATATCACGGCGGGCGTGTTCTACCTGTGCCTGACCTTCATTCTGGTGCGCCTGTTCAAGATGGCCGAACGCCGCTGGCTCGGCTACCTGGCGCCGCGCAAGCACTGAACGCTCTGTGAGAACCGACAGCATGTACAAACTCGAAGTCCAAGACCTGCACAAGCGCTATGGCAGCCATGAAGTGCTCAAGGGCGTGTCCCTGGCCGCCAAGGCAGGCGATGTGATCAGCATCATCGGCTCCAGCGGTTCGGGCAAGTCGACCTTTCTGCGCTGCATCAACCTGCTCGAGCAGCCGCATGCCGGCAAGATCCTGCTCAACAACGAAGAGCTCAAGCTGGTCGCTGGCAAGGATGGCGCGCTTAAGGCTGCCGATCCCAAGCAGCTGCAGCGCATGCGCTCGCGCCTGTCGATGGTATTCCAGCACTTCAACTTGTGGGCGCACATGACGGCGCTGGAAAACATCATCGAAGCACCGGTGCATGTGCTGGGCATGAGCAAGAAAGACGCGCTGGAAAAAGCCGAGCATTACCTGGCCAAAGTCGGCGTTTCGCACCGCAAGGACGCCTACCCAGGGCATATGTCCGGTGGCGAGCAGCAGCGTGTGGCGATTGCCCGGGCGCTGGCTATGGAGCCGGAAGTGATGTTGTTCGACGAGCCGACCTCGGCGCTAGACCCAGAGCTGGTGGGCGATGTACTCAAGGTCATGCAGTCGCTGGCCCAGGAAGGCCGGACCATGGTGGTGGTCACCCACGAGATGGGCTTTGCTCGCGAGGTGTCCAATCAGCTGGTGTTCCTGCACAAGGGGGTAGTGGAGGAGGCGGGCAATCCGCGCGAGGTGCTGGTCAATCCGCAATCGGAACGGCTCAAGCAGTTTCTCTCTGGCAGCCTGAAGTAAAGGCTGCACCTTTGCACCATAATAGGGCATGCTGCGCAGCGAGCGCAGCCTGACCCGGCGCCACTGACTCGAACTTCCCAAGGTTTCGGACCACGCCCTATGACCACCCAGCGAATCGGTTTTCTCATCTGGCCCAGCACCAAGCCGTTGACCTTGGCGTTGGCCGAGGAGGCATTGCTGGTGGCCCAGCGGGTGCATCCAGATGTCGTCTACGAGCTGGTGTTCCTTCAGGCCGAGCCGTCCGAGCAGCAAGGCTGGCGTCTGCCGGGTGAGCCGTGGAATGGGCGTCTGGAAGGTGTGCACAAGCTGTTGCTGCTGGCCGATGAGCCGCCCACGGCGGTCAATGCCACGCTGTCGACCGCGCTCAAGCAGCTGGCGCGCAGTGGCTGCATGATCGGTGGGCTTTCCGCAGGCGTGTATCCGTTGGCGCTGTTGGGTTTGCTCGACGGCTATCGGGCTGCGGTGCATTGGCGTTGGCAGGACGATTTCGGCGAGCGCTTCCCCAAGGTGATCGCCACCAGCCATCTGTTCGACTGGGATCGTGACCGCCTGACCGCCTGTGGCGGCATGGCCGTGGCTGACCTGCTGCTGGCGGTGCTGGCCCGTGATCATGGTGCCGAACTTGCCGGGGCGGTGTCGGAGGAGTTGGTGGTCGAGCGCATCCGTGAGGGTGGCGAGCGTCAGCGGATTCCATTGCAAAACCGCCTGGGTTCCAGTCATCCAAAGCTGACCCAGGCAGTGCTGCTGATGGAGGCCAACATCGAAGAGCCGCTGACCACTGACGAGATCGCCCAGCATGTGTGCGTGTCTCGCCGACAGCTGGAGCGGATCTTCAAGCAGTACCTTAATCGGGTGCCGAGCCAGTATTACCTGGAGTTGCGCTTGAACAAGGCGCGGCAGATGCTGATGCAGACCAGCAAGTCGATCATCCAGATTGGCTTGTCGTGCGGGTTCTCTTCCGGGCCGCATTTCTCCAGCGCCTATCGCAACTTCTTTGGCGCCACCCCGCGCGAAGATCGCAACCAGCGCCGTAGCAACAGCCCGTTCGAGCTCAGCTCGGCTCCTGCCGAACGCGGCTGAAATCTGCCCCGGATAGATTGCGTGGGAGCGGGCTTGCCCGCGATTGCGTCAGCAGAGCCTACACCGCTCCCAATTGAGAAACGCTCGCTTGTCACCCTCGCTGCCAATCTGTCGCAATAGGCTGTGAACAAGCGTTCACCCATTTGCGGCTGCCATCTCCCCGACAAACCCTGCCTCCTTTACACTGCGCGATTGCGACACTGTTTGTCGCATTGCCGAAAGCCTGGCTAAAACAGGGTTTTGCGCTGTAACAAGTTGTCGCTTGGCCGCAAGGACAGGCGCTGATCAGTCCTTACAATCCCCCCATCGCTCGCCACTTTCAGGCCAGCGTTCCTCTTCAGGAGACTCAGATGTCCGTTGAGCAAGCCCCGGTGCAACGTGCCGATTTTGACCAGGTCATGGTTCCCAACTACTCCCCGGCGGCCTTCATTCCTGTGCGAGGCGAGGGTTCCCGAGTCTGGGACCAGTCGGGTCGCGAGCTGATCGACTTCGCGGGCGGCATCGCGGTAAATGCCTTGGGTCATTGCCATCCGGCACTGGTCAAGGCCCTGACTGAGCAGGCCAATACCCTCTGGCACGTCTCCAACGTGTTCACCAACGAGCCGGCCCTGCGCCTGGCGCATAAACTGGTGGATGCGACTTTTGCCGACAAAGCGTTCTTCTGCAACTCTGGCGCCGAATCCAACGAGGCCGCTTTCAAGTTGGCCCGTCGCGTCGCCCACGACCGTTTCGGCCCTGAAAAGCACGAGATCATCGCCACCCTGAACAGCTTCCACGGGCGCACCCTGTTCACCGTCAGCGTCGGTGGCCAGCCGAAGTACTCGGACGGTTTCGGCCCGAAGATCACCGGTATCAGCCACGTGCCGTACAACGATCTGGAAGCGCTCAAGGCGCAAATTTCCGACAAGACCTGCGCGGTAGTGATCGAGCCGATCCAGGGTGAAAGCGGCGTAGTGCCAGCCGACAAGGCCTACCTGGAAGGCGCGCGTAAACTGTGCGACGAGCACAATGCCCTGCTGATCTTCGATGAAGTGCAAACCGGCGTTGGCCGTACGGGCTCGCTGTACGCCTACCAGCACTATGGCGTCACCCCAGACATCCTCACCAGTGCCAAGAGCCTGGGCGGCGGTTTCCCGATTGGCGCCATGCTGACCACCGCAGACCTGGCCAAGCACCTGGCCGTTGGCACCCACGGCACTACCTACGGCGGCAACCCGCTGGCCTGCGCCGTCGCCTGCGCGGTGCTGGATGTGGTCAACACGCCCGAGGCCTTGGCGGCTATCACCGCCAAGCACGCGCGCTTCAAGGCGCGCCTGGAGAAAATCGAGCTGTTCAGCCAGGTGCGCGGCGTCGGCCTGCTGATCGGCTGCGTCCTGGTCGATGCCTGGAAAGGCAAGGCCAAGGACGTGCTCAACGCGGCCGAGAAGGAAGGCCTGATGGTCCTGCAGGCCGGCCCGGACGTGGTGCGTTTCGCGCCAAGCCTGGTGGTCGAAGATGCCGACATCGATGAAGGCCTGGATCGCTTCGAGCGCGCCATCGCCAAGCTGACCCAGGGCTGATCGCCCTTGTCGCCGGCCCGGTGCGTAACGCCGGCCGGCGATCGCTGAATTCCAGTGCGGGTGCCTGCCAAGTCAATAATCACGGCGCCCGCCGTTTTTCCGTGCCGAGCCACTCGGCCCGTATTCCAAAGGAGTGACACCATGCTGGTAATGCGCCCCGCGCAAATGGCTGACCTCAATGAAGTGCAGCGCATGGCTGCGGACAGCCCCGTTGGTGTCACTTCGCTGCCGGATGATGCCGGTCGCCTGGGCGACAAGATCGCAGCGTCCGAGACCTCGTTCGCCGCTGAAGTCAGCTTCAATGGCGAGGAGAGCTACTTCTTTGTCCTCGAAGACAGCGAAACTGGCAAGTTGGCCGGCTGCTCGGCGATCGTCGCCTCGGCAGGCTACTCCGAGCCGTTCTACAGCTTTCGCAACGAGACCTTCGTGCATGCGTCGCGCGAGCTGAAGATCCATAACAAGATCCACGTGCTGTCGCTGTGCCACGACCTGACGGGCAACAGCCTGCTGACCAGCTTCTATGTGCTGCCCGAATTGGTCGGCACTGGCTGGGCCGAGCTCAATTCGCGGGGTCGCTTGCTGTTCATGGCCGCTCACCCTGAGCGCTTTGCCGATTCGGTGGTCACCGAGATCGTTGGCTACAGCGACGAGCACGGCGAGTCGCCGTTCTGGGATGCCATTGGGCGCAACTTCTTCGACCTCAATTATTCCGATGCCGAACGCCTGTGTGGCCTGAAGAGCCGCACCTTCCTCGCCGAGCTGATGCCGCACTACCCAATCTACGTGCCGCTGCTGCCGGACCTGGCCCAAGAGGCCATGGGCCAAGTGCACCCGCGCGCGCAGATCACCTTCGACATCCTCATGCGCGAAGGCTTCGAGACCGAGCACTACATCGACATCTTCGACGGCGGCCCCACCCTGCATGCGCGGGCTTCGGGGATCCGCACCATCGCGCAAAGCCGCGTGGTGCCAGTCAAGCTTGAGCCGGTGCCGGCCAAGGGTGGTCGCCCGTACCTGGTGTGCAACGGTCAGTTGCAGGATTACCGCGCTGTGTTGCTGGAGTTCGATTGGGTGCCGGGCAAGCCGGTCAGCCTCAGTAGCGAAGCCGCCGAGGCCCTAGGTGTCGGTGAGGGGGCAAGCGTGCGTCTGGTCGCCGTTTGATGGCCGTGGCCGGATAGCCACGGGGCGCGACCGGCAGCAGAGTTTCGCGGCAGGCACAGACCGCCGCACAAGGAGATAGCATGATCGTTCGTCCTGTACGCAGCAGCGATTTACCCGCGCTGATCGAATTGGCACGGAGCACCGGCACGACCGGGCTGACCACCTTGCCGGCCAACGAGGAGCGCCTCGGCCAGCGGGTGCGCTGGGCCGAGAAGAGCTTTAACGGCGAAGCCGGGCGCGGTGACACCGATTACCTGTTCGTGCTGGAGAACGACGAAGGTCTGGTAGTGGGTATCAGCGCCATCGCCGGAGCGGTCGGCTTGCGTGAGCCTTGGTACAACTACCGGGTCGGGCTGACGGTCAGCGCTTCGCAGGAGCTGAACATCTATCGTGAAATCCCCACGCTGTTTTTGGCTAACGACCTGACCGGCAATTCCGAGCTGTGCTCGCTGTTCTTGCGTAGCGACTATCGCAATGGCCTCAATGGCCGCCTGTTGTCCAAGGCGCGGATGCTGTTCATTGCTGAGTTCCCCGAGCTGTTCGGCAAGAAGGTGATCGCTGAAATGCGCGGTATCTCCGACGCGGCCGGTCGCTCGCCGTTCTGGGAATGCCTGGGGCGGCACTTCTTCAAGATGGAGTTCAGCCAGGCGGACTATCTCACTGGCGTGGGCAACAAGTCGTTCATCGCCGAACTGATGCCCAAGTTCCCGCTGTATACCTGCTTCTTGTCTGAAGCGGCGCGCGAGGTCATTGGCCGGGTGCACACCGACACCGAGCCTGCACTGGCCATGCTTGAGCGCGAAGGCTTCAACTATCAAGGCTATGTCGACATCTTCGACGCAGGCCCGGCGATCGAGTGCGAGACCGCCAAGATCCGTGCCGTGCGCGAGAGCCAGAACCTGGTGTTGGCGGTGGGTACGCCAGGCGACGATGCCACGCCTTATCTGATTCACAACCGCAAGCGCGAAGACTGCCGCATCACCGCCGCGCCCGCACGCCTGGCGGCGGGCACCTTGGTGGTCGATCCGCAGACCGCCAAGCGCCTGCGCCTGGGCGCTGGCGATCATGTGCGCGCGGTGCCACTTTCGGCCGCGCGGGAGGCTCAGTAATGACGACTCATTTCATCGCGGGGCACTGGCAAGCAGGGCAGGGCGAGCCACTGCAATCGCTCAATCCGGTCACTCAGGCAGTCGTTTGGCAAGGTCAGGGCGCCACTGCCGCTCAAGTCGACGCGGCAGTGACAGCAGCGCGGCAGGCCTTCCCGGCCTGGGCGCAACTGAGCCTGGATGCGCGTATTGCCGTGCTTGAGGCTTTTGCCGATCAGCTCAAAGCCAATGCCGACGAGCTTGCGCGTTGCATCGGTGAAGAAACCGGCAAGCCGTTGTGGGAGTCGGCCACCGAAGTGACCAGCATGGTCAACAAAGTGGCGATCTCGGTGCAGAGCTATCGCGAGCGCACCGGGGAAAAGAGTGGTCCACTGGCGGACGCTACGGCGGTGTTGCGGCACAAGCCGCATGGCGTGGTGGCGGTGTTTGGCCCGTATAACTTCCCCGGCCACCTGCCTAACGGCCATATTGTGCCGGCGCTGTTGGCGGGTAACTGCGTGGTGTTCAAGCCGAGTGAGCTGACCCCCAAGGTCGCCGAGTTGACGGTCAAATGCTGGATTGCCGCCGGCTTGCCTGCGGGTGTTCTCAATCTGCTGCAGGGCGCTCGCCAGACCGGTGTCGCCCTGGCCGCCAATCCAGGTATCGATGGCCTGTTCTTCACCGGCTCCAGCCGTACCGGCAATCTCCTGCACCAACAGTTCGCAGGGCGCCCGGACAAGATCCTTGCCCTGGAAATGGGCGGCAATAATCCGCTGCTGGTCGATCAGGTCAAGGACCTGGACGCTGCGGTGTACACCATCATTCAGTCGGCCTTCATTTCTGCGGGGCAGCGCTGCACCTGCGCCCGCCGCCTGCTGGTGCCGCAAGGTGCCTGGGGTGACGCGCTGCTGGCGCGCCTGGTCGAGGTGAGTCGCACGATCAGCGTTGGCGCGTTCGATCAGCAGCCGGCACCGTTCATGGGTTCGGTGATTTCCTTGCAGGCCGCCCAGGCATTGCTGGATGCGCAACAAGCCTTGCTCGGCAATGGCGCTGTAGCGCTGTTGGAAATGACCCAGCCGCAGCCTGACGCCGCGCTGTTGACCCCGGGCATTGTGGATGTCACCGCTGTGGCTGAGCGCCCGGACGAGGAATTCTTCGGGCCGTTGCTGCAAGTGATCCGCTACAGCGATTTCGACGCCGCCATCGATGAAGCCAACGCTACCCAGTACGGCCTGGCGGCGGGCCTGTTGTCAGACTCGCGTGCGCGCTACCAGTACTTCTGGCTGCGTAGCCGTGCCGGCATCGTCAACTGGAACAAACAGTTGACGGGGGCGGCCAGCAGTGCGCCGTTCGGCGGTGTGGGTGCCAGCGGCAACCACCGCGCCAGTGCCTATTACGCGGCCGACTACTGCGCCTATCCGGTGGCTTCGCTGGAGACCGCCAGCCTCGCCCTGCCGGCGACTTTGACGCCGGGCGTCACCCTATAACAAACGGTCTCGGAGCCTAGCCGATGAAATCCTACGAAGTGAATTTTGATGGCCTGGTGGGGCCGACCCACAACTACGGCGGTCTGTCTTACGGTAACGTGGCCTCGCAGAGCAATAGTCAGCAGTGCTCCAACCCGCGTGAAGCGGCGCGCCAGGGCCTGGCCAAGATGAAGGCGCTGAGCGACCTGGGCTTCAAGCAGGGCGTACTGGCCCCGCAGGAGCGGCCGGATGTCGCCGCCCTGCGTCGGCTGGGCTTCTCTGGCAGCGATGCCGAGGTGATCAGCCGCGCCGCGAAAGAGGCCATGCCGCTGCTGGTCGCCAGCTGCTCGGCGTCGAGCATGTGGGTGGCCAATGCCGCCACGGTCAGCCCAAGCGCCGATACCGCCGATGGTCGCGTGCATTTCACCGCTGCCAACCTCAACTGCAAGTACCACCGCAGCATCGAGCATCCGACCACCAGCCGGGTGTTGGCAGCCATGTTTGCCGATGAGCAGGTGTTCGCTCATCACCAGGCGCTGCCTGCGGTGGCCCAGTTCGGCGACGAAGGTGCGGCCAACCACACGCGCTTCTGTCGCAGCTATGGCGAGCCAGGGGTCGAGTTCTTCGTCTATGGCCGCAGCGCTTTTGACAGCCGCTTCCCGGCGCCGCAAAAGTACCCGGCCCGGCAAACCCTCGAGGCCTCGCAGGCCGTGGCCCGGCTGCACGGGCTCAGCGACGACGGGGTGGTCTACGCTCAACAGAACCCGGCAGTGATCGACCAGGGGGTGTTTCACAACGACGTAATCTCGGTGGGCAACGGCGAGGTGCTGTTCTACCACGAAGACGCCTTCCTCGAGACCGATGCGGTGCTTGCGCAACTGCAAGCTAAACTGGCCAGCAAGGGCGCTAACTTCCAGGCCATCCGGGTGCCTCGGGCGGCGGTAGCGGTAGAGGACGCGGTGCGTTCCTACCTGTTCAACAGCCAGTTGCTCTCGCGTGAAGATGGCTCGATGCTGCTGGTGGTGCCGGAGGAGTGTCGCAACAACGAGCGGGTCTGGAGTTTTCTTGGCCAGCTGACCCGCAATGGCGGCCCGGTCAAGGAGGTCAAGGTATTCGACCTCAAGCAGAGCATGCAAAACGGCGGTGGCCCGGCTTGCCTGCGCTTGCGCGTGGCCTTGAAGGAATCGGAACTGGCGGCGGTCAATCCAGGCGTTATCATGTCGCCGTCGCTGTACGACACCTTGGTCCAGTGGGTCGACAAGCATTACCGCGATCGCATGAGCGAGACCGACCTTGCCGACCCGCAACTGCTGGTCGAGTGCCGTACGGCCCTGGATGAATTGACCCAGATCCTCATGTTGGGCTCGGTCTATCCGTTCCAACGCCAACCTTGAAGAGAGAATTGTAATGTCCGACGCCCTGCGCCTGATCCTTGAAGATGAAGACGGCACCCAGCTGGAAACCTCCTGCACGCGGTTTGCCGTGGTCTGGCAAGGTAAAGAAGTGTGGATCCAGCAGGACGGCCGCGGCCAGCTGCTGATCGGCGTTGATGTCGCCGAAGACGACACCGAGTACGCCAACCTGTTGCTGCGCCCGATGGCCACCAACCTGGTCAGCCTGGAGCTGGAAATGGAGTCGGCAGAAGTCGGCGACGATGACGACCACGTCCACGGTCCTGACTGCGGTCACCACCACTAAGGAAACGCCTATGCTCGCCCTCGGCAAATTGCTTGAGCTGACCCTGACCGATCACGAACCGGCCGAGAAGACCCAAGTGACCACCCGGGGCGTGCGTTTGCGCTGGCTGGGCGAGGGTGCGTTGGAAGTGCGTCCGCCTGAAGGCGAGGATTGCGGTCTCGACCTGCTGTTGTCAGCCGGCATCCATGGCAACGAGACGGCACCGATCGAGCTGCTCGAGAAGTTGCTGCATGGTGTGGCCAATGGCGAGATCAGGCCGCGCGCGCGGGTGCTGTTCCTGTTCGGCAACCCGCCTGCGATCCGCAAGGGCGAGCGTTTCATCGAGCAGGATATCAACCGCCTGTTCAACGGCCGTCACGCGCTTTCCAGTGGTTTCGAAGCGTTGCGCGCCGCTGAGCTTGAGCAGTTCGCCCGGGTGTTTTTCAGCAAGCCTGAGCGCACCCGCCTGCATTACGATCTGCACACTGCCATCCGCGGCTCGAAGATCGAGCAGTTCGCGCTATATCCGTACAAGGAAGGGCGCAAGCACTCGCGCCGTGAGCTGGCCCGTCTGGCAGCGGCGGGCATGCAGGCGGTACTGCTGCAGAGCAAGTCTTCGATCACTTTCAGTGCGTTTACCTATGAACAGCTAGAGGCCGAAGCCTTCACCCTGGAGTTGGGCAAGGCGCGGCCATTTGGGCAGAACGAGCAAGTCAATCTCGACCGGCTCGAGACCCGCCTGCGGCAGATCATCGAAGGCAACGAGCCGCCGACCGATGAGACACTCGATGGCTTGCAGCTGTTCAGCGTGGCGCGTGAGATCATCAAGCACAGCGACTCTTTCAACTTGCACCTGCCGACGGATATCGAAAACTTCTCCGAGTTGGCCAAAGGCTACCTGTTGGCCGAAGACCTGGCCGAGATGCGCTGGGTAGTCGAGGAGGAGGGCGCGCGGATCATTTTCCCCAACCCAAAGGTCAGAAATGGCCTTCGGGCAGGGATCCTTATCGTGCCATCCAGCGCGCAGGGGCTTGCTTGAGTTGATTGGCTCGATCCGTGTTCAGGGCTAATCCAGGCGTGCAGGCAAGCCTAATTCAGCGCGCAGGGCGTTTTCATTGAACGGTGCTGGATTGGTATCGGTCGGTGGCGTGTGCGGGTCGTTGTCGAAGTCAAACGCAGCCTCCCCGGTATCGAGGCCCACCACCTGGCGTTCGTGATTGGCCAGGACGGTCCCATAGGCATGATTCCACGCATGGCAGAGCTCGTGATAAAGGACCACGATCGGCACCGAATCCGGTCGTTGCATATCCGGGTTGAACTCGATCGTGCCGTGCTTGATTTTCTCTCCTGGCTTGCCATTGCGTATGTGCGGATCACCTTGCAAATCCGGATGATAGACAGCGTTGTCCAGCATGTCGGTATTCTTGATGGTAATTGTCGCGCCGCTGAGCTGCAGTGAGTGCAACAGCACTGACGCTGTCGGGCTGGCCCACAACTGCTGAAGCAAGGCCTGAATCCGCCCGCGGTATTCGTCGTCCCCTTCTATGTTGATCGCAGGCTTCGATAAGTCTGGCGTGGCGCGAGACGTACCTGCCCTCTGCGCCTCGAGGCAGGCCAGTTCCCAGGCTTGAGGGTGCAGGCGCGGTGCTAGCCCCAGTTCATGGCGAATCGCGTTTTCGTTCAAAGCGAGTGGATTGCTTTGGCGAGGCTGCTCATCCGGTTCGAACTCAAAGGCCGGCTGATCGACACTCAGGCCGATTGCCTGCAACTCCCAATTGGACACTTCGATGTGTTTTCCAGTGCTCAAGGTGAAAGTCTTAGTGCCCGCGAAGACGCTGCCGGTGACCGAGTTGTAGGCCATGCACAGACGCTGGTAGAGGTCAATCCACCAAGGTTGATTCAACGACAGTGCATGCCGATTGAGTTCTACAGTGCCGCCGCTGTACTCCAAACCACGTTCGCCAGACTTGCTGATGTAATGGGTGTCGGACTCGTCAGATTCGTCAGTGGAAGGCAGGTAGCGGGTGGCGCCGTGGGGGCCGGCGTCGATGATTGAAATGGGTGTGCCTGTACGCAACGCGGCCGTATCGAGCTGGGCCAGAAGCGCCTGTCCACAATGCAGCTTGCGCATTAACTCGAGGCTGTCATTCACGGCCTCGACAAACTCTGCGTTGCCCGTAACCTTCAGGCCCTTTCTACCAAGGTTTCTGGTTGAGTCGCTTGTAGGTAGCTCAAGGCGGGCGTCCTGCGGCAGGTTGCGATAGAACGCCTCGGCATGCCCTTGAGCGCCTACCAGGCAATGGCCGACTACATGATAGTCGGAGGGGGCGGGCATCAGTTCGAGCATTCCCGAACCGGCCTGGATGTGGGCCTCACCTGTTCCTGCCCGGATGCGAGTGAAGCCGGCACCGGCTTGGACGCGGTGTTGACCATGGCCAAGCTGGATGGTGATCGGCTGACTGACGGTGTTGCCGATGCTCACTAGGCTCTCAGGGCCCGGTAGGTGCAGGACCAACGGTTGCAGTTGATCATCGGCAGGGCTGAGCATCATCCGCTGGCCGTTGACCTGGATCTGTAGCAGGCACTTGTACCGATCAATCTTGATCAGCGCCACGCTGGCGTGGATCTCCAACACGAGACGGTCGGCCAGCAGTTGCTGGTGCGGCGGCGAGGTCTGGAACACTCGCTCACGCGTCAGGGTGAAGACCCCGGTCTCGTGGAGTCCATGCACTTGGGTCATCTGGCCGGGCGGGGAGGGATGGTTGGCCGGCGGTGCAGTACCAAGATCGGCACCGTCGATAAAGGGCAGCGCAGCAGTTGGTGCGTTGGTGGGGTTTGCCATGTTCAGGCTCCTTCATGGGGAAGGCGCCAGAATGGGGCGCGCGCGCAAGGTGCTTGCGGTACATAGGTAATAGCCATGTGATAATGAACGTCTGTTCATCTGCCAACTATTGCCTGAGCTTGGCGTTATTGCGTCAATGGTCGAATTGGGCCTGGAAGGGCCATGTGGCCAGTCAGGCTCGGCCGTTTTCACAGCTTGGCGCTTAGAAACTCTCCTTCTGGCGGGTTCCTGCACATAAACACACTGCAACAAGCCCGCAACACCGATATAATGCGGCCCTTTGCCGTCGTTTCGACGTGTTTGCCTTAACGGCCGCCGTTTCCGTGGAAGAACCTATGAAAAGCGCAGAAATCCGTGAAGCCTTCCTTCGCTTCTTCGAGGAGCAAGGGCATACCCGAGTCGCCTCCAGCTCCCTGATTCCGGGCAATGACCCGACCCTGCTGTTTACCAACGCCGGTATGAACCAGTTCAAGGACTGCTTCCTCGGCCAGGAAAAGCGCGCCTACACCCGCGCTGCCAGCAGCCAGAAGTGCGTACGCGCCGGCGGCAAGCACAACGACCTGGAAAACGTCGGCTACACCGCGCGTCACCACACCTTCTTCGAAATGCTGGGCAACTTCAGCTTCGGCGACTATTTCAAGCGCGACGCGATCACCTTCGCCTGGACCTTCCTGACCTCCGACAAGTGGCTGAACCTGCCCAAGGAAAAGCTCTGGGTCACCGTCTACGCCAGTGACGATGAAGCCTACGACATCTGGACCAAGGAAGTCGGCGTGCCGGCCGAGCGCATGGTGCGCATTGGCGACAACAAAGGCGCGCCCTACGCCTCCGACAACTTCTGGACCATGGGCGACACCGGCCCGTGCGGCCCATGCACCGAGATCTTCTACGATCACGGCGCCGACATCTGGGGCGGCCCACCCGGTTCGCCAGAAGAAGACGGCGACCGCTACATCGAGATCTGGAACAACGTCTTCATGCAGTTCAACCGCACCGCCGATGGCGTCCTGCATCCGCTGCCAGCGCCGTCGGTCGACACCGGCATGGGCCTGGAGCGGATCAGTGCGGTCATGCAGCACGTGCACTCGAACTACGAGATCGACCTGTTCCAGAACCTGCTGGCAGCTGCGGCCAAGGCCATCGGTTGCAGCAACGACGGCCAGGCTTCGCTGAAGGTCGTCGCCGACCATATTCGCTCGTGCGGCTTCCTGATCGCCGACGGCGTGCTGCCGTCCAATGAAGGCCGCGGCTATGTGCTGCGCCGGATCATTCGCCGTGCTTGCCGTCACGGCAACAAGCTGGGTGCCAAGGGCAGCTTCTTCTACCAGATCGTTGCGGCACTGGCGGCCGAGATGGGCGAAGCTTTCCCTGAGCTGACCAGCCAGCAGGCGCATATCGAGCGCGTGCTCAAGGCTGAAGAAGAGCAGTTCGCCAAGACCCTCGAGCAGGGCCTGCGTATCCTCGAGCAAGACCTGTCGCAGCTGCAGGGCACTGTCGTCCCAGGCGACGTGGTGTTCAAGCTGTACGACACTTACGGCTTCCCGATGGACCTGACCGCTGACATCGCCCGGGAGCGCGAGCTGAGCATCGACGAGGCTGGCTTCGAGCGTGAGATGGACGCCCAGCGTGAGCGTGCCCGCTCCGCCAGCGCCTTCGGCATGGACTACAACAGCCTGGTCAAGGTCGACACCGCCACCGAGTTTCTCGGCTACGACGCCACCGAAGGCCAGGGCAAGGTCATTGCCCTGTACAAGGATGGCCAGGCGGTCGACCAGCTGGGCGAAGGCGAGCAGGGCGTTGTCGTCCTGGATCGCACGCCGTTCTACGCCGAATCCGGTGGCCAGGTCGGTGACTCTGGCTACCTGCTGTCGGGCGCCGTGCGCTTCGACGTGCAAGACACTACCAAGACCGGTGGGGCATTCCTGCACCATGGCGTTGTCGCCAGCGGTGCTCTGGTCATCGGCTCGCCGGTTGAAGCCAAGGTCGACGCCGAGGTGCAACACGCTACCTCGCTGAACCACTCGGCCACTCACCTGTTGCACGAAGCGCTGCGTCAGGTGCTGGGTGAGCACGTCCAGCAGAAGGGTTCGTTGGTCGACAGCCAGCGCCTGCGCTTTGACTTCAGCCACTTTGAGGCGCTCAAGCCAGAGCAGATCAAGGCCCTGGAAGACATCGTCAACCGCGAAGTGCGCAAGAACACTGAGGTGCTGACCGAACTGACCGATATCGAAACCGCCAAGCGCAAGGGCGCCATGGCGCTGTTCGGCGAGAAGTACGGCGATACCGTGCGCGTATTGAGCATGGGCGGCGATTTCTCGGTGGAGCTGTGCGGCGGCATCCATGCCAAACGCACCGGCGATATCAGTGTGTTCAAGATCATCAGCGAAGGTGGCGTGGCCTCCGGTGTGCGTCGTATCGAAGCGATCACCGGCGCCGCGGCCCTGGCTTACCTGAACGCTGCCGAAGAGCAGGTCAAGGAAGCCGCGCAACTGGTCAAGGGCAACCGTGACAATCTGATCGACAAGTTGTCGGCTGTGCTGGAGCGCAACCGTCAGCTGGAGAAGCAGCTCGAGCAGCTGCAGGCCAAGGCCGCCAGCGCCGCCGGAGACGATCTCTCCAACGCGGCTGTTGAGGTCAAGGGCGCCAAGGTTCTCGCCGCACGCCTGGATGGTCAGGATGGCAAGGCCTTGCTGGCCCTGGTCGATCAGCTGAAGAACAAGCTCGGCCATGCAGTGATCCTGCTGGGCAGTGAGCATGAGGGCAAGGTCGTGCTGGTGGCTGGCGTGACCAAAGACCTCTCCGGCCAACTCAAGGCCGGCGATCTGATGAAGCAGGCCGCTGCAGCGGTAGGCGGCAAGGGCGGTGGTCGTCCGGACATGGCCCAGGGTGGCGGCGTTGACGTCGCTGCGCTGGACAATGCCCTGGCCCTGGCTGTGCCGTTCGCCGAACAGGGGCTTTGAGATGAAGCGGCCCGCTGTCTAGTAGCGGGCCGCTTCATGTTGGATTGATTATTGGGTGCCCATCGTGGGCAGAGGCAGCTTTGAAATGGCGTTGATCGTACAGAAATTTGGCGGCACCTCTGTCGGTTCCATCGAACGAATCGAGCAGGTTGCCGACAAGGTCAAGAAATTCCGTGACGCGGGCGATGACCTGGTGGTTGTGCTGTCGGCCATGAGCGGGGAAACCAACCGCCTGCTGGACCTGGCCAAGCAGATCAGCGACAAGCCGGTTCCGCGTGAACTGGATGTGATCGTCTCGACCGGCGAGCAGGTGACAATTGCCCTGCTGGCCATGGCCTTGATCAAGCGTGGCGTGGATGCGGTGTCCTACACCGGCAACCAGGTGCGCATCCTTACCGATAGCGCGCACAACAAGGCGCGCATCCTGCAGATCGACGACCAGAAGATCCGTGCCGACCTCAAGGCAGGTCGCGTGGTGGTGGTTGCCGGTTTCCAGGGTGTCGACGAGCACGGCAGCATTACCACCCTGGGCCGTGGCGGCTCGGACACCACCGGCGTGGCCCTGGCCGCGGCGCTCAAGGCCGACGAATGCCAGATCTACACCGATGTCGATGGTGTCTACACCACCGACCCGCGTGTTGTGCCCCAGGCCCGTCGCCTGGAGAAGATCACCTTCGAAGAGATGCTGGAAATGGCCAGCCTCGGTTCCAAGGTGCTGCAGATTCGCTCGGTGGAGTTCGCCGGCAAGTACAACGTCCCGCTGCGCGTGCTGCACAGCTTCAAGGAGGGTCCAGGTACCCTCATTACCATTGATGAAGAGGAATCCATGGAACAGCCGATCATTTCCGGTATCGCCTTCAACCGTGATGAGGCCAAGCTGACCATTCGTGGCGTACCGGATACCCCGGGCGTTGCCTTCAAGATCCTCGGCCCGATCAGCGCTTCGAACATCGAAGTGGACATGATCGTGCAGAACGTCGCGCACGATAACACCACCGACTTCACCTTCACCGTGCACCGCAACGAGTACGAAGCGGCGCTCAAGGTACTGGAGAACACTGCTCGTGAGATCGGTGCCCGTGAAGTGATCGGCGACACCAAGATCGCCAAGGTTTCCATCGTTGGTGTTGGCATGCGCTCGCACGCCGGTGTTGCCAGCCGCATGTTCGAAGCGCTGGCCAAGGAGAGCATCAACATCCAGATGATCTCCACCTCCGAGATCAAGGTCTCGGTGGTCATCGAAGAGAAGTACCTGGAGCTGGCGGTGCGTGCTCTGCACACCGCATTCGAGCTGGACGCCCCTGCCCGTCAGGGCGAGTAAGGCGCTGCCTGGGGAAGGGCGCGGCTTGCCGCGCCCTTCGCGTTTCTGGATGCCATGGAGAGTCCTGTCCTACTCACTATGGCAGCCACACGGGCCCTGCCTTCGTCCCTAGTGCACGGCCCGGCTACCACAGACTGTTATCCCTGATTGAACTGCGTAAGGAGAAAGCTATGTTGATTCTGACTCGTCGGTGCGCCGAGAGCCTGATCATTGGTGACGGTGAGATCACCGTTACGGTCCTGGGTGTCAAAGGCAACCAGGTGCGTATTGGCGTCAGCGCCCCTAAGGAAGTGGCCGTTCACCGCGAGGAAATCTACCTGCGAATCAAGAAAGAGAAGGATGAGGAGCCAAGCCTTTAATTCTTTTGAAGTTTTTTTCAAAAAAAGGGTTGCAAACGAGGAGGAGGCTGTTTAATATTCGCCTCGTGTTGCGGTGAGGTGGCCGAGTGGCCGAAGGCGCTCCCCTGCTAAGGGAGTATACCTCATAAGGGTATCGGGGGTTCGAATCCCCCCTTCACCGCCATTATTTGCGTAGGGCGCTTCAGCTGGACAAGATTGCTAAGTCGTTGATTTTAAACGAAAAAGCACTTGTAAAAACGGTAAAGCGAACTATAATGCGCGGCAAGAATTGGACTCATAGCTCAGCTGGATAGAGTACTCGGCTACGAACCGAGCGGTCGCAGGTTCGAATCCTGCTGAGTCCACCATACAACATGACGATTTTGCTTGCAGGGTCGGATTGTTTAACCAGTGGTAATCTGGTCTAAAACTACCAACTTGGACTCATAGCTCAGCTGGATAGAGTACTCGGCTACGAACCGAGCGGTCGCAGGTTCGAATCCTGCTGAGTCCACCATATAGCACGGCGATTGTGCTTGCACGGTCGCCTTGTTTCAACCAGTGGTAACCTGGTCTAAAACTACCAACTTGGACTCATAGCTCAGCTGGATAGAGTACTCGGCTACGAACCGAGCGGTCGCAGGTTCGAATCCTGCTGAGTCCACCATATACAGCAAAAAGCCCGCTTTTATAGCGGGCTTTTTGTTTTCCGCTATTCACTGAATTGTCAGTGATGTCCAGCTAGACTCTCAGATAAGCCCACTAGGGCTGCAGCGCTTAGCCAGGCAATCATTACCTCACGGCTTGAGCAGTGTCCTTGTGCTTTTTTATAGGCAGCCGCCGTCGCACTGATGGCTTCGAGCGTTGTCATAGCTTTATCGCGCAAACGATTGTTCTTGCCAAAAATTTAAGCGATCTGACAGCTTTTGCAGTGTATGATTGCGCCCGTCAGCCCCGCCGGGGCTTGTGGAATACCACCATGGACTTACCCAGTAGTTACTCCCTAACACGATTTGCCAAGTTAGATCTGACCGATTGATTCCCCCGGCGTGCTCCGCTGCTGGGAGTGGAGTTCGCCTATGACCGAAGTAGAAGTAAAGAAAGCCCAAGAGAGCCTGCAGGATCGCCTGGCTCAGGTGATCGATCTATTGCAGCGCCAGCGGGTAGTTGAAGACCTGACTCACCGCCAGGAAGGTCATCACCATGACCTGGTGGAAAATCTTGTCCACCGCCAGAATCTGGTTGAGCTGCAGCGCAAGCTCGACGATCTGCACCCTGCCGACATCGCCTACATTCTCGAAGCCCTGCCGCTCGACGACCGTCTGACCGTATGGCAGCTGGTTCGCTCCGAGCGCGATGGCGACATCCTCCTTGAGGTATCCGACGCGGTCCGTCAGACCCTGATCGCCGACATGGACGATCACGAGCTGCTCGCCGCCGCCAAGGAGATGGACGCTGACGAACTGGCGGACCTCGCTCCTGAGCTGCCGCGTGATGTCGTTCATGAGCTGATGGAAACCCTCGATGCCCAGCAGCGCGAACGCGTCCGTTCGGCCCTGAGCTACGATGAGGAGCAAGTGGGTGCGCTGATGGACTTCGAGATGGTCACCATCCGCGAAGACGTCAGCCTTGAGGTGGTATTGCGTTACCTGCGCCGTCTCAAAGAGCTGCCTGGCCACACCGACAAACTGTTCGTAGTCGACTACGACGGCATCCTCAAGGGCGTGCTGCCGATCAAGCGCCTGCTGGTCAACGACCCGGACAAGCAGGTGGCCGAAGTAATGGCGACCGATCCGGTGTCGTTCCATCCGGACGAAGATGCCTACGATGCGGCCCAGGCCTTTGAGCGTTACGACTTGGTTTCTGCGCCGGTGGTAGACAAGAGCGACCGCCTGATCGGCCGTCTGACCATCGACGAAATGGTCGACCTGATTCGTGAGGAGAGCGAGAGCGAAGTCCTCAACATGGCCGGTCTGCGCGAAGAGGAAGACATCTTCGCCTCGGTCTGGCGTTCGCTGCGCAACCGTTGGGCGTGGCTGGCGATCAATCTGGTGACTGCGTTTCTCGCTTCGCGGGTGATCGGACTGTTCGAAGGTTCCATCGAGAAACTGGTGGCGCTCGCGGCATTGATGCCGATCGTGGCGGGCATTGGCGGCAACTCGGGCAACCAGACCATCACCATGATCGTCCGCGCCATGGCCCTGGACCAAGTCAGCCCTGGCAACACCGCGCGGCTAATGCGCAAAGAGCTGGCGGTTTCTCTGATAAACGGCCTGATCTGGGGTGGGGTGATCGGGGCGGTGGCGTACTGGCTCTACGGTAGCTGGTCACTCGGGCTGGTAATGACCGGGGCGATGACCTTGAACCTGCTGTTGGCAGCATTGATGGGCGTATTGATTCCAATGACCCTGGCGCGTCTGGGGCGCGACCCGGCAATGGGCGCGAGCGTGATGATCACTGCAGTGACCGACAGTGGTGGTTTCTTCATCTTCCTTGGCTTGGCCACCTTGTTCCTCATGTAAGTGAACAAACACCAGACGAAAAAAAGCCAGCATAAGCTGGCTCTTTTTTTATCGCTGGAAGGGATCAGGACGCGTCAGCGGCCATTTCCACGTCGTGGGCGATCAGTGCCACCAGGGCATTCTGCTGGCGGTGAGAGAGCTGACGGAAACGCTGCAACAGCTCGCGCTCGTGCAGGCTCAGCTCTGGGCTATCCAAACGCATGCTCAGCTCGTCGCCCAGTGCGCCTTCCTGGATAAGGCTCTGTTCCAGGCGGGCGATGATCTCGGAGTTCATGCTGCGGTGATGGTTGCGGGCTACCTCGGCAATGCGCTCACGCATCCCGTCAGGCAGGCGGACGACAAACTTGTCAGCGGTGCGGCTCGAATAGATAGCCTGTTTCATTGGGCGCATATAAATTGACCGGTTTACTGGTTCAGGGGAAGCGGTTCTCAAATTGGCCGCACGGTGGAAGTACGACCGTGGCGACGACAAAATGTTCAACCGTCATGTAATTTTGGGTGTTCATCTTGCCTCAATGTCGCCGTTTCCTTGGCGTCAATTCTGTGACAAATAGTGATCCGGATAAAGGCTTTTTGCCAGTACCAATTATCAGAAATGAGCACTGGTTTGAAAAGTTTTGCTTTAGTCGGATGGTCTTGACGCCAGACCTTTGTCGTCAAAATCTGGTAACGGGCGGCAAAGGCAGGGGAAAACACCTAGAATGCGCAGGTTCCCTACTAGAGAGCATAGTGGCTATGCAACATGACGCAAGCGGCATTCCGACTAAGACAGGGCGCCTGATATTCCTGGTTGGACCCTCTGGATCGGGAAAAGATTCCTTGATTGACGCTGCTCGCGCGAAATTGACTACACACGGCGTCGAAGTTGCCCGCAGGGTCATTACCCGCTCGGCAGAGGCCAAGGGCGAATCGGCTCACGGCGTGACCCCGGAGCAATTCGAAGCGATGCGCGAGGCCGGGCAGTTTGCCATGTATTGGCGTGCTAATGGCCTTGCGTACGGCATACCTGCGCAGATTGACCGTTGGTTGGAAACGGGGCATCACGTTTTGGTCAATGGCTCGCGTGGTTATCTGGCTGAGGCCCGTCGGCGCTATCCCAATCTACTGGCAATTCGCCTGGATGTTGCCCCGCAGGTGCTACGACAACGGCTGCTGGCGCGCGGTCGGGAAACGCTCGAAGAGATCGAGCGCCGCCTGCAACGTAATGCCCAGTTAGCCAAGCAGGACGATCAGAGTGTGCAGGTGCTGGATAACTCGGGCACGTTGCACAAGGCGGTGATGGGATTATTTGACTTGCTGCATCGTCAGGGCTTGCTTGAGGCCGTAGAGCAGGGCCACGCCTGCTAGAACTCAGAGAAAGGGATTACCTGCAAAAAGCCCGAATCAAGCATGACAAACGCCAGCCTGCTGGTTAACATGCTCGCCGTCACGCCCGTTCGTCAGTCATTGACGGCACCTGTGTCTCAGTAGCTCAATTGGATAGAGCATCCCCCTCCTAAGGGGAAGGTTGGCAGTTCGAACCTGCCCTGGGACACCATTTCATCTCTATCGCTAGCCTTTTTTGCCTTTGACGCGGGTTCCAGCGACTCAGCCTAATACTTAGGCCAAGCTTGACTAAACTGCTTCCACCACATCTCTCTTTTGGATGTACGGAGCAGCCATGCTTGATTACTTCGCACTCGGTGTGTTGATTTTCGCAGGTCTGGTGTTGTTCTACGGCATCATCGTGCTGCACGACATCCCTTACGAAATTGCCGTTCATCGCAACCATCCGCACCAAGACGCTATCCACGCCACCGGTTGGGTCAGCTTGTTCACCCTGCACGCGTTATGGCCGTTCCTGTGGATCTGGGCAATGCTCTACCGCGAGGATCGCGGCTGGGGCATAGGCACAAGCACAGGCTTGGATCGCCATAGCCCAGCAGCTGAGTTGCAGCAGCAGATCGTCGAACTGCAACAGCGTGTGGCGCATCTGGAAGCAAGGCAGGCCAACCCTCGAGACAGTGAGTATGAGTCCGGCGGGGGGATCTAGACCATGGACCTGCTGCTGATCCTCACCTACGCCGCAATCTGCATTGCAATCTTCAAGCTGTTCAACATTCCGCTAAACAAGTGGACTGTGCCCACCGCCGTGTTGGGCGGTGTGGTGATGATCGGCGCACTGATTTTCACCATGAACTACAACCACCCTTATTCGGAGGTGGCGCGTTCTTATTTTGTTTCAGTGCCGGTGGTGCCAGTGGTCAGCGGCAAGGTGATTGATGTGCCGGTCAAGGGCAACGAGCTCTTGCAGGAGGGCGATGTACTGTTTCGCATCGATCCCGCGCCTTTTCAGTACCGCCTGCAATCGCTCAAGGCCCAGCAGGTGGCGGCAAGGGGTGACCTATTTCGCATCAACGAGCTGATCAAGCGCAATTTCGGCACCCGGCGTGAGCAAGAAGCAGCGCTGGCCCGGGTCGGCGACCTGCAGGCGCAGATCGACAACGCCCAGTTCGAGCTGGACAACACCGTGGTACGCGCCCCGAGCAAGGGCTTTGTCACCCATGTATCGCTGCGTCGCGGGATGATGGCGACGCGTTTGCCACTGCGCCCGTCGATGGTGTTCATCCCGCAGGAGGGCCAGTACTTCGCTGCGTGGATGCGCCAGAACAGCCTGCTGCGCCTGGTCGCGGGGGATGAAGCGGAAGTGGCGTTCGATGGCATTCCGGGCAAGGTGTTCAAAGGCCGGGTGAAGAGTGTCATCACGGTAATTGCCGAAGGCCAGGTGCAGCCTTCTGGCACGCTGGTGAGCTACACCGGCTCGCCGCCGCCCGGGCGGGTGCCGGTGATCATCGAGATCACCGATCCGGCGTTTGCCCAGTACAGCGCGCAGATGCCGGGCGGTGCCTATGGCCAGGCGGCGATCTACAGCAAGCACTTCGAACACATCGGCACCATGCGCAAGATTCTTTTGCGCATGGCGGCCTGGATGAACTACATCTTTCCGTTCCATTGATGGCAACGCTGACCCTCGGTGCACCGCTGGGCGGTAGATGCAGGCAGGGTAGGGGTCGCGACCTACACTGAACCAGGCTGTTTCCTCTCACCCGCTTTCAAGCGCAGGTTGCAAAAATCATCATGCTCAGGCCATCGTCGCTCAGCCTTTTTATCGCCTTGCTGCTGGCTAGTGCCCAAGGGGTAGCCGAATCTGTGGTGCCCTTGCGCGGCCAGAACTCACAGCAGACTCAAGCCGACATCAGTGAATGCCACTCCATTGCCAACAGCGCCAGCAGCACCCCGCCTGCCTCGGGTGGTCGGCTCAGAGGTGCGGCGGTCGGCGCCACGGCCGGGGCAGTTGGCGCCCAGGTTCGCGGCAACCAGCACGAAGAAGTCTATGACCGTATCGACGATGACGTGAAACAGGAGTACCGACAAAATCGCGCTCGCGAGACTGCGGCTGCCGGTGCTGTGGTCGGTGGTGCCAGGCAGCGTCAGGAGCGTCGCCAGCAACGCCACAACGCTGAATCAACCAATGCCAGCGCGTACACCAGCTGCCTGCAAGGCAAGGGCTATCAGGTCACGCCTTGAGTGCAGCGACCCGCAGCACCCAGCCACGTGTCACCAGGAGGTATTGGCATGTCCAAGAGCAAGAAAGGTAAACCGCAGAAGGGCGAGAAACTGAAGAACAAGGACTACCTCGAACACCTGCGTCATCTGCATGTCGAGTTGGTCAAGTTGCAGGAGTGGGTCAAAGCCAAGGGCATCAAGGTCTGCATCATCTTCGAAGGCCGTGACGGTGCGGGCAAGGGCGGGACCATAAAGGCCCTGACCGAGCGGGTTAGCCCACGCGTGTTTCGAGTAGTGGCCCTTCCAGCACCGAACGACCGGGAAAAAAGCCAGATGTACCTGCAGCGCTATCTGCCGCATTTGCCTGCCGCAGGAGAGGTAGTGATCTTCGATCGCAGTTGGTACAACCGCGCCGGCGTCGAGCGGGTCATGGGTTTTTGCACCCAGGAGCAAGCCGAGAGCTTTCTCAATGCCGTGCCAAGCGTGGAGCGGGCGATTATCGATTCGGGGGTGATACTGCTCAAGTACTGGCTGGAAGTCAGCGAGCAGGAGCAGACCCGACGCCTTGAGGCGCGCATCGAGGATGGGCGGAAAATATGGAAGCTGTCGCCAATGGACCTTAAGTCCTACAGCCGCTGGTATGACTATTCGCGCGCACGGGACGAGATGTTCAGAGCTTCTGACACCGGCCATGCCCCCTGGTTTGTCGCTGACTCAAATGACAAGCGCCGCGCCCGCCTCAACATCATTGCCGATCTGCTCAGCCGAATCCCGTACAAGGACGTGCCACGCGAGAAAGTGAAGTTGCCCAAGCGGCAGAAACCCGGGAACTATCGCGAGTCGGATTATCAGTTCAAGCGCGTAGCAGAAAAATTCTGAGTGCTAACGGGTGGGGGCGGGCGTATCCGTTTACGCTGCCCCGGCCAGCCTATCAGCTGGCCATGACGTGCAGGTGATCCTTGTGTTGTTCTGCGCTCTGGGCCGAGGCCGGATTCGATCCCGGATCAGCTGCCGCCGTATTCAGGGCCTGTTGCTGAAGCTTGGCCTGGGTCTTGAGCTCGATATCCTCTTTCAGTCGCTGGGCGATCTGGTCAAGGATCTTCTGCTTTTGTTCTGGCGGCAGGGCCTCGAACTCCTCAGGGGTCAGGCCGAGCTGCGCAAGAATCTTCTCCTGGATCTTCTCCTCCGGAGTCTTGCTCATATAGTCGCGAAACTCCTGCAGCGCATTACTGCCGTCCTGCGTGCCGATACTGGCCTGCTGGCGGGCGCTGATATCAGGATTTTGCAGCGCTACCTTGAGTTTGGCGAAGGCTTCCTCGCGAGCATCTTCAGCGTTTTGCTGTGAGGTGTTGGCTTGGCTGTTGTGCTGGCCGGTGGTGTTGGTTGCGACGGTCTGGCGTACCGGCATGACCTCGGCCAGCGCCTGTTCGTTGCTGATACGGCTTTGTGGCTGTACAGCATTCTGCCAGCCCAGCCCATTGAGGCTGATCATCATGACTCCTCCTTGGAGTATCAAAGGCAGGGCTGAAGGGGCAAAAGCTGTGCCAGCCTGGGACAACGGCTAAATAGCCCATCGGAAGTATTCCAGCCGCTACCCCGGTAGGAATATGCTTGCCACGCACAGGAACAGGATTGCCGCCAGCGGCAAAAGCAATGTTGCTCAGCAGCCCCGCGCAGGGGCGCAGTTGCTGGACACTACGGAGAGCGTCCATGAGTCAGGAATCAAGGCCGGCACCCGCCGGCTTCAGTGAACAGCAGTTGCACACGCTGTTTGAGCTGATCAGCGATGGTATCTGGGATTGGGACGCCAATAGCGGCTACGTCTATCGAAATCCTGGTTGGTACGCCATGTTGGGTTACCAGAGCCATTCGCTGGATAACAGCGTGCTAACCTGGGAAAGCGTGATCCACCCTGAAGATTATCCGCGGGTGATGGCGCACTTCGAGGCCTACATCAACCAGCGCAATGAACATTACCGGATCGAGTACCGCTGCCGCTGCCAGGATGGCAGCTACCTGTGGATCGAAGACAGCGGCCATATCATTGCCCACAACCCGGATGGCTCGGTGGCGCGCATGCTCGGTGCCCATCGCAACATCGATGCGGGCAAGCGCCTGGTGGCCGAACTCGAACAAAAAAACCATAGCCTGGAAGCCCAGGTCGCCGAGCGCACCCGCGAGTTGTCCTGGGTCAACCAGCAACTGCAACGCCAGCTGGATGAAAACCGTGAACTGGCTGAACGCGATGCGTTGACCAGAATCGCCAACCGCTATCGGCTGGAAAAGGCCTTGCAGCAAGAATGTGAACGGGCGCGACGCTTTCGTCAGCCGTTTTCCCTGCTCGCCATGGACGTCGATGATTTCAAACCGATCAACGATCGCTATGGCCATGCCCGTGGCGATGCGGCATTGATCGAATTGGTCGAGCGCATTCGCCTGTGTTTGCGCGAGCAAGACCTGCTGGCCCGTTGGGGCGGTGATGAGTTTGCCGTGGTCTTGGCGCAAACGTCCTTGAATGAAGCGCTTGAACTCGCTGCGAAGATTCGCCGGGCACTGGAGCAGATCGAGCCGGTCGGCGATTGCCGCCTGACCCTCAGTTACGGTGTGGTGCAGTGCCAGCAAGGCGAAGACCCAGCTGGGCTGCTCGGGCGAGCCGATAAAGCCCTGTACCGCGCCAAGGCAGCAGGTAAGAACGTCATCAGCGAATAAAAAAAGACCCGCGGCGCAGCTAGCGCAGCGGGTCAAATCGGCCTTCGCCGCTTCAGTGTCAGATGTGCAGAGCCTGGCCCAGCGCCCTCAATGCAGTTTCCTGGACCGCTTCACCCAGGGTCGGATGAGCGTGGATGGTGCCGGCGATGTCTTCCAGGCGAGCGCCCATTTCCAGCGATTGGGCAAATGCGGTCGACAGCTCCGAAACGGCTACGCCCACGGCTTGCCAGCCGAGGATCAAGTGGTTGTCGCGCCGAGCCACCACGCGCACGAAGCCCGTTTTCGATTCCAGGGTCATGGCTCGGCCGTTGGCCGCGAACGGGAACTGCGCGACGATGCAGTCCAGTCCTTGCTCGCTGGCCTGCTCCGGCGTCTTGCCGACCACCACCAGTTCCGGATCGGTGAAGCACACTGCGGCAATCGCGGTGGGCTCGAAGCGTCGCGTGTGGCCGGCGATCAACTCAGCGACCATCTCGCCCTGGGCCATGGCCCGGTGGGCAAGCATGGGTTCGCCGGCCAAGTCGCCAATCGCCCAGACGTTGCGCATGCTGGTTTGGCAGCGCTCATCCACGGCCACCGCAGCACCCTTCATCTGCAACCCCAGGCTTTCCAGGTTGAAGCCCTGGGTGCGCGGCCTGCGACCCACCGCCACCAGGACTTGGTCAGCTTCGACCCGCAGTTGCTGACCTTGGCCATCACGGGCCAGCAGGCAACCGTTTTCATAGCCCTCGACGCTGTGGCCCAGGTGCAGGCTGACGCCCAGCTTCTTCAGCGACTCGGCCACTGGGGCAGTCAGCTCAGCATCGTAAGTCGGCAAGATGCGCTCGCGCGCTTCCACCACGCTGACTTGAACGCCCAGCTTGCGGTAGGCGATGCCCAGTTCCAGGCCGATATAGCCACCGCCGACCACCACCAGGTGCGTGGGCAGCGCCTTGGGTGCCAGTGCCTCGGTCGAGGAGATGATCGGCCCGCCGAGCGGCAGCATCGGCAATTCGACGCTGCTCGATCCTGTGGCCAGCAGCAGGTGATCGCACTGGATGCGCTGGCCATCGACTTCGACACTCTTGCCGTCGAGGATCTTCGCCCAGCCATGTATCACCGTCACGCCATTCTTTTTCAGCAAGGCCGCGACGCCGCTGGTCAGGCGGTCGACAATGCCGTCCTTCCAGGCCACGCTGCGGGTGATGTCCAGGCGCGGCGCAGAAACACTGATGCCCAACGCCGAGTGCTCAGTGTGCTGGCAGGTCTGGTGAAACTGCTCGGCCACATGGATCAGCGCCTTGGACGGAATACAGCCGATGTTCAGGCAGGTCCCGCCCAACGCCTGGCCTTCGACCAGCACGGTAGGGATGCCCAGTTGCCCGGCGCGGATGGCGGCGATGTAGCCACCAGGGCCGCCACCGATGATCAGCAGGGTCGTGTTGATAATCTGTTGCATGCTCACTCCACGAACAGGCAGGCGGGCTGTTCCAGCAGGCCGCGCACGGCCTGGATGAACAGGGCGGCATCCATGCCATCGACCACCCGGTGGTCGAACGAGCTGGACAGGTTCATCATCTTGCGCACGACGATCTGGCCGTCGATCACCACCGGCCGTTCGACCATGCGGTTGACGCCGACGATCGCCACTTCCGGAGTGTTGACCACCGGCGTGCTGACGATGCCGCCCAGGGCGCCCAGGCTGGTCAGGGTGATGGTCGAGCCGGACAGTTCTTCGCGGCTGGCCTTGTTGTTGCGCGCAGCATGGGCCAGGCGAGTGATCTCGCTGGCGTTGCCCCACAGGTTGCCCGCCTCGGCGTGGCGCAGTACCGGCACCATCAGGCCGTTATCGCCTTGGGTGGCGATACCGACGTGAACCGCACCATGGCGGGTGATGACCTGGGCTTCGTCGTCGTAGGTGGCGTTGATCTGCGGGAAATCGCGCAGGGCCACGACCATGGCGCGTACCAGGAACGGCAACAGGGTCAGCTTGCCACGGCTATCACCGTACTTTTGGTTGAGCTGCTGGCGCAGCGCTTCCAGGGCGGTGACGTCGATCTCCTCGACATAGCTGAAATGCGCGACCCGGCGCTTGGCGTCCTGCATGCGCTGGGCGATCTTGCGGCGCAGGCCGATCACCGGCACCTGCTCGCTGTCGGTGCGTTTGGCGTAACCGCTGGGCGCTTGACCTGCGCTGCTGTGTGGCTTGCTCATGAAGCCATCGAGGTCTTCGTGCAGGATGCGTCCGGCAGGCCCGCTGCCATGTACATAACGCAGTTCGATACCGGCATCCAGCGCGCGCTTGCGCACAGCCGGGGAGGCCAGCGGTTTTTCATTGGCCTGGCGCGGCACGATAGGCGCCGCAGCAGCGCTACTGGCCGGCTGGCTGGCTACGGCGGCTGGTTCGGGGCGCAGCTCAGGCGTGCTCGCAGTGGGCGCCGGGGCTGGCTGTTGCGCAGGCTTGGCCTGCGGTGCGTCGACGTGGTTGCCGCTGCCTTCGACTTCAATGCGGATCAGCTCGCTGCCCACCGCCATGACTTCGCCAGGTTGGCCGCCAAGGGCCAAGACCTTGCCGCTGACCGGCGAGGGGATTTCCACCGTGGCCTTGTCGGTCATGACATCGGCGACTACCTGGTCCTCGGCGATCACATCGCCGACTTTGACGAACCATTCCACCAACTCGACCTGCGCGATGCCTTCACCGATGTCCGGCATCTTGATGACGTGCGTGCCCATTCAGACCTCCATGACCCGTTTCAATGCCGCACCTACCCGTGAAGGGCCTGGGAAGTAAGCCCATTCCTGCGCGTGAGGGTAGGGGGTGTCCCAACCGGTGACGCGCTCGATCGGCGCTTCGAGGTGATGGAAGCAGTGCTCTTGAACCAGCGATACCAGCTCGGCGCCAAAGCCGCAGGTGCGGGTGGCTTCGTGGACCACCACGCAGCGGCCGGTCTTTTTCACCGACTCGACGATGGTGTCCAGGTCCAGCGGCCACAGGCTACGCAGGTCGATGACTTCCGCGTCGACGCCGGTTTCCTCGGCGGCGACTTGCGACACGTACACGGTGGTGCCATAGGTCAGTACGGTAACGTCGTTGCCCGGGCGGGTGATCGCCGCCTTGTCCAGTGGCACCGTGTAGTAACCATCCGGTACTGCGCTCTGGGCGTGCTTGGACCACGGTGTAACCGGGCGGTCGTGGTGGCCGTCGAACGGGCCGTTGTACAGGCGTTTGGGTTCAAGGAAGATCACCGGATCGTCGCATTCGATCGAGGCGATCAGCAGCCCTTTGGCGTCATATGGGTTGGAGGGCATCACGGTGCGCAGGCCGCACACTTGGGTGAACATCGCCTCTGGGCTCTGGCTGTGGGTCTGCCCACCATAAATACCACCGCCACAGGGCATGCGCAGGGTCAGTGGCGAAATGAACTCGCCGGCCGAACGATAGCGCAGGCGGGCCATCTCCGAGACGATCTGGTCGGAGGCCGGATAGAAGTAGTCGGCGAACTGGATTTCCACCACCGGCCGCAGGCCATAGGCGCCCATGCCCACGGCGGTACCGACGATGCCACTTTCGGAAATCGGCGCGTCGAACACCCGCGATTTGCCGTACTTGGTCTGCAAGCCTTCGGTGCAACGGAACACGCCGCCGAAGTAGCCGACGTCCTGGCCGTAGATCACCACATTGTCGTCGCGCTCAAGCATGACATCCATGGCCGAGCGCAGGGCCTGGATCATGGTCATGGTGGTGGTGGACATGGCGGTTTCCAGGTCGATGCTGTTGTTGTGATCGTTCATCTCAGACCCCCAGCTCTTGGCGCTGACGGCGCAGGTGTTCGGGCATTTCCTTGTACACGTCCTCGAACATCGAGGCGGCGCTTGGGATATGGCCATTGCTCAAGGTGCCGAACTGTTCGGCGTCTTTCTGGGCCTTGAGAATCTCGGCTTCGAACTCGGCAGTCACCGCTTGATGTTCTTCCTCCGACCACTGGCCTATCTGGATCAGGTGCTGCTTCAGGCGAGCAATCGGGTCGCCCAGTGGGAAGTGGCTCCAGTCATCGGCGGGGCGGTACTTGGACGGATCGTCGGAAGTCGAGTGCGGGCCGGCGCGGTAGGTGACCCACTCGATCAAAGTCGGCCCCAGGCCGCGACGGGCACGTTCAGCGGCCCAGCGCGAGGCGGCGTAGACGGCGATGAAGTCGTTGCCATCGACGCGCAGCGAAGCGATGCCGCAACCTACGCCACGTCCGGCGAAGGTGGTCGACTCACCACCGGCAATGGCCTGGAAGGTGGAGATCGCCCACTGGTTGTTGACCACGTTGAGAATCACCGGCGCGCGGTAGACGTGGGCGAAGGTCAGGGCGGTATGGAAGTCCGACTCGGCCGTGGCGCCGTCGCCGATCCAGGCCGAGGCGATCTTGGTGTCACCCTTGATCGCCGACGCCATGGCCCAGCCGACCGCCTGGACGAATTGGGTGGCCAGGTTGCCGCTGATGGTGAAGAAGCCGGCCTCGCGGACCGAATACATGATCGGCAACTGGCGGCCCTTGAGCGGGTCGCGGGTGTTCGACAGCAACTGGCAGATCATGTCCACCAGCGATACGTCGCGGGCCATCAGGATGCTCTGCTGGCGGTAGGTCGGGAAGCACATGTCGCTGCGGTTCAAGGCCAGTGCCTGACCGCTGCCAATGGCTTCCTCGCCCAGGCTCTGCATGTAGAAGGACATCTTCTTCTGGCGCTGGGCAACCACCATGCGACTGTCGAAGATGCGCGTCTTGAGCATGGCGCGCATGCCTTGGCGCAGCACCTGCGGGTCAATGTCCTCGGCCCACGGGCCGACGGCATTGCCGTTTTCGTCCAAAACCCGGACCAGGCTCTTGGACAGGTCTGCCGTTTCGGCAGGCTCGACATCAATAGGGGGTTTACGTACCAGGCCTGCATCGTTCAGACGCAGGTAGGAAAAATCGGTCTGGCAGCCTGGCCGGCCGGTAGGCTCGGGCACATGCAAACGCAGGGGGGCGTACTCGTTCATGCTGTTTACGCTCGCTCGGATGTTGTTTTTGTGAGCTTTGAAGCGGTCGCCGCTGACTACTGGCTCGTGACTGGTAGGTCAGCGCTAATTACATGTTAGAGGGAGCTCAGGAGAATTTTTCTCTCAAGTTCATTGCGTTTGTCCTGAGGGGAAGATAAACATTCCGGATAAACACAAAAATCAGGTGATTTTGTCTCATGCGCAAACTCGATCGCACGGATATCGGCATTCTCAACAGCCTGCAGGAAAACGCCCGGATCACCAACGCGGAGCTGGCGCGCTCGGTGAACCTGTCACCGACGCCGTGTTTCAACCGGGTCAAGGCGATGGAGGAGTTGGGGGTGATTCGCCAGCAGGTGACCTTGCTCTCGCCCGAGGCGCTGGGGCTGGATGTGAATGTGTTCATCCATGTCAGCCTGGAGAAACAGGTCGAACAGTCGCTGCACCGCTTCGAGGAAGAGATCGCCGAGCGGCCTGAAGTGATGGAGTGCTACCTGATGACGGGCGATCCGGATTATCTGCTGCGGGTGCTATTGCCGAGCATTCAGGCGCTGGAGCGGTTTCTCGATTACCTGACGCGTTTGCCGGGGGTGGCCAACATTCGCTCCAGCTTTGCCCTCAAGCAGGTGCGCTACAAGACCGCCTTGCCGTTGCCGGCCAATGGCATGACCTTGCGTGAGTGATCTGAACCTTGTCCTGGCGGCAAAGGACTGTTCACTAAACCCGCATGTATCCGCAATCAGCTGCTTGATATTTTAAACACCCCCAGCCTATGTTGTGCTTGTCGCCGTCCCCGGCATACAAAAACAACAAGGATAGAGTCATGACGACCGAAGCCCTGCGCGCCTTCGCCGAGCACCTCGTGGGCATTGCTGAGATTGAGTGCGTAACCCCTGACCTCAATGGCGTCCCGCGCGGCAAAGTGATGACAGCCGAAGGTTTCCTCGAAGGCCGGCGCCTGCAAATGGCCCGTGGGGTACTGCTGCAATGCATCATGGGCGGTTACCCCGCCGCCACGTTCTACGGCAGTGACGACGGCGACCTGGCATTGGTCGCCGACCCGGCGCAGGTCCACCGCCTGCCTTGGAGTGACGAGGCGCGGGCTCTGGCCATCTGCGATGCCAACGAGCTCGATGGCGCTTCATCCGGGTTGTCGACCCGTGGCCAGTTGAAGGCAGTCATTGCCCGTTATGCTGCACTGGGCCTGGCGCCAGTGGTGGCCACCGAGCTCGAATTCTTTGTCTTCGCCCCTAATGGCGACCCTGGCCAGCCGTTCCAGCCACCGCTGGGCACGGACGGTCGCCGCGAACTGGGTCATTCGGCGTTCAGCGTCAGCTCCAACAACGGCTTGCGCCCATTCTTCAATGAGGTATACCGCTGCATGGCCGCACTCGGCCTGCCGCGCGACACCTTCATGCACGAGATGGGCGTCAGCCAGTTCGAGATCAATCTGCTGCACGGCGACCCGCTGCTGTTGGCTGACCAGACGTTCCTGTTCAAGCACCTGCTCAAGGAAGTCGCGCTCAAGCATGGCCTGACCGTGGTGTGCATGGCCAAGCCATTGGCGAAAACCCCAGGCAGCTCGATGCACATCCATCAGAGCCTGGTCGAGATCGGCAGTGGGCGCAATGTCTTCAGTGATGCGGCAGGGCAGCCCACCGAGACCTTCCATCACTTCATCGGCGGCCTGCAGGCGTGCATGGCGGACTTCACCGCGTTGTTCGCGCCCAACGTCAATTCCTATCAGCGCCTGTGCCATCCCTACGCCTCGCCCAACAACGCCTGCTGGTCGCAAGACAACCGCGCCGCTGGCCTGCGCATTCCGGCCAGTTCGCCGCTGGCGCGTCGGGTCGAAAACCGCTTGCCCGGCGCCGACGCCAACCCCTACCTGGCGATCGCCGCCAGCCTGGGCGCCGGCTTGCATGGCATCGAGCAGCAGTTGCAGCCGACGCCGGCGATCCAGGGTGAATTCGAAGTGCCGGAGCACCTGAGCCTGCCCTGCACCCTGCATGCTGCGCTGGAGCGGCTCAAGCGCAGCACGCTGGCGCGGGAACTGTTCGGCAAGGAGTTCATCGAAGGCTATGTCGCGACCAAGACCCTGGAGCTGAGCGATTTCTTCGATGAGATCACCCCGTGGGAGCGCCGCGTGCTGGCGGCACAAGCCTGATCGCGACACAACTGACACTGGACACGTCCGGCATGAGTTTTTTCCGGGGTGGGGGCCTGCGCCGCCACGGATTTGCCCTTATGCTTGCCAGCACCCCCTCCACCTGACCAGGGAGCCCTTCGGGACGCATGCGACAGATCTGGAAGTCTTTTCGTTCGCTGTATTTCGCCGCCCTGATGATGCTGATCGGCTCGGGCCTGTTGAGTACCTACCTGGCCCTGCGCCTGGCTGCCGACCATGTCGACAGCCTGTGGGTCGGTGCGCTGATGGCGGCCAACTACTTCGGTCTGGCGCTGGGCGGCAAGATCGGTCACCGGCTGATCGGCCGGGTGGGTCATATTCGCGCCTATGCCACCTGCGCCGGCATCGTCGGCGCAGCGGTGCTGGGCCATGGCCTGACCGACTTGCTACCGGTATGGGTGGGCCTGCGGATGATCGTCGGCCTGGGGATGATGTGCCAGTACATGGTGATCGAGAGCTGGCTCAACGAGCAGGCCGACGCCAAGCAACGCGGTGCGGTGTTCAGTGGCTACATGATCGCCTCGTACCTGGGCCTGGTGCTCGGTCAGTTGATCCTGGTCGTGCACCCTGAGCTTGGCCCAGAGCTGTTGATGTTGGTCGCCATGTGCTTTGCCCTGTGCCTGGTGCCGGTGGCCATGACCCGGCGGATTCACCCGGCGCCCCTGCGTCCGGCGCCGATGGAGCCGAAGTTCTTCATCAAACGGGTCCCGCAGTCGTTGAGTACGGTACTCGGCTCGGGCCTGATCGTCGGTTCGTTCTATGGCCTGGCGCCGCTGTATGCCTCCAGCCAAGGCTTGAGCACCGAGCAGATCGGTCTGTTCATGGGCTGCTGCATCTTTGCCGGGCTGGTGGTGCAGTGGCCGCTGGGCTGGCTGTCTGATCGCTACGACCGTGCGGTGTTGATCCGCAGTGCGGCGGTGGGGCTGGCATTGGCGGCGGCGCCGCTGGCGATCTTGCCCAGTGTGCCGCTGGAGGTCCTGTTTGCCATTGGCTTTGTGATTTCCTTGCTGCAGTTCTGCCTGTACCCATTGGCGGTAGCGTTTTCCAACGACCACGTGGAGAGTGAACGGCGGGTCTCGCTGACCGCCATGCTGCTGGTGACCTATGGCGTGGGCGCTTGTATCGGGCCGTTGGCGGCGGGGGTGCTGATGAAGGTGCTGGGCCCGCAGATGCTGTATGCGTTCTTCTTGTTCTTCGCCTTGGTGCTGGTATGGCGCATTCGGCCTAAAGCGGTTACGGGCTTGCACCAGGTGCAGGACGCACCGCTGGGCCACGTGGCGATGCCGGCCGCTGGCTCGCCGCTGTCGGCAGCCCTCGACCCACGGGTCGATGAGCAGACGGTGCAAGACGTGATGCAGGCGCCGATTGCGGCGGAAGATACCGAGGATGAGCAGCAAGAGCAGGACATGCCTGCGGCGCAAGTCGACAAGCCGGCTTGAATCCTGCTGGCACAATTAGAAAAGCCACCCGAGGGTGGCTTTTTCATTTCTGCAGCAAAATCAATAATCGTCCTTGTCGAACCGCCGCGCCTCACGCTGCAGCTGGTAGACAAAACTCTCGATCTTGCGCTGCGCCTGACCATTGAGATTATGGAAGCGCACACCGGCAAACGTCGTGTTGATCCGCTCTTCGTAATGCAGGTGACGCAACTCCACCATCACATCGTTCAGCCCCAGCGGGCTGGCTGCCTTGAAGCGCTCATACACCTGCCCCAGTTGCAGGCGTTCTTCGACGTTGCCCTCAAAGCGCATCTTGCAGCCGGTGGCGGAAATATCCAGCAGCTTGCCGCGCAGCGCGCCATTGCCCTTGAGGTGAGTGCCATCGAGCGTGACATCGACCAGCTGCGACAGCTTCAACGCAGCGCGAAAGGCATTACGCCGCTGGTGATAGGTCACTTCTTCCGGGAGTGGGCCGCGGTAGCTGCGGTGGCCGTCGATTTCGGTGATGGTCAGCGAGGTGTTGCATTCCCAGGCTATACGGACACCATCGTGGAAGCCTTCGACGCGGAAGGGTTCGCCATTCTCGATGAATTTTTCGCCGTCGCGCGGGATCATCTCGTCCAGCGCCAGGGTGTTGCTGTCACGGTCCACATGCACCACGTAGCTCTGGAATCGCTGGCTGCGCTCATGGAAGGTGATGATCAGCGGATCGTGGCTATCCAGCAGCTGGCGCAGGTTGGCGGCAATCTCCAACGGAGTGCTCAGCACCTTAGGCGGCTGGGGAGCATCGGATTCATTGAACACGGGTTATCAATCTCCAGGCAAAAACAACACACGCAAGTAACGGCATTTTGCCAGTATGTTCCGTGCCTTGATAGAAATAATCACACTTGGCTGAGCGCCCGAGGCTTGGCCAGTGGCGAGGTCGCGCCACGGCTATCGTACAGCGACGGAGAATCGCCGCCGTTGAGGATTCTGATCTGGTTGGCCGTGACTTGCTGCTGCATCTGAATGATCCGGCCATTGGTCTCGTTGACCTGCTGGCAGGTGTCCATCAGTTGAGTCAGCACATCGAGTTGCTGCAGGATCAAGTCGCCATTCGGCGACTGCGCTGCGAGTGCCTGCACGCCGGCGCGATTGGCACTCAGGCCAAGGCTTGCGAGCAGGTTGTTGCGCCGCTGGCCCTGCTGTTCGAGCAATATGATCAACGACTGTTTGCGCGCCAGGATTTCTTCCAGCGCGACCATTTCCCGGCCATGCAGGGCTACTGCTTCGCTCTGTAGCAGCTCGAGCAGCTCCTGGGTAGGGGCGATGTCGTCTTCGATCAATTGCAGCAGGGTAGTATCGTGCATGGCTGGCTCTTGGCTTAAAGCGTCCTAGAAGTCAGCGCGACGAAGGGTCAGCGCTGAGCTTCGAAATCTAGCAGTTTGCTGGCGACCCGGCCGGCATCGACCTGGTAGCTGCCATCTGCGATTGCCTGCTTCAACTCGGCCACACGGGCACTGTTGACCACCGGCTGATCGCGCAGCTTGTCGCTGATCTTCTGCAACTGCTGGGCCTCTTGACTGAGGTGTACCGCTTCTCCGCTGACGCTGGAGCGCGCTGGCGCTTCACTGGTTTCGCCGGTTTTCTCGGCGTTGCCGGTCGCGGCAGTGCCGCGAACGCCGCCCGTAACGGACGGAGAGTTATTCAAACGACTGAAGTCGATGACCATGATCAGAAACCTCTGGGTATTTGGACGCTTGCCTTGTTTTCGGCCATCCCGAAAAAAACTTTAGGCACAAATGCATAGCCGCTTGTCAGCAAGCTCGCGCAACCCGTTTTCTGACACAGTTTAGGTAAAGCGGTTCCTTACCGCCAGCCCTGCTACATGGCCACCTCGACCTGCCCGGGTCCGGTGACCCGCGCCTTCACTACGCGTTTTGAGTTCAGATTGCGTACCCGGATCTGTTCGCTCAGGCCGCCCTTGCTCAGGGCTTCACCGGGCATGCGCACGCTCAGGCTGCCGCTGCGGGCGATGATCACCACGTGATCGCCCTTACGGATCACCTCGGCCTGTTCCAGGTGTTGCGGGGTCAAGACCTGATCAAGCACGGCCGGGCGCAACAGCTTCATGCCCAGTGCCTGGTCCAGGTCACTGAGAAAACCTTGGTTGAGCGTGCCGACGTCGCGTTCACGCAAGGCGACATCGCCTTCGCCCACCACGCTCTCGCGCTTGAGCGGACGGACCATCACCACCACCTCACGGAACAGCTTGACCTGCGCCGGGACGAACACTGTCCACGGCGCGCTGCTGTCACAGCGCACCCGCACCGTGACCCGACCCAGCGGCTGCGCTGGGCTTTCCAGCGAGGCGTCCAGCGACTGGCTGCACAGCGGCATGCGCAGCCGTGGGTCGAGGGTGTTGACCTGGATCTCGTAACGCCCCGGCGTCTGAGTGGTGGCCAGGTAATCTTCGACGGTGAATTCAAGAAACCCTTGGGTGACACCGATAAGCTGTTCAGGCAAGGTTACTGCGTCCGCCAGCGTGCGAGTGCTGGGGGCGAGCAGGCACAACACGGCCAAGTGGCCGGCCAGCAGGCGCGTCAGTCGTCGGAAAAATGTCGTTTTCGTGTACATAGCGCTCAAAAAAGCAAAGCCCGTGCCGACTTTATGGGCAGGCAAAAAATGTAAAGGAGTCTGGCATGGCTGGTGTTATGGATTCGGTCAACCAGCGCACGCAGCTGGTTGGGCAGAATCGCCTGGAACTCTTGCTGTTCCGCCTCAATGGCGATCAGCTTTATGGCATCAACGTGTTCAAGGTCCGGGAGGTGCTGCAGTGCCCGGAGCTGACCGTGTTGCCCAAGTCTCATCCGGTGGTACGCGGCGTTGCCAACATACGCGGGGCGACCATCCCAATTCTTGACCTGTCGATGGCTACCGGCTTGCCGGGCCTGAAGGAAGAAACCCGCAACAGTTTCGTGATCATCACCGAGTACAACACCAAGACCCAGGGCTTTTTGGTGCATTCGGTCGAACGCATCGTCAACATGAACTGGGAAGAGATTCATCCGCCACCCAAGGGTACCGGCCGCGACCATTACCTGACCGCGGTTACCCGGGTCGACAACCGCATGGTGGAAATCATCGACGTCGAGAAGGTGCTGGCCGAAGTGTCGCCGTCGTCCGAGTCGGTGTCTGCCGGTGTGGTCGATGCCGAGGTGCAGGACAAAGCGGTACTGCTGCGGGTACTGACGGTCGATGATTCGTCGGTGGCGCGCAAGCAGGTCAGTCGCTGCCTGCAAACCGTCGGGGTCGAGGTGGTGGCGCTCAATGATGGCCGTCAGGCGTTGGATTACCTGCGTAAGCTGGTCGATGAGGGTAAGCGTCCGGAAGATGAGTTCCTGATGATGATCTCGGACATTGAAATGCCAGAAATGGATGGCTACACGCTCACCGCAGAGATTCGCAGCGATCCGCGCATGCAAAAATTGCACATCGTCCTGCATACTTCCCTGTCTGGGGTGTTCAACCAGGCTATGGTCAAGAAAGTCGGCGCCGACGACTTCCTGGCCAAGTTCAAACCGGACGACCTTGCCCAACGGGTGGTCGACCGGATCAACGCGACGCATTGAAACGGCCGGGGCACGTCCCCGGCCCCAGCGATTGAAAAGAGGCGGCAGCATTGTCTACGGGTAATTTGGATTTCGAACAGTTCCGGGTCTTCCTGGAGAAAGCCTGTGGCATCCTGCTGGGCGAGAATAAGCAGTACCTGGTCTCCAGCCGTCTCAACAAGCTGATGGAGCAGCAGGGTATCAAGTCTCTGGGTGAGCTGGTGCAGCGCATTCAGAGCCAACCGCGAAGCGGCCTGCGTGAGCAGGTGGTCGACGCCATGACCACCAACGAAACCCTGTGGTTTCGCGATACCTATCCATTCGAAGTGCTCAAGAACAAAGTCATCCCTGAGTTCCTCAAGGGTAACCCGGGGCAGCGTCTGCGTATCTGGTCGGCGGCTTGCTCCTCCGGGCAGGAGCCGTACTCGCTGTCGATGGCCATCGACGAGTTCGAACGCAGCAACCTTGGCCAGTTGAAAATGGGCGCGCAGATTGTCGCCACCGACCTTTCCGGGGCGATGCTGACCAACTGCAAAAGCGGTGAGTACGACAGCCTGGCGATTGCCCGTGGCCTCTCGCAAGAGCGTTTGCAACGCTATTTCGACCCGAAAGGGCCGGGGCGTTGGGCGGTCAAGGCGCCGATTCGCAGCCGGGTCGAGTTCCGCTCGTTCAACCTGCTCGATAGTTACGCGAGCCTGGGCAAGTTCGATGTGGTGTTCTGCCGCAACGTGCTGATCTACTTCTCGGCTCAGGTCAAGAAGGACATCCTGCTGCGTATCCACAGCACGCTCAAGCCTGGCGGGTATCTGTTCCTGGGCGCTTCGGAGGCGCTCAACGGCTTGCCGGATCACTACCAGATGGTTCAGTGCAGTCCGGGGATCATCTATCAGGCCAAGTGATTGGCCCATGTAAAAAGGCCGGTGTCGCGAGACACCGGCCTTTTTGTTTTGCGTTGCTTGCACTGGGCTTATCGCCAGACAAGCCGCAGTGCTATCTCAGGGCAGGCTTAGAAGTCGTAGCGCACCTTGGCCGAGAATACGTCGGCATCAAAGCCCGACTTGCCGATGTAGTCGTAGTTCAGGCCCAGGGTCACTGCGCCCAGCTTGTAGTCCGCGCCCACGCCTGCTTCATAGCTGTCACGCACGGCGCTGGCGCCATGGGTCACGAACGGCGTATTGCCAAGCAGGAAGGTCGAGGTGCTACTGGCCTCGTCGGCGGCAAAGTCGTGATAGGCCATCAGCTTGAACTGCGGCTCCAGGGTGCCGGCGCCCAGGTTGTAACTGCCCGCAACACGCACGCCGGCGCCCAGCTCGATGGCTTCGTAACGCTGGTCCTCGACCTTCAGAGCTGCAGACGAGCCCTTCTCGCGGTAGCCGTCGATTTCCACACGGCTGTAACGCGCAGCCAAGCGTGGCTCGACCAGCAACTGCGGGCTGATCCGGTAGGTGTAGCCACCGACCAGGTTCAGGCCGAGCAGGTCGCTGTCATAGTCAGCCTTGGCCTTGGTGCCAGCGATCTCGCGTTTGCCTTGGTTGTCGTTCAAGCCATAGGTCAAGCTGGCATCGACGAAGTAGTTGCCTTGCTCGAAGCCGCCATACAGGGTGAAGGCGTGGCTGTCGACTTCAGTCTGGTTGCCGCCTTTGCCGTTGACGTCGGTATTGATGAAGCTATAGGCCAGGCCCAGGGTGAGCTGGTCGTTGAGCTTGCCATCGGCGCCGACGGCGATACCGCGGCTGTAGGCGTTGTAACCGGCGATGCCGTCACGCTGACCTTGAGTGGCATCGCTGTACAGCGATTGCACCCACACGCCGGTCTCTTTGAAGGCTTCGCCGGAAGAGGCGCCGCGCAGGCCGCTGGTGCGGCTGCTGGTGACACTGCTGACCAGGCTTTGGCTGGTGGTGGCAGCCTGGGTGGCGCCACCGTTGGTTTCCGGGGTCAGCTGCTCGGCGAGCTTGGCCAGCTCGGCGCCACTGGCATTTGCCGCGGCGCGCAGCAGTGGATCGTTTTCGCTCAGCTTGCCCAGAATGCCGTCCTGGACCAGGGCGCCAAGCGAGCGCTTGTGGTTGTCCGAGCCACCATGCTGCTCAAGGATCTGGTCGATGCCTTGCTGGCTCTTGGTGGTGACTACCGCCACCACTTGATTGTCACGAATGACGCTGCTGTCGACATTGAGCAGGGCCGACGTGCTGGTGATGGCGATGGTGCCTTGTGGGTCGACATTCTCGCCGCTGGCATCGAGCACTTGCAGTTTGCCAGCCTCGATCAGGGTGTAGCTGCTGCCGTTGGCGCTGAAGTCGTTGCCGCGCGCGGCCAGTTTCAACTGGGCGCCTTGACCGAATTCGGCGGTGCCGCTGACCTGTAGGACCGCCCGCGACGGATCGGTGTCGGCACCCAGGGTCAGGCCCAGTGCCGAGTTGCCCGCTACATACAGGTTGCCGGCAATGCTGGTGTGCGCCGACTGCAGCGACAGCGTGGTGGCCAGGTTGTCGCTGGCCGAGCCGACATTGATCCAGCCGTTATCCTTCAGGCGAATGTTGGCGCCATCGGCGCTGCTGTCGGTGCCGGTGAACGAGGTGTCGCCCTCGACTTCGATGTTCGACAGGTCGATCAGGTTGCCGACGATGACGCTGCCCTTGCGCAGGATCAGCTCGACCGGGCGGTTGGCCTCGGAGGCATCGATGGCTTCGTCCTGGGAAATGATGCTGCCACTGTTATAGATATTCAGGTCGCCGTGTTGCTGATACCAAGGCTGCAGACCTGGGCCATCGAAATCGACGTTGCCAATGGTGATCGCGGCGTCTTGGGCAATGATCTTGCCGGTGTTGAGCAGGTGGACACCGTCGGCGCTGCTCAGGCTGGCGCCATCGAGCATGATGCCGTTGGCATCTTCACCGGTGGCGATGATGGTGCCGTGGTTTTCGATGCCCGCCAGGTCAACCATGTCGCCGTATTTGCTGGTGGTGGCGTCGATGGCCGTGGCGCCATCGCCGCTGACTTCGATAGTGCCGAAGTTGATCAGCTTACCCTTGATGGTGCCGCCTTCGAGGTTGATCCCGCGCGAGTCTTCACCTTTGGCGACGATGCGACCGGTGCTGGCATTGACCAGGTCGCCTTCGATCAGCGAGGTGCCGGAGAAGTCCAGGGCACGGGCTACGTCGATTTCGCCATCGTCATCCAGCGGTTCGCCAATCGCTGCCAGCAAGCCTTGGTTGATTACGCTGCCGCCGATGTAGGCCGGGTCGATCATCAGTGCGTTGGCGCCGCCGCCAGTGGCGGTGATGCTACCTTTATTGATCACGTCGCCTTCGATGGTGTTGCGTGCCCAGCCCAGGTTGTCTTCCCAGCTGTCCATGTCGACGCCACCGGCAAAATCACCGGTGCTGTTGATGGTGCTGTTGAGGATCAGGTTGCCGGTGATGGTCGAGCCATTGAGCTCGATAGCGTCTTCGTCACTGCCGCCGGTGTAGCTGCCAGTGAATTCGAGGTCGCCGTTATGGGTCTGGTGTTCGCTCTTGTAGCCGGCGTTGGTCAGTTGCACGGTTTCGGCGAAGGCGGGCAGGGCGCTGGTGGTGATGGCCAGGGCCAGCAAGGTTTTGCGGAAGGTCAACGGAGCCACGGGTTCTTTCCTTGGAAAACAGTGGGAAAACAACGCGCATCCATGCGTGGCGTGAGACCTTCGATCCATAAGATAGTGGCCTCATGCCACATATCAGCGCGGTCGCGGATGCTAGCGTAATTGATGGCTAATTGACACTTTTGCCTGGCGTCAATTTTTTGCTTTGCCGCTTTTGCCGCTGATCGATTGCCGCTTGCCGCTGCGTGAGCGGAAGCACTTTGCCGCTTTTCTGGCATGACGGCGTTGGCCGAGGTGGCCCAAGCCCAGGCTTTCCGGGCTTTTCCAAAATTGGCACAGGCCTTGCTATAGCTTGGCCAACGACACTCCGGTCAACCGTCGAAGGTTTCCAGACATGAGCATCAGTTTCGACAAGGCGCTTGGCATTCACGAAAAGGCTCTGAGCTTCCGCGCCCAGCGCGCTGAAGTGCTGGCCAACAACATTACCAACGCCGACACGCCCAACTTCAAGGCGCGCGACTTGGATTTCTCCTCGGTGTTGGCTGCCGAGGCCGACAAGCAGCAGAAGGGGCGTATTGCCCTGGACCGGACCAACACCCGGCATATCGAGGCCGAAGGCCTGGCCATGGCCGACGACACCCTGCAATACCGCACGCCGATGCAGCCGTCGATCGACCAGAACACCGTGGATGCCCAGATCGAGCAGGCCAACTATGCCGAAAACGCGATCGGTTTCCAGGCCAGCTTCACCTTGCTCAACAGTAAATTCAAAGGGCTGGTATCGGCCCTGCGCGGAGAGTGACCATGTCCCTTGCCAACGTTTTCAATATCGCCGGTAGCGGCATGAGTGCGCAGAACACCCGCCTCAACACCGTGGCGTCGAACATCGCCAACGCCGAGACCGTGTCCTCGAGCATCGACCAGACCTACCGTGCGCGTCACCCAGTGTTCGCCACCACCTTCCAGCAGGCCCAGGGTGGCGTAGGCCAGTCGCTGTTCCAGGATCAGGGTGAAGCCGGTCAGGGTGTGCAGGTCATGGGCATCGTGGAAGATCAGAGCAACCTTGAAGCGCGTTACGAGCCGAATCATCCGGCGGCGAACAAGGATGGCTACGTCTACTACCCGAACGTCAACGTGGTTGAAGAGATGGCTGACATGATCTCCGCCAACCGCTCGTTCCAGACCAACGCCGAGCTGATGAACACTGCCAAGACCATGATGCAGAAAGTACTGACCCTCGGTCAGTGATAAGGAATCCGGACCATGGCAATCGATACTTCAAACGGTGTGAACCTCAACGATGTGATCTCGGCATCGGGCGTCAGCACCGGCACTAAAAAGACCACGACCGATACGGCGTCCAAGACCGGTACCGATAGCTTGGGCAAGGATGCGTTCCTGCAGCTGCTGGTTACCCAGATGCAGCACCAGAACCCGCTGGACCCACAGGAAAACGGCGAGTTCGTTGCCCAGTTGGCGCAGTTCAGCAGCCTGGAAGGCATCACCTCGTTGAACGAGTCGGTTAATACCATCACCAACTCGCTGGGCTCGTCCCAGGCCCTGCAGGCCTCTTCACTGGTCGGTCGCTCGGTGATCGTGCAGAACGACAAGGCGGTGGTCGACACTGCTGAGAGCTTCAATGCCCAGTTCGTTGTGCCGCAGGCCATCAGCGAAGCGAAGATCACCATCAAGGACAAGGACGGCAACACCGTCAAGACCATCGAGTTGGGCGAGCAGAAAGCCGGTTATGCCGACTTCATCTGGGATGGCACCAACGACAAGGGCGAGAAGGTCGATCCAGGTACCTATACCTTCACTGCCTCCACCACCGTGGAAGGCCAGTCGGTGCAGATGAACACCCTGCTGCCGGCCAAGGTCACCAGCGTCAGCTTCAGTGCCAATGGCGAGATGGTGCTCAACCTTGCAGGGGTGGGGAAAGTTTCCCTGTCCGACGTCCAAACCATCGGGATTTAAGGCCGACTAGAACGGCAAAAGGAGTAGCTATATGTCTTTCAATATCGGTCTTAGCGGTCTGTACGCGGCCAACAAGCAACTGGACGTTACCGGCAACAACATTGCCAACGTCAACACCACCGGCTTCAAATCCTCGCGCGCCGAGTTCGCCGACGTCTACGCTGGCGCCAACCGCCTGGGCGTGGGCAAGAACCAGATCGGTAACGGCGTGCGTCTGGCGGCGGTGTCCCAGCAGTTCTCCCAGGGCGACATCAACAACACCGGCAACGTGTTGGACATGGGTATCCAGGGTCAGGGCTTCTTCGTTCTTTCTGACAACGGCTCGCGGGTGTATACCCGTGCCGGCGCGTTCCAGACCAACAAGGACAACTTCGTGGTCACCTCGGACGGCTTGCGCCTGCAAGGCTATGCCGCCGACTCCAGCGGCAAGATCCAGAAGGGCGTGTTGACTGACCTGAAGATCGACACCTCGGCGCTGGCGCCGAAGTCCACGACCCTGATCGACCAAGGCATCAACCTCAACTCCTCGGCTGATTCCATTCCGCTGATGGTCGATGACGGCAGTAATTCCACGCCGCCAGTGCTGGTGCCTAACAAGGTCTTCGACCCGTCGGACGAAACCACCTATACCAAGTCGTTCCCGACCAAGGTCTACGACAGCCAGGGTAACGAGCACACGATGGAGCAGTTCTATCGTAAGACCGGTACCAACGAGTGGACCATGTACACCCTGGTCGATGGGCGCAACCCGTTCGACCCAAGCAGTGAGGCCCCGCTGACTGGCACCATCAGCTTCAACAGCGACGGTTCGGTAAGCTCCATGAGCGCAGATAACACCGGTCACCCGGCTGGCGCCTCGTTCAGCGTTACCAACAATGTCTTCACCATGACCGGCTGGGTGCCAGCGGCCAAAGATGCCTCGGGTAACTGGGCGGCCAATGGTGCTGAAGGCAATGCCGCAGGCATGCGTCTGTCGATGAACAGCACCACCTCCTACAACACCGAGACTGCGCGTATGTCGCAATCCCAGGATGGTTATGCCACCGGTATCCTGTCGAGCTTGAGCATCGACTCCACGGGTGTGATGTTCGCAAGCTTCAGCAACCAGCAATCCCGCGCCATTGGCCAGGTAGCGATTGCCAGCTTCGCCAACGAGCAGGGTCTGCAGCAGGTTGGTGGTACGCGCTGGACCGAGACCTTCTCCTCGGGTATCCCGGGCATCGATGCGCCGAAGACCGGCACCTTGGGTAGCGTTGAATCCAACTCGCTGGAAGCCTCCAACGTCAACCTGACCCAAGAGCTGGTCGAGCTGATCAAGGCGCAGAGCAACTACCAAGCCAACGCCAAGACCATCTCCACTGAAAGCACCATCATGCAGACCATCATTCAGATGACCTGATGGTGGTCTGGGGAGCTGGGGTTGCTGTGCAGCCCCACTTCCCCAGCGTACGGAATAGCCCATGAAAAAACTGATCATCACCTGCGCCGCCGCCTTCTTCCTGCTCCAGGCCCAGGCGGCCACTGCGCCCTGGTGGCGCTGGGAAAGCCAGGTCGATGGTCGTTTGGTCTGCTCCCAATGGTCGCCAGGGGAGGGGTGGAAGAAATTTGCCGGCCCGTTCAACAACGGCGGTTGCCGCGACATGTAATCGGTTTGCCGTCATCGGCAAACAGGCGCCGGATATCCGGCGTCGACCTTTCCCTGATGTACCGCAAAGGCCCGTATTTACGGGCTTTTTCATGCTTTTGAAAAGTTGGTTCGGAACTTGCTTTATTGCCTGTACAGCAACGGCGAGCGGCAAGCAATCGCCAGTGCAGCGGAGGATGACTGTGGACAAGATGCTTTACGTGGCCATGACCGGCGCCAGCCAGAACGCGCTGGCGCAGAAGGCCCATGCCAACAACCTGGCGAACATTTCCACCAACGGCTTCCAGCGTGACCTGGAGCAGGCGCGTTCGATGCCGGTGTTCGGTGACAGCTTTCCGGCGCGCGCCTTTGCCATGAGCGAGCGTCCAGCCACTGACTTCAGTGCCGGCGCCATGGTCGAAACCGGCCGTGAGTTGGATGTCGCTGTCAGCGGTGACGGATTTATCGCGGTCCAGGCGCCAGATGGCAGCGAAGCTTATGTGCGCACGGGCAGCCTGAACATCGACGCACTTGGCGTGCTGCGTGCCGGCAACGGCATGCCGGTAATCGGCAACGGCGGCCCGATCGCCATTCCGCCAGAGCAGAAGGTTGAGGTCGGCGAAGACGGCACCATCAGTGTCCGTGCCATGGGTGAAGACCCGCGGGTGATGGCCGAGATCGACCGGATCAAACTGGTCAATCCGGACACCAAGGGCCTGACCAAGGGTCTGGACGGCATGATCCACACCACCAATGGCCAGCCAGCGGATGTCGACAACAACGTCAAGGTTGTGTCGGGCTTCCTGGAGTCGAGCAACGTCAACGCCGTCGAGGAAATGACCTCGGTGCTGGCGCTGTCCCGTCAGTTCGAGCTGCACGTCAAGATGATGAACACGGCCAAGGAAGGCGATGAAGCCATGGCGCGTGTTTTGCAAATCGGCTAACCACATTTGAACGGGTGCCGTAAAACAGGCGCACGAGGAGAACACTAAATGCTTCCGGCTCTTTGGGTCGCTAAAACCGGCCTGTCCGCCCAGGACACCAACCTCACGGTCATCTCCAACAACCTGGCCAACGTCTCGACCACCGGCTTCAAACGTGATCGCGCCGAGTTCCAGGACCTGCTGTACCAGACCAAGCGCCAGCCAGGTGCCCAGTCGACCCAGGACAGCGAGCTGCCGTCGGGTCTGCAGGTCGGTACCGGTGTGCGTATCGTCGGCACCCAGAAGAACTTCCAGACCGGCAGCCTGCAGACCACCGAGAACCCGCTGGACATGGCCGTCAACGGTCGCGGTTTCTTCCAGATCCTGCAGCCGGATGGCACTGTTTCGTACACCCGTGACGGTACCTTCCACCTGAACTCCGACGGCCAGATCGTCAACGCCGATGGCTTCGCCCTGGAGCCTGCGATTGTCGTGCCCAACGATGCCCAGACCTTCACCGTCGGCCAGGACGGCACCGTGTCGATCACCACCGCCGGCAACCCGGCCGCGCAGATCATCGGCAACCTGCAGACCGCCGACTTCATCAATCCGGCCGGCTTGCAGGCGATTGGTAACAACCTGTTCCTGGAGACCGCCGCCAGTGGCGCGCCGCAGGTCGGTACCCCAGGCCTGAACGGCTTTGGCACCACCCTGCAGCAGACCCTGGAGAACTCCAACGTCAGCACCGTGGAAGAGCTGGTCAACATGATCACCACCCAGCGTGCCTACGAGATGAACTCCAAGGTCATTTCCACCGCTGACCAGATGCTGTCGTTCGTTACCCAGCAGCTCTAACCCTAAGGTCGCTGTCGCAGCGTCTGTTCCACCGTGAGGTAAGCGTCATGAATCGTCTGTTGTCCGTATTCGCCCTGGGGGGGGCGGTGTTGTTGGCCGGTTGCGTCGCGCCGACGCCCAAGCCTAACGACCCGTACTATGCGCCGGTATTGCCGCGCACCCCGTTGCCGGCGTCGGCCAACAACGGTTCGATCTACCAGGCCGGTTTCGAGCAGAACCTGTACAGCGACCGTAAGGCGTTCCGGGTCGGTGACATCATCACCATCACCCTCAACGAGCGCACCTCGGCGAGCAAGAGTGCCAACTCGCAGATCGACAAGGACAGCACCGCCAACCTCGGTCTGACCTCGTTGTTCGGCGCGGTACCCAACACCAACAATCCGTTTGGCAGCGGCGACCTGTCGCTCGAAGCCGGCTACAGCGGCAGCCGTGCGACCAAGGGTGACAGCAAAGCAGCCCAAGGCAATACCCTGACTGGCTCCATCACTGTGACCGTGGCCGAAGTGCTGCCCAACGGTATCGTCGCGGTGCGCGGTGAGAAGTGGATGACGCTCAATACCGGTGACGAGCTGGTGCGTATCGCAGGGTTGGTGCGCGCCGATGACATTGCCACTGACAACACCGTGCCCTCGACCCGTGTCGCCGATGCGCGCATCACCTACTCGGGGACGGGTTCGTTTGCCGACGCCAGCCAGCCCGGATGGTTGGATCGCTTCTTCATCAGCCCGCTTTGGCCTTTCTGAGTGCGGATGCCCATGTTCAACTTCAGGCAGCTGATTGCCGCAACCGTTCTTTTGTCCGCAGCGTTCGGCGCTCATGCCGAGCGCCTGAAGGACATCGCCAGCATTTCTGGCGTACGTACCAACCAGCTGATTGGCTATGGCCTGGTGGTGGGCTTGAACGGCACCGGTGACCAGACCACGCAAACGCCGTTCACCCTGCAGACGTTCAACAACATGCTCTCGCAGTTCGGCATCAAGGTGCCGGCGGGCTCCGGTAACGTGCAGCTCAAGAACGTCGCCGCGGTGTCGGTGCATGCCGACCTGCCAGCGTTTGCCAAGCCGGGCCAGGTGGTCGATATCACCGTCTCCTCGATTGGTAACTCCAAGAGCTTGCGCGGTGGCAGCCTGTTGATGACCCCACTCAAGGGGATCGACGGCAACGTCTACGCCATCGCCCAGGGCAACCTGGTGGTCGGCGGCTTTGACGCCGAAGGCCGCGACGGCTCGAAGATTACCGTCAACGTACCGTCGGCCGGTCGGATTCCGGGTGGCGCCAGTGTCGAGCGTGCAGTGCCGAGCGGTTTCAACCAGGGCAATAGCCTGACCTTGAACCTCAATCGCCCTGACTTCACCACCGCCAAGCGTATTGTCGACAAGGTTAACGAGCTACTCGGCCCAGGTGTTGCCCAGGCTTTAGATGGTGGTTCGGTGCGCGTGACTGCGCCGATGGATCCAAGCCAGCGGGTCGATTACCTGTCGATCCTGGAGAACCTTGAGATCGATCCGGGCCAGGCGGTGGCCAAGGTCATCATCAACTCGCGCACCGGCACCATCGTTATCGGTCAAAACGTCAAGGTTTCGCCAGCGGCGGTCACCCACGGCAGCCTGACTGTAACCATTACCGAAGATCCGATCGTCAGTCAGCCAGGGCCATTCTCCAATGGCCAGACTGCCGTGGTGCCGCGTTCGCGGGTCAACGCCGAGCAAGAAGCCAAGCCGATGTTCAAGTTCGGCCCGGGCACCACGCTGGATGAAATCGTCCGCGCGGTGAACCAGGTCGGCGCGGCACCCAGCGACTTGATGGCGATCCTTGAAGCGCTCAAGCAGGCTGGCGCGTTGCAAGCTGACCTGATCGTGATCTGAGGACCGAGCATGAACTCCAAGAGCCTGGTTTCCAGCCCAGCCGACAGCGGTGCCTACACCGACCTCAATCGCCTGACGTCACTCAAGCACGGAGATCGCGACAGCGAGGCCAACGTGCGCAAGGTGGCTCAGGAGTTCGAGTCGCTGTTCATCAGCGAGATGCTCAAAGCATCGCGCAAGGCCACCGATGTGCTGGCCGAAGACAACCCGATGAACACCGAGACGGTCAAGCAGTACCGCGACATGTACGACCAGCAGCTGGCTGTGAGCATGTCCCGCGAAGGTGGCGGTATTGGTTTGCAGGACGTGCTGGTGCGCCAGCTATCCAAGCAGAAGAGCCCAGTGGCCAGTACCAGCCCGTTCCCTCGTGGCGAGGGCGCTGGCCCGGCCCTGTGGGGTAACAGGGTGGCCGAACCTGTGCATGCCAATGCCGGCAGCGCCACGCGCAACGATGTGGCGGCGCTCAATTCGCGGCGCCTGTCGTTGCCGGGCAAGCTTACCGATCGGTTGCTGGCGGGTATCGTGCCGTCGGCGGGCAACCCTGCGGTTGCAACCAATTCAGCGGCGATTCCTGCCCGCGATGGGCAATTGGTCAATGGTGTGGTCAAGGGCGACTGGGAGCCGGCGCAGGCCTTCGCTGCTGCCGATGGCGGCACGCGCATCCTCGGCCGGGCCATGGCCCAGCCACCGCTGGCGCCGAAGAAAGCCTTTGGCAACAGCGACGAATTCGTCGCCACCATGTTGCCGATGGCCGAGCAAGCCGCCAAGCGAATCGGCATCGATCCGCGCTACCTGGTGGCCCAGGCGGCGCTGGAAACCGGTTGGGGCAAGTCGGTCATGCGCAACACCGATGGCAGCAGCAGCCACAACCTGTTTGGCATCAAGGCCACCGGGAGTTGGCAGGGCGGTGAGGCGCGGGCGATCACCAGCGAGTTCCGCGATGGCCAGTTCGTCAAGGAGACCGCAGCGTTCCGTTCCTACGACTCCTACCAGGACAGCTTCCACGACCTGGTTAGCCTGCTGCAGAACAATTCGCGCTATCAAGATGCGGTGAAGTCAGCCGATAACCCAGAACAGTTCGTGCGAGAACTGCAAAAGGCCGGGTACGCCACCGACCCGAACTACGCCAGCAAGATCTCGCAAATCGCAAGACAGATGAAGTCGTACGAGAGCTACGCAATGCTCGGTACCACAACGCAACTTTAAGGGTAGGGATCCATGGCGAGTTTGATCAATATTGGCATGTCCGGGCTGGGAGCTGCCCAGTCCGGGATGTATACCCTGGGTAACAACATCGCCAACGCCGATGTCGAGAGCTACTCGCGCCAGCAGAACGTGCAGAAGACCAAGGGCGGCCAGCAGACCGGCCAGGTCTTCATCGGTACCGGGACAACCCTGGCCGACGTGCGCCGGGTGTACAACGCCTACCTGGAAAACCAGCTGCGCACCACCACTTCGCTGTCTAGCGACGCCACTTCCTACCTGAACCAGATCACGCCGCTCGATACCGCCCTGTCGAGCGCCGACACCGGTATCACCGCCGCCCTGCAGAGCTTCTTCAGCGCCATGCAGGATGCCTCGGCGAAACCTACCGAAGATGCTTCGCGCCAGTTACTGCTGACCAGTGCCCAGACCCTGGCCAAGCGCTTCAACACCCTGTCGTCGCAGCTCAATCAGCAGAACAGCAATATCAACAGCAACATGGCCTCGCTCGCCACTCAGGTGAATAACCTGACCAAGACCATTGCCGATCTCAACGAGCAGATCTCCAAGGTCGGCGCCATTACCGGTCAGCCCAATGACTTGCTCGACCAGCGTGACGGCGCAGTGCGTGAGTTGACCGCACTGATCGGTGCCGATGTCGTCGAGCAGAAAAACGGCAACTACGACATCTACCTGAAGAACGGTCAGGCACTGGTGCTGGGCAGTACCACCCAGACCATTGGCGTTGAGCCAAGCGCGACCGATCCGACCCGCATGAGCCTGATCCTCAATCGCGGCTCGACCAAGATGGACATCACCAACAGCACCACCGGTGGTGAGCTGGGCGGGCTGATTCGCTACCGCAAGGAAACCCTCGACCCTGCGCTCAACGAGCTCGGCCGGGTGGCCTTGGTCGTCGCCGATGCGATCAACAGCCAGCTGGCCCAGGGCATCGACAAGAACGGCAACTTTGGCGCCAGCCTGTTCGGTGACATCAACAGCCTCAAGGCCATCAGCGAACGCAGCGTACCTAAGCTGGGCAACAGTGCAGGCTCCGGCAACCTCGATGTGACCATCAAGGACACCGGCAAGCTGACCACCAACGACTATCAGGTGACCTTCACCAGCGCCACCGAATACACCGTGCGCCGCCTGCCCGACAACACCGAGATGGGCAGCTTCGACCTCACCACAACGCCGCCACCGGTGATCGACGGCTTCACCCTGTCGCTCAATGGCGGCGGCTTGGCGGCCGGTGACAGCTTCAAGATCACCCCGACCCGCAATGCTGCAGCGAGCATCGAATCGGTGCTGACCGATCCCAAGCGCCTGGCCTTGGCCTCGCCGTTGACCGCCACCAGTGGCTCGGGCAACAAAGGTACCGGGGTGATCACCCAGCCGACCCTGACCACTGAACTGGACATCTACGATTCGGCCCAGCTCAGCGCCATGCAAAATGGCCTGAAGTACTCGACGCCGGTCAAGCTGGTGTTCGGTGACGACGCCAGCTCGCCGCAGTCGTACACAATGTTCGACGCCCAGGGTAACTCCATCGGCAGTGGCACCATCATTCCAGGCCAGGAAAACAAGCTGCAGCTGTCGGTGCCGATGCGCGACGCCAGCGGCAACGCGACGGGCGAAAGCTTCAGCTTCGAGATGAGCGTCTCCGGTGCGCCGAAGAATGGCGATAACTACACCGTATCGCTGACCGGCGCAGGTTCTGCCGATAACCGCAACGCCCAGTCGGTGATCGACCTGCAGACCAAGTCGACCGTCGATGTCGGGGACAACGGCAAAGGCATCAGCTTTACCGATGCCTACGCCAAACTGGTCTCCAACGTCGGTGGCAAGGCCGGCCAGGCGAAAATGGACAGCGATGCCACCACCGCGCTGCACACCTCTGCACTGGACAGCCGCAACTCGTTGTCGGGCGTCTCGATCGACGAAGAAACCGGCAACCTGATCAAGTTCCAGCAGTACTACACCGCGTCGTCGCAGATCATCAAGGCGGCCCAGGAAACCTTCGCCACCTTGATCAACAGCCTTTAAGGAGCCGTAGACCGTGCGCATTTCCACTTCGCAGTTCTACAACACCAACAGCGCCAACTATCAGCGCAATTTCGCCAACACGGTGAAGACCCAGCAGGAAGCCAGCGACGGCATCCGCGTGCGCACTGCCGCAGACGATCCGGTTGGCGCTGCGCGCCTGCTGCAGCTTGAGCAGCAGCAGAACATGCTCAAGCAGTATTCGGGCAACATCACCAGCGTGCGCAACGCGCTGGGCACGGCCGAAAGCACCTTGAACTCGATTGGCACCATCCTGCAGCGGGTCAATGAGCTTGCGATCAGTTCCGGTAACGCCGGTTTTACGGATGCTGACCGCCAGGCCAATGCCGATGAGTTGGCGTCTCTGGAAACCCAGCTGTTTTCGCTGATGAACAGCAAGGACGAGAACGGCGCCTATCTGTTCTCCGGTTCCAAGGGTGATACCCCGCCCTATGCGCGTAACGCCGATGGGACTTACACCTACCAGGGCGACCAAAGTAATCTGATGCTCCAGGTCGGCGACATGCTCAGCCTGGCTGCCAATGAAACGGGCTACGACGCTTTTGAGCAAGCGCTGAACACCAGCCGTAGCGAAACCAAGCTGACAGCGCCGGCAACCGACGATGGACGCGTGAGCCTGTCCAACGGACAGGTCTCCGGGAGCTCGGTTTTCAATGACCGCTTCCGCAGTGGCGAGCCCTACACCATTGAATTCACCAGCAGTACTCAGTTCAAGATCACCGATACCAATGGCAATGATGTGACGTTGGAAGCTACCCAAGGCGGTCAGTTCGACCCTAAGGGCGCCAATACCTCGATCAACTTCCGCGGCGTCGACCTGCGCCTGAGCGTTAGCTTCCAGGCCGGTGACGAGGCTGACTACGATGCCGCCATTGCAGGCCATACCTTCACTCTTGGCGCCAAGGAAGACACCATCAGCGGTACCCGTAGCCCTGGCAATGGTCCGTCCGGTAGCCAAGTCACCGGCGCCAGCATCACCGATGAGACGCTGTACAAAGCGGCATTCCCCGGTGGCGGCGCGGTGCTTAAATTTTCCGATACCGACCCGACCCAATTCGAGCTTTATGCCGCTCCAGTGAGTGCCAACAGCCGGCCAATCGGCAGTGGTACGCTGGCGGGGACAGGTACCACGGCCGATCCCTACACAGCCACTGCTGGGGGTATCACGTTCACACTGTCAACGGCTCCGGATGCCGGGGACTCGTTCGCGGTGAAAGCTGACACCCATCAGACCCAGAACGTTCTCGACACCATCAGTCAGTTGCGTAAAGCACTCGCCACTCCTGTGGATTCCGATCCGGTGGCGCAGAAGAACTTCCTGGCCTCGCTGGATTCGGCAATCGGCAACATCGCCAGTGCCCAGAACCAGGTCAGCTCCTCGATCAGTGCCATCGGTGGCCGTGGTCAAGCGCTTGACGTACAAGCTGAAACTAACGAAGCGCTGAGTACGGAGAACCTCAAGACCCAGAGTTCGATCCGGGAAAGCGATCCGGCCGAGGTGATGCTGCGCCTGCAGATGCAGACCAACATGCTGCAAGCCTCCCTGCAGGCTTACGCCAAGGTCGCAGGCTTGTCGCTGGTCAATTACATCTAATTGAGTTGCTTGGCGGTAAAAGCCGTTTTGTCTTGAGTTGCCCAAGGCTCGCTTTCTCACGATGGTCGAGAAGGCGAGCTTTCTCTTAGAAACAGCGCAGCGCTGTGATGGAGCAGGCGTTGCTCCGAAAGACTGATTAATTGTCTAAGTGAGTCCTCGTGAGCGCACATCCTCTCGTCAGTATCGCCATTCCAGCGTTCAATTCGGAATTCTTTCGCGGCACGCTAATTAGCGCAGTCAGTCAGGACTATCCAAACCTGGAGGTCATCGTTTGTGATGACAGCGCCGGACCTGAGATCGAAGCGATCTACCAAGAGCTAGCCAACAGCTCGCCAGTGCCCCTGCGCTATGTGCGTAATCCAGGGCGTCTGGGCTTTGCCCGCAATTTGCTGAGTTGTTTGGGCCATGCTCGCGGAGACTTGGTCAAGTTCCTCTGCGACGATGATACGCTGCTCAATCATTGCATCAGCCGCCAGGCCAGCGTGCTGCGCGAGCACGACGATGTCAGTATCGTCATTGGCCAGCGGCTGCTCTGCGATGCGAGTGATACCCTGCTTCCTTCCCGCTTGCTCAACTGCTTGATTTCGCCGACAAGCGCCGTGCTTCACGGTACTGACTTGCTGGCCTGCGTAGCGGATAACACCGTCAACTTGTTTGGTGGAATCAGCCATGCATTGTTCCGTCGTGCTCAGGTCGCAGAGTACCTTGCGACGCTGGTGCAAGAGGGGCAGGGCTTTGCTGCACGGCTGGATATGGCCTTGTATATCTGCTTGCTGCGCCGCGGTCACTTCGCCAGCCTCGATCAGGTACTGAGCTTTGAGCGCATTCATGCGGGCAGGCTCAGTCATCAAGTGGCAATGACCGAAGCCGCAGTCACCGAGAGTGAGTGGTTGTTGCAGATGCTGGCAGCGCGTACCAGCGAGAATGCACCTGCCGAGGGTTATGTGCGTTATCTGCCGCTAAAGCTGTACAGCGCCACTGCCGATCACGCCTGGGAAGAGCTGGATGTACGCAATTACCTGACCAAGCAGATGGCTTCCTTCAGGCAGCAGGTGGGTACGCAAAGCGTCGATTTTTCTGATGTGTATGCCGAGTGGCTGGACTGTCGAGCACTGTCGCAGGGGCAGCTGCGGCTGCTGCCCAAGCGTATTCAGCAGTGGCCCAGTCAGCCACGGATCATGCCTGTGGTGCTGTGTGATGAGGGCGAAGAGCTTGCCCTTCGCGCAACCTTGGACAGCCTGGCTGCGCAGTCTTACCTTGCCAGCTCTATCCTGGTGTTGGGGCCGAGCGACTTGCCAGTCTCTGCCTATCCAGGCGTGAAGCAACAGCTTCGGCAGGGCGATGGCTTCGAGCAGCTCAACAGATTGTTGGGCAAGGGCGATCAGGCCGACTGGATTATGCTGCTGCAAGCCGGTGATCGCTTGCATCCCCAGGCGTTGATCATCATGGCTGAGCGCATGGCACTGCGTACGCAGAGCTTGTGTTTGTACTGCGATGAAGGCGCGCACGATGGGCGTAAGTCCACGCAGCCGGTCTTCAAGCCGGATTTCAATCTCGATCTGATGCGCAGCCTGCCCTATGTCGGGCGGCAGTTGGCGTTCAAGTGTGAGGCTTTGACCGCGCTGGGTGGTTTTGACCCGCAGTTCGCAGCCTTGGCGCCCCACGACCTACTCTGGCGTCTGGTCGAAGCTCATGGCCTGCATGTGGTCGAGCACGTTGGCGAATTGTTGGTTCAAAGTCAGTTCAGCTATGCCCAGTGGATGGAGCAGCCATCCATTCAGGCCTATGCCACTCCTGTGGTGAGGGCGCACCTTCAGCGCCTGGGGATTGATGCTCAGGTAGAGGCGATCGCCGATAGCGCGACGACGCGGGTGCGCTATGTGCATCAGCAGTCCGCCAGCGTATCGATCTTGATTCACGCTGGGGCTGACTTGGCGACATTGCAGCGTTGTGTCGAGTCGCTGTTCGAGCACACCCGCTATGGTTCGTATGAAGTGCTACTCATCAGTAGTGGTGACGAGCCGCCGCAGGTCCGTAGTTGGCTGGCGGCGATGCAGGGGATGGGCGGAGATCAGTTGCGGGTGATCCAGGTTCAGGGGCCGGACCGAGCGCAGAGTCTGAATCAGGCGAGTGCATATGCCCGTGGCGAGTATCTATTGCTACTCGATGCCGGTTGCGCTTTGTTTGATGGGATGTGGCTCGATGAGCTGATGCGTCAGGCCCAGCGTCCAGAGGTCGGAGTGGTCGGGCCGAAACTCTATGCACCTGACGGTGCGATTGCCTCTGGCGCTTTGGTGTTGGGGCTCAGAGGCCCGGCAGGCAACCCGTTTCAGGGGTGTGCGGCCGATGACTGTTACCTAACGCGCCTGCGCCTGGTGCAGAACTGGAGTGCCTTGAGCCTGGATTGTCTGGTTGTGCGGCGCGAGCTGTTCCATGAGTTGCAGGGCCTGGATACGACTGCGCTGCAAGATTGCTGGCTGGATGCTGATCTGTGCCTGCGCGCGCGTGAACTTGGTTATCTGGTGGTTTGGACGCCGTTTTCCAAGGTAGCCCGCATGAATGCGACAGTCAGCGGCGCTCATCAGGCGTTAGATCAACAGGCTTTCTACCAGCGCTGGTTATCCCGCATTGCTTGTGATCCCGCGTACAACCGCAACCTTAGCCTTACCCAAGGCAGTTTCAATCTTGAGCCAGGCACGCTGAGCGGCTGGGATCCTTTCATTGCCCGAGCGATGCCTTCGGTATTGGCATTGCCTTTCAATACCACGGGCGTAGGTCATTATCGAGTCATTCAGCCGTTCACTGAGCTTGAGCGTGAGGGTTGGATTCAAGGGCGGCTCAGTTACAGCATGCCTAAACTGATCGAGACTGAACGTGAAAAGCCGGATGTGATGATTCTGCAGTTGCGTTACAACAGCGACAGTATCAAAGAGATCACTCAGCTCAAGCAGTTTTCCAATGCGCGTCGCATCTTTGAGATCGATGATTACATCCTCGATCCACCAAAAAAGAACGACCATGTGCGAAATTGGCCGAGCAATATCGGGGCATTACTCAGCCAGGCAGTCGGTCTGTGTGATCGCTTGGTAGTCTCTACCGAAACCTTGGCCGATGCACTGTCGCATATGCACCATGACATTCGGGTAGTCCCCAACATGCTCGCCGCGCCCCTGTGGGCGGGGCTCACCAGTCAGCGCCAGACCAGCGTCAAGCCGCGTGTCGGCTGGGCTGGAGGCACCAGTCATCGGGGCGACTTGGAGCTGATGCTGGAGGTCGTCAAGACGCTGGCCGATCAGGTCGACTGGGTGTTCTTTGGCATGTGCCCGCAGATCCTGCGCCCGTATGTAAAAGAGTTCCACAAGGGCGTACCGCTGGCGCAGTATCCGCAGAAGCTGGCCAGCCTCAACCTCGATCTGGCCTTGGCACCGTTGGAGCGAAACCTGTTCAACGACTGCAAGAGTAACTTGCGCCTGCTGGAATATGGCGTTTGCGGCTATCCAGTGATCTGCACCGATACCAAAGCCTATGCCGGTTACCTGCCGTGTACTCGAGTGCCTGACAACTCGACCGAACAGTGGTTGGCGGCCATTCGTATGCATCTGGCCGACCCACAGGCCAGCTACCGTCAGGGCGATGCGCTGCGTGAAGCGGTACTGCGAGATTACGTGCTTACCCCGAGCCATTTGCAGCATTGGGCAAATGCCTGGTTGGCTGACTGAATTCTGATGCTCGGCAAGTCCGGGCGATGAACCCATTTTTTAGAAACAGGTATTTTATGAACGCAAATGCAACTGGGGCGCGCAGTGATGTGACGGTCGTGCTGCTTGGGCACCAGGCCGAACTGCGTGCGCGGGCGCAGCACTTCTACCAACAAGCAGGTGTGCCGTGTCTGGCGTTGGAGGCTTTGCATCCTGACAGCCCCAGTGAGCTGTGTAGTGAGCGCTTGTCAGTGGCACTGCAAGAGGTAGGCACGCCGTTGGTGGTCTTGGCCTTGGATGGTGATTTCTGTTTGCCTGCAGCGCTGGACAGTGCTGCTGCCCAAGTGCAGCGCTCAACCCACTCGATCGGTGCGCAGGGTTACGCATTGGGCTACGCGGTAGGCCGTGAGCAAGTGACCTATCACAAGGTCGGAGCGGCTGTGCATGCCTCTGCTGAGCACGGTGCAGCGGCACGTTTGCAGCAGTATGCTCAAGCCTCTCAACAAGCTTGGCGTGCGGTGTTGCGTGTATCAGCTGTGCAGGCCGCGCTGGCATCCTTGCCTGGCGGTCTGAATTTTGCCGGCTGGCGAGTGGGATTGTCCTATGCGCTCCTGGCTCAAGGGGTGATCGAAACTCTTGAACAGACCGATGTAGTGTCTGAGTACCTGCCTTGCACCTTGGCTGCGGCCAACCGCGAGGAGCGATTGACTCAGACCGTGCGCACTTTGTTCCAGTGGGATGGTGCTGGCTTGGGCGTGTGCAAGGGGGACGCAGGCTTTGCGTTGCTCAATGGTTTTGTTCGCAACACCTATGCGCCGGTTGAACTGCCTTTGTTGTTCACGTCCTCCTGGAAAAGTGTCATCGATGAGCCTGGGCGGGTGTTCGAGCCACGTCAGTTCGTGGAGTTGCCGTACTACAACGGCGCGCTGTTCAGTTGCCTGACTTCGCTGGAGTTCCTCTGCCATGCCTGGCCGGCGGGTCGGCAGCAGTACCAGGCTTTGGAGGGCAGCTGGGTTCGTCAGCGCCAGCTATTGCAGAACCATCCCAACGACACCGCTGAGAGTCTTCAGCATCGTTACTGGCAAGCCTTGACCTTAGGCCTGTTCAATCGTGAAGTGTGTGAGCGGCTTGCGGCATCGTTGGTGAGCGCGGGCGATGCCGTCCGCGCTGGCGAAATGAACGACTGGCTACAGCGTCTAGCTGAAGTCCCGCTACTGGCTGCTGAGCAAGGCTTGGCAGCTACCGTTTCTGGGCAGGTACTGGCAAGGCTCGCGGCGTCGACTCCGGATAACGCTGCGCGTGAGCGTGTGCTGGCGCACCTTGCAGGCTCCACTTCTGCACAGATTGCTTTCGTGGTGCTGGATTTGGGTAACGATGACAGTGCTCTGCAGGCCACTTTTGACAGCTTGCTGAGCGTCGGCATACGCAACTTCAAGCTGTTGGTGCTCAAGGCAGGTAAGTCGCCGGTGATTACCACGCCACGCGATACGCTGCACTTCATCCAGGTGACTGAAGACAACTGGGTTGCCCACCTGAACCAGGCCCTGCAGCATTTGCCCAGTGAGTGGCTGCTGTTGTTGCAGGCTGGCGAACAGCTGCTCAGTGGTGGTTTGCTGCACCTATCGGTAGAGCTGGGCGAGTCCCCGGCATGCCAGGCTATTTGTGCCAACGAAATCCAGCATGACGAACAGGGGCGACTGCACGATGTCGTGCGTCCAGGCGCCGATCTTGATCTGCTGCGTGGTCAGCCCGCGCTGATGTCGCGCCACTGGTTGGTGCGGCGCCAGGCCGTGCTGGAGCTGGGCGGATATAGTGAAGCCCAGCCTCACGCAGTGGAGTTCGATCTTCTGCTGCGCTTGGTGCAAACACATGGCATCGCTAGCCTGGCTCATCTGGATGACTACTTGGTGCTCGGTGAGCAACCCTCGCAGGCATTGCGCACAGACGCTGTACCGGTGCTTGAGCGCCACTTGCGAGACCTCGGCTATCGCGGTCATGTCAGCGATCGGGGAGCGTTGGGGTTGCAGGTTGATTTTCGACACGACAGCACGCCGTTGATCAGCATCCTGCTGGCCAGTGAGCAGGGACTGGCGCCTCTGCAAGCTTGTCTGACCAGTGTGTTGCAGCGAACCCGCTACCCTCGTTATGAGGTGGTGGTGGCGTGTGCGGGGCAGGCAGGTGCCCCAGAAGTCGGTGAGCGCCAAGGGTTGGGTAACCGAGTAAGGCTGCTGACCGGTGAGCCAGACGCATCACGCAATGAGCTGCTCAATCTTGCCGCGAGCCAAGCGCGTGGCGACTACCTGGTGCTGCTTTCGCAGGGCGGTGAGGTGATTAATCCCGCCTGGCTTGAAGGCCTGCTTAACGAAGCCCAGCGGCCGGAAATCGGGGTAGTGGGGGGTGCCCTTTATGACGCGGACGATCAACTGGTGCATGCAGCTTATGGGTTGCTGGATGGCCCGCAGATTCATTCGCTCTGGCAGTGCGCTGATGATCAGTGGCAATTGTCGGTGCGGGGTTGTGCCGCGGTTTGCGGCGAATGTCTGATGGTGAGCAAGCCATTATTCGAACAGTGCGGTGGTTTGCAGGCGATGCCGGGCGCGGACATCGATCTGTGCCTCAATGCACAACAGGCGGGGTTGTTGGTGGTCTGGACACCTCAGGCACAAGTGCGAACCACACAACTTTCGGATGTTGATACAAGCGTCGCCCAGGCCTTGGCGCAGCGTTGGCCACAGGCTTTTAGCGGGCGCGCCTTCGATCGGCCGTTGAGCCCTGAGGCCAGCTTGGCGTGGTTGATGGCATTGACCTGAGCCGAGTCGTCATGCACCGCTCAAGCCTGTTGTGGTTGCTTGCTGAGGTAGGCGGCACAGGCATTGAGCGCTCTTGGTATTGGAGTTGCATGAGATGCTGCGCAGGCGCGCGTGTCTCATGCACTCGTCAAAAATCCAACATTTAAGTGCCCACATGAAACCTATTCGAATTGTTTGTGGAACTCGTGAGTCTCGGCAGGACTTCTCGACCAAGACGGCGCTTGGCCGATCATTGCTGATCCACGAAGCGGCCAACCCTGTGGATCTGATGTTGTTCGCTGAGAACAAGCAGGGACTTTCAAGTATTTACAATCGCGCCATCGATGAAGCGAAAGAAGACCCCGCCATCCTGGTCTTCGTTCACGATGATGTGCACTTGTGTGATTTTTCCTGGAGTGAGCGCCTGCGTGAGGCGGTAGAAACATTCGATGTGATTGGTCTTGCCGGCAACACCCGTCGTCTTGCCGGTCAGCCTGCATGGGCTTTCGTGGATGATCGCTTTACCTGGGATGAGAAGCGTTACCTGAGCGGTATCGTCGGGCACGGCAGCAGTTTCCCTTGCAATGTGTCCAACTTCGGCCCGGTGCCGCAAGCCTGTAAATTGCTCGATGGGTTGTTCCTTGCGGCGGACAGCGAGCGCCTCTGGGAGGCGAATGTACGTTTTGACGAGCAATTCGAATTTCATTTCTATGACATGGATTTCTGCCGCTCAGCCGAACTGGGCGGCCTGAGCATGGGCACCTGGCCGCTAAGTGTCGTCCACGAAAGTGGCGGCGCCTTCGGTACCCCCATGTGGCGCGAAAGTTATCGTCGTTATCAAGCCAAATATGCCGAAGGCGGCGAGCCCACACCTCAGGAGACGAGCGTGCAGAAACAAACTCCGGTCCATCAATTCCATAACCCCGATTTGCTCAAGCTGATGCCGACCAACGCCAAGCGTGTTGTTGAAATCGGTTGCAGTTCGGGTGCGCTTGCCCGCGAATACAAGAAACTGAATCCGGATGTTCACTACATCGGTATCGAGATCGATCCGAGCTATGCCCAGTTGGCGCGTGAGCACTGTGACCGCGTCCTGGATATGAACATCGAAACGGTCAGTGCGCAGTTGCTGGCTGAAGATCTGGCCGCCGACTGCTGGGTGTTTGGCGATGTGCTCGAGCATTTGTACGATCCGTGGCAGCTTCTGCAGAAGATTCGCGAAGCCAGCGCACCGGGAAGTTGTGTCGTGGCGTGCATTCCCAACGCGCAGCACTGGAGCGTGCAGGCTCGACTCAGCGTGGGCGACTTCCGCTATGAGGATTCGGGCTTGTTCGATCGCACGCACATTCGCTGGTTCACGCTTGTGACCATGCTCGAACTGTTTACCCAGGCCGGTTTGACCGTTGAAGCAGGGGTGCCGCGGGTGTTCGATGAGCCTCAGCGCGAAAGATTCCTTCCAGCCATCCACGCTATGGCTGCGGCGGCAGGCAGGGATCCGGAGATGGCTGTGCAGGATGCGTTGCCCTTGCAGTATGTTTTCAGAGCGGTAGTTAGCTGAAGACCAGCGTCAACCTTTTCCTTCCTTGATTTCGAAAGTTGGTACTCGATGCACCCAACAGCCATGCAAAATGGGAAATTGTTTTTCGATACCTACCTGGATGAAGCCCGAGCCTCCAGCGCTACGGTTATCGTGGAAATAGGCGCGCAAGACGTTAATGGTTCGCTTCGTGAGGTCTCACCCGCTGGCGCGCACTATATAGGCGTGGACTTTGTCGTCGGCAACGGGGTGGATGTCGTATTGACAGACCCGTATTGCCTTCCCTTCGAGAGTGAGTCTGTCGATGTGGTGGTCACCTCCTCATGCCTCGAGCATTCGGAGATGTTCTGGCTTTCGTTCAGCGAATGTTTGCGAGTGCTCAAGCCTGATGGGCTGCTCTTCATCAACGTACCGTCGAACGGAGCCTTCCATCGCTATCCGGTAGACTGCTGGCGGTTTTATCCTGACGCAGGCAGCGCGCTGGTCACATGGGCCAAGCGCCAAGGCATGAATCCTGCGCTGCTTGAGTCATATGTGACCCCTCAACAGGTCGACGTATGGAATGATTTCGTGGCGGTTTTCGTAAAGGATGAAGCCTGCGTAGATCGCTACCCGAATCGAATGATCGACGCGGCCGAAGCGTTCGAGAACGGTAAGGTCTATGGCAATAACCGAATCATCAACTTTGCAGAAGATCCGGAGGATATCCGCCAGTTGAACGAAGCTGTGCGCAGGCTCAGTGAGATGCAAGGGCGTGAGGCAATCGTTAAGGATGTCTTGGAAAAGCTGGTGGCATTCACTCAGGTCCAGACGCACTAGTTCTTGTCATGGTCAGGGCAGTTGATATCAGCCTTGAGCACCGCTCACCATGAAAAGGTCGCGGCGCCGAGCTATGCAGCTAGGCGCCACGATGACAACTCCCCGAGTCAGCCATGCCAGCTGGGCATGCGCTGAGCAAAAGCCCCGTCCTTAGTGTGTTGTGGGCGCGCTGCCCCTGCTCATCCAGCAAGCATGCTGATGCAGGTTTTTTCCGTCGCGCCGACAATCTGATTCGACAAAAGCGCGTGACTTGGAAGTCACGGCGGGCATCTTCACTGTTATGATTGCCACAACCGGGAACAGCTGAGCCTTCGACCAGCGTTGCCAGGAGGCCTTACGCCTGAACTGGCTTGGGTTCGTGGTGCACAGTGGGCATTTTGCTTTTTCTGAATTGGGAAGCCATATGATTGGCATTAAAAGTATCGCCAGTTACGTGCCGGCTGAAGGGGTAGACAACTACGCCCAAGGCGCGAAATTCGGTAAGGACCAAGATTTCATTTTCGGCAAGATCGGTTCGACCTTCTTGCCGCGCAAAGAAGCGACTCAGGAAACCTCCGACCTGTGTGTGGAGGCCGCGAGGAACCTGTTTGGCGCCAATCCGTCGCTTGATCCGGCGTCTATCGATATTGTCATTGTCGTGACGCAGAATGGCGATGCCGAAGGGTTGCCGCACACGGCTGCCATCGTCCAGCATAAATTGGGGCTGTCGACTGCCGTGGCGGCATTCGACATCTCCCTGGGCTGCTCCGGCTATGTCTATGGCATTTATGCCATGAAGGGCTTCATGGAGGCTGCAGGCCTCAAGAATGGCCTGCTGATAACTGCTGATCCCTATTCGAAGATCGTCGACCCTGAGGATCGCAACACCACCATGCTGTTTGGTGATGCCGCCACCGCGACCTGGATGGGCGAGGATGCCACTTGGCAGCTCGGCAAGTCGCTGTTCGGTAGCGATGGTGCTGGCGCTGAGCATCTGCGCACCACGGATGGCAAGTTCTTCATGAATGGTCGCCAGGTTTATAACTTTGCCTTGATCAAGGTGCCGGCGCATCTGCAGCAGCTGCTCGAAGCCAGTCAGCTGCAAGCTGAAGACATCGACTTGTACTGCTTGCATCAGGGCAGTGCGGCGATTGTCGATGCCGTGTCGCAGCGCTTCAATGACGGCGAGCACAAGCAGAAGTTCGTCAAGGATATGGTCGAGACTGGCAACACCGTGTCTTCGAGCATCCCGCTACTGCTTGAGAAGCACGTGCTAGGTTCGCAGCACAAGCGCATTGCCATGAGCGGCTTTGGCGTGGGCTTGTCGTGGGGCTCGGCAATCATTGAGCGTCGCGACTGATAACAGCTGCCGATAAAAAACGCCGCCGATTTCCAGGCGGCGTTTTTGTTCGTGTGTATTTTGTGGTCTGTACCGCCACTGTACAAAAGCAGGGATTGGCTCTTGCCAACCAGTCGCCTGTTTCTTGGCGTCAACTCCCTGATTTCATTGGGCTGGCAGGATGCCAGTAAATTTTTTTGAAAATCCGCTAAAGCAACCCGCCTTGACGACGATAACTATTACGAAGGTTCTCTGTGCCACACCCGGCGAATTGCCAAGGCCGGAAGCCGTAGTACCCAATCCAACGAGGAATTCGTCATGGCTTTGACTGTTAACACCAACACCACCTCTCTGGGCGTTCAGAAGAACCTGAACCGTGCTTCCGATGCACTGAGCACCTCGATGAGCCGTCTGTCCTCCGGCCTGAAAATCAACAGCGCCAAAGACGACGCTGCTGGCCTGCAGATCGCTACTCGCATGACCTCGCAGATCAAAGGTCAGACCATGGCGATCAAAAACGCCAACGATGCGATCTCCATCGCTCAGACCGCTGAAGGCGCGATGCAAGAGCAGACCAACATTCTGCAGCGTATGCGTGAGCTGGCCGTTCAGGCACGAAACGACTCCAACACCGAGGAAGATCGTGACGCGCTGGACAAAGAATTCCAGTCGATGCTCAAAGAAATCGACCGTATCGCCAACAGCACCCAGCTGAACAACAAGAACCTGCTGGACGGTAGCAACACCGCCGCCCTGGTCTTCCAAGTTGGCTCCAACACCGGTACCGACAACCAGATCAGCATCACCCTGACCGACGCAATGGACAGCACCGGCGCTCTGAGCGCTCTGGCTAGCAAGTCGATCACTGGCGATAGCTCTCAGATCGAAGCTAACTTCAGCGGCGCAGTAACCGCCATTGACGACGCTCTGAAGAACATCAACAACACCCGTGCTGACCTGGGTGCCGTTCAGAACCGTCTGACCAGCACCATCAACAACCTGCAAAACATCAACGAAAACGCCGAAGCCGCCCGTGGCCGTGTACAGGACACCGACTTCGCTGCTGAAACTGCTCAGCTGACCAAGCAGCAGACCCTGCAGCAAGCTTCGACCGCAGTTCTGGCTCAGGCCAACCAGCTGCCATCCGCTGTTCTGAAACTGCTTCAGTAATCGCTGATGGTCGTTGGCGGGGGAGTGCACTTTGAGGCACTTCCCCGCCTTTTCATTGCGAGGTGGTAGACATGGACATGAGCGTCAAGCTGAATCTATCCTACCCGGCCGCACGTTCGGCCGAGCAGGTCGCCGATAAATCGGTTGCCGACAAATCGGTTACCCGCTCGGCGGACATCAATCGTGACAGTGATCTGCAAAAACCTTCGGTGGTCAACGATGCCGAAAAGGTCAGGGATGCTGTTTCCGAGATAGAAAAATATTTTAGTTCGACCCGACGCAACCTGGAGTTCTCCACGGACGAAGAATCCGGCAAGATCGTGGTCAAGATCATCGCCAGCGACACCGGTGAGTTGATTCGTCAGCTGCCCTCTGAAGAGGCGCTGCGGATCGCCCACAGCCTGAGCGATGTCAATAGTCTTCTGTTCGACGCCAAGGTTTGATCGGCGGCGAACATCATGATGCAGTGAAGGCCAGGTCCGCAGGAGTGCCCCTGGCGCATTGACGAGAGGGAATACAGCATGGCAAGCCCGATTACTTCCAGTACAGGTCTGGGGTCTGGTCTCAATATTACCGAGATCGTTACTGCCCTGGTCCAGTCCGATACGGCCGCCAAGCAGGCGCAGATCACTCGGCAGACCGCGAACAATACGGCGTTCATCTCCGGGATCGGCTCGCTGCGCAGTGCCCTCACGACCTTCACCACCGCCATGAGCAAGCTTAACGACAAGACCGCGCCGTCGTTCAACGCCTATGCTGCCGCATCGGGGAACGAGAACCTTGTCAAAGCTACTGCCAGCAACACCGCGGTGGCAGGCACCTACAGCATTGAAGTGAAAAACCTGGCTACCAGCTCCAAGGTGGCAAGCCAGGCGTTCGAGGAGGGGGCAAGTAAGTCCATTCCGGCGGGCGACCTGATCATTGAGCAGGGCACCAAGAAATACACCGTCACAGTGGGAGACGGTGCGACCCTGCAGAGCGTGCGTGACCAGATCAACAAAGAGCTGGGCATCAGCGGTATTTCCGCAAACATCATCACCGGTGATGACGGTGCACGCCTGGTGCTGGGCTCGACTACCACGGGTGCCAAGACCGATATCTCGGTAACTGGCGATATTACCGAGCTGAACATCGACGGCACCCAGTCGATGAAGACGGCGGGTGCTGGCTATATCACCGACGTCGCCAAGGATGCCGTGCTGGAGATCGATGGCCTGGAGGTTAGCAGTGCCACCAACAAGGTTACTAGTGCGATCAGCGGGATTACCCTTGAGTTGACTGGGGCTGCGGTTGGTACCAAGACCAATGTAACCGTCTCGGCCAACAATGATGGGCTCAAGACCTCGGTCCAGAGTTTCGTAGACGCCTATAACGCGCTGCAAAAAACCATTGCTGCATTGACCAGCACCAGCCGCGATGAAAATGACAATCTCTCCCTGGGCCCGCTGACCAATGATCCGACCACCCGCTCGCTGCTTGCCGATGTGCGTGGCGTATTGGCGGAGGTCGGCTCCGGTGATCGCCTGACCACGCTGAGTCAGCTGGGTATCAACACCCAGAAAGACGGTACGTTGGAGTTCAATAGCACCAAGTTCACCGCGGCGCTGAACGACAAGAAGCTGGGCAGCGAGGTGCAGGAGCTGTTCAGCGGTACCAATGGTATTTTCGAGCGCATGAACAAGGCGATCGAGCCGTACAACGCTGTCGATGGCAGCTTGGCCACGCGCAAGAACAATTTGGACAAGGTCGCCAAGAACCTGAGCGACCAACAGGCGGCTCTGGATCGACGTACCGAGTCGTTGACCGAATCGCTGACCAAGAAGTACGTGGCGTTGGACACCGCCTTGGGCAAGATGAAAGCCCAGGCGGACCAGATCACCTCGATCTTCGAAGCAATCAACGCCCAAGCCAAGAAATCCTGATTCAAGGCTGATGCGTAAAGCCCGGTAGCGTCATATCGACGCACCGGGCTTTTTGTTTTGGCGCTAAAGTTTTTTGACGAGACGGCGATACACAGGGTATACGCAACCTTTTCGCTGCAACGAGGTAGATCCATGAACCCGATGTTGGCCCTTCGGCAATACCAGAAAGTCAACGGCGTGGCGCAGACGTCTGAAGCAAGCCCGCACCGTCTGGTACAGATGCTTATGCAGGGTGGCCTGGACCGCTTGGCTCAGGCCAAAGGCGCCATAGCGCGCAAGGATGTCGCCCAGCGTGGTGTCTTGATCGGCAAGGCCATCGACATCATTGGTGGTCTGCGCGAAGGCCTGGACCTTGAGAAGCACGCCGACAGCTTGTCTGACCTGGATAATTTGTACACCTACATGAGCCGCCGTCTGATCGATGCCAACATCAATGGCGATCCGGCGATCATCGACGAAGTCGCGCGCCTGCTGATCACGGTCAAGGAAGGTTGGGATGCAATCGCCGACCAGCAGCCTGAAGGCTGATTCAAGGAGAGTGTCATGAGCGAGGTTATCGAGCGCATCGAACAGACCCGTGAGGCGTTGTTGGCCGCCCTGGCCGGACGCGATTGGGATGCGGTGGGCGAGCTCGACCTCGAATGCCGCTTGTGCGTCGAGGACGTGCTGGCAGAGGCATCGCAAAACGAAGGTGCGGTGCGGGCAAGTCTTGAGCAATTGCTGGAGACTTACCGGCACCTAATCGAGGTTGCAAGTGGCGAGCGTCAATCAGTAGTCGACGAGATGGCGCAAATCCGTCAGGCGAAAAACGCGGCGAAGGTATACCATCTGTTCAGCTGACACTGAAAGATGCAAAAAGCTGCGCGCCATAAATTTGACTATGTGCTGTTTTTTGACTTTACTAGTGGCTGTTTTCGAATTTCAGACGTCCGAACACTGACCATTCAGTCGGAATGATGTCGAGCACGCCCTCGGGCGCCGATATGACTAGGGAAGTTGCTATTGCATGTGGCGTGAAACCAAGATTCTCCTGATCGATGACGACAGCGCCCGCCGCCGCGATCTGGCGGTGGTGTTGAACTTCCTCGGCGAAGAAAACCTCCCGTGCTCCAGCCAGGATTGGCAGCAAGCGGTGGAGTCGTTGTCTTCCAGTCGTGAAGTGCTCTGCGTACTCATCGGAACCGTAAATGCGCCAGCCAGTGTGTTGGGGCTCCTTAAGACAGTGGCTGCCTGGGATGAGTTCCTTCCAGTTCTGCTTCTGGGTGAAATTTCTTCTGCGGAGTTCCCGGAAGATTTGCGCCGCCGGGTCTTGTCCAACCTGGAAATGCCGCCCAGCTACAGCCAGCTGCTCGACTCGCTGCACCGTGCCCAGGTCTATCGCGAGATGTACGACCAGGCCCGTGAGCGTGGTCGTCAGCGCGAGCCGAACCTGTTCCGCAGCCTGGTCGGGACCAGCCGCGCCATCCAGCATGTGCGCCAGATGATGCAGCAGGTCGCCGATACCGACGCCAGCGTGCTGATCCTGGGTGAGTCGGGCACCGGCAAGGAAGTGGTGGCGCGCAACCTGCACTATCACTCCAAGCGCCGCGAAGCGCCGTTCGTGCCGGTCAACTGTGGGGCGATCCCGGCCGAGTTGCTCGAAAGCGAGCTGTTCGGTCACGAGAAGGGCGCCTTCACCGGGGCGATCACCAGCCGTGCCGGGCGTTTCGAGCTGGCCAACGGCGGCACCCTGTTCCTCGATGAGATCGGCGACATGCCGCTGCCGATGCAGGTCAAGCTGCTGCGCGTGCTACAGGAGCGTACCTTCGAGCGGGTGGGCAGCAACAAGACCCAAAGCATCGATGTGCGCATCATTGCCGCGACGCACAAGAACCTCGAGACCATGATCGAGGACGGCACTTTCCGCGAAGACCTGTACTACCGCTTGAACGTCTTCCCCATCGAGATGGCCCCGCTGCGCGAGCGCGTCGAGGATATCCCGCTGCTGATGAACGAGCTGATCTCGCGCATGGAGCACGAAAAGCGCGGCTCGATCCGCTTCAACTCGGCATCGATCATGTCGCTGTGCCGGCATGGCTGGCCGGGCAACGTGCGTGAGCTGGCCAACCTGGTCGAGCGCATGGCGATCATGCACCCCTATGGGGTGATCGGGGTGTCGGAGCTGCCGAAGAAATTCCGCTACGTCGATGACGAAGACGAGCAGTTGGTCGACAGCTTGCGCAGCGACCTTGAAGAGCGGGTGGCGATCAATGGCCACGCGCCGGACTTCTCCAGCCACGCCATGTTGCCGCCGGAAGGCCTCGACTTGAAGGACTACCTGGGTAGCCTTGAGCAAGGCTTGATCCAGCAGGCGCTGGACGACGCCAATGGCATCGTTGCTCGGGCCGCCGAGCGCCTGCGTATTCGTCGCACCACGCTGGTGGAGAAGATGCGCAAGTACGGTATGAGCCGTCGTGATGGCGAGGAGCAGGCGGAGGATTGACGCCTGTTCGCTTCGGTCCGGGCAAGGGATGGCCCGCCGAAGCTAATGTCCACACCATTTGCAGGGGCGCAAGGCCCCGTATTCAAGGGGCTCCACGCCCACTTGTGGTTTTCTTCGCAACGCCCTCTCGAATCTCCGGCACGGCTATTGCTATATCGCAGGCAACACACCGTTTTTGACGGTCAGTCACGCGAGAGAGCACGATGCCCCAAGTCGCCACGATTTCCCGAGTCCCCGATCCGCAGGGGCGTACCCCGGTCGAGCAGGAAAGTCGACTGGGCCTTGAACAGGCCTTCGCGCTGTTCAGTCAGGTCTCCAGCCAGCTCAGCGAGTCGTACGGCATGCTTGAGGCGCGCGTCAGCGAGCTCAAGGGCGAGCTGGCGGTGGTCAGTGCCCAGCGCATGGCTGAGCTGGACGAGAAGGAGCGCCTGGCCAATCGTTTGCAAAACCTGCTCGACCTGCTGCCCGGCGGGGTGATCGTGATCGATGCCCAGGGCTTTGTGCGCGAAGCCAATCCGGCCGCGTGCGAGCTGCTCGGTGAGCCGCTGATTGGTCAGCTGTGGCGGCAGGTCATCGCCCGCAGCTTTGCCCCGCGCAAGGACGATGGGCATGAGGTGTCGCTGCGTGATGGTCGGCGCTTGTCGATCGCCACCCGTTCGCTGGATGCCGAGCCGGGCCAGTTGGTGCTGCTCAATGATTTGACTGAAACTCGTCGCCTGCAAGATCAGTTGGCCCGTCATGAACGGCTGTCGTCGTTGGGGCGGATGGTCGCTTCACTGGCCCATCAGATCCGTACGCCGTTGTCGGCGGCCATGCTCTATGCCAGTCACCTGGCCGATGCCGAGCAAGAGCTCCCGCGCGACACGCGCCAGCGCTTTGCCGGCAATTTGAAAGAGCGCCTGCATGAGCTGGAGCATCAGGTTCGCGACATGCTGGTATTCGCCCGCGGCGAGCTGCCGGTGTCTGATCGGATCGGCCCAAAGGCCTTGTTCCAGGCGCTGCAGCAAGCGGCGCAATCACATGTGCAGGGGCATGCGGTGCGCTGGCAGTGCGATATTCACCTGGGTGAGTTGCTGTGCAATCGCGACACCTTGGTGGGTGCCTTGCTCAATCTGATCGAGAACGCGTTGCAGGCCTGCCAAGGCCCGGCGCGGGTCAAGGTTCACCTGTTCCGCCGTGGGCAGTCATTGCACCTGAGCGTGAGTGACGCAGGTTCTGGCATTGATGCGCAGCTGTTAGCGCGCCTGGGCGAGCCATTTTTGACCACCAAGGCTACCGGTACCGGTCTGGGGCTGGCGGTAGTTCAGGCAGTGGTGCGGGCCCACCAAGGCGCGCTGAAGGTGCGCTCGAAAGTGGGGCGTGGTACCTGTGTGCAGGTTGTTCTGCCGCTGATCGGCGAGCTGCCTGCGGGGGGCGTGTGATGGGCATCAAGGTGCTGCTGGTCGAAGATGATCGGGTCTTGCGTCAAGCCCTGGCCGACACCCTGGAGCTGGGTGGGTTTGCCTATCACGCCGTAGGTTCTGCTGAAGAGGCGCTCGAAGCCGTGGCAGGCGAAGCGTTCAGCCTGGTGGTCAGTGACGTCAACATGCCCGGCATGGACGGCCACCAGTTGCTGGCCCAGTTGCGCTGTCATCATCCGCAGTTGCCGGTGCTGTTGATGACCGCCCACGCTGCGGTCGAGCGTGCGGTCGAGGCCATGCGCCAGGGCGCTGCCGATTATCTGGTCAAGCCTTTCGAGCCCAAAGCGCTGCTCAGCCTGGTCGAGCGCCATGCCGGTGGGCGGGTGGGCGGCGTCGACGAAGAAGGGCCGGTAGCCTGCGAGCCTGCCAGTCGCCAGCTGCTGGAGCTGGCCGCGCGGGTTGCGCGCAGCGATTCGACCGTGCTGATTTCTGGTGAGTCGGGCACTGGCAAGGAAGTCTTGGCGCGTTACATTCATCAGCAATCGTCGCGCGCGACCCAGGCGTTTGTCGCGATCAACTGCGCGGCGATCCCCGACAACATGCTCGAGGCCACTTTGTTCGGCCATGAGAAGGGCGCCTTTACCGGCGCCATCGCCGCCCAGCCGGGCAAGTTCGAACAGGCTGACGGCGGCACCCTGTTGCTCGACGAGATCTCCGAAATGCCGCTGGGCTTGCAGGCCAAGCTGCTGCGCGTGCTGCAGGAGCGGGAGGTGGAGCGGGTGGGTGGGCGCAAGCCGATCGCCCTGGATATTCGCGTGCTGGCCACGACCAACCGTGATCTGGCGGGCGAAGTGGCGGCGGGGCGCTTCCGTGAAGACCTTTACTATCGTTTGTCGGTGTTCCCCTTGGCCTGGAGTCCGCTGCGCCAGCGCAGTGCCGACATCTTGCCGTTGGCCGAGCGTCTGCTGGCGCGTCACGTGGCGAAGATGAAGCACGCCCCGGTGCGCTTGTCTGCGGATGCCCGTGCCTGCCTGCAGGGGCACCAGTGGCCGGGCAACGTGCGCGAGCTGGACAATGCGTTGCAGCGCGCATTGATTCTGCAGCAGGGTGGCGTGATCGAGGCGGCGGATTTCTGTCTGAGTGGCGCCATTGCCTTGTCGGCACCCGTTGCGGTCAGTAGCGAGCCGGCATCGCCTGAAGCCGCAGGCCAAGCCAGTGGCCTGGGCGACGACATGCGCCGTCATGAATACCAGATGATCATCGACACCTTGCGCGCCGAACGTGGCCGACGCAAAGAGGCTGCCGATCGCCTGGGCATCAGCCCGCGCACGTTGCGCTACAAGCTGGCGCAGATGCGTGATGCTGGGCTGGATGTAGAGGCCAGCCTGTTCGGCTGATCGAGGATTTTTAACGCGATTGTGGATTGGGCTGGCACTCTTGTTGCTAGCTCCAGCCTATCCGCTGCATGAGTGTCAAAAAAATGCGGCCGCCGGAGAGAGAAGTTCATGAGCCAAGGTGTTGAATTCAATCGTCTGATGTTGGACATGCGTGCCATGCAGGCCGATGCCATGTCGCTGCCCAAGGTCGCTGCCGCGCCTGAGCTGGCGCCGGGGCAGAGCAGCTTTGCCGATCTGCTCGGCAGTGCCATTGGTGCCGTGCACAATACCCAGCAGGCCTCGTCGCAGATCGCCAATGCCTTCGAAATCGGCAAGAGCGGTGTCGACTTGACCGACGTGATGATCGCTTCGCAAAAAGCCACCGTGTCCTTCCAGGCGCTGACCCAGGTACGCAACAAAGTTGTTCAGTCGTACCAGGACATCATGCAGATGCCGGTTTGAGGACAGATTGAGTCATGGCCGAAGCAGTCGTCGATAACGCCCCCGCCAAAAGTGGCCCGCCAGCGGCAAAGCCGCCGCTGTTTGGCATGGCGTTCCTGGAAAACATCTCGCAGATGCCCATGCTGCGTCAGGTTGGCCTGCTGGTCGGCCTGTCTGCCAGCGTGGCGATCGGCTTTGCCGTGGTGCTCTGGTCGCAACAGCCGGACTACCGGCCGCTGTACGGCAGCCTGGCGGGCATGGATACCAAGCAAGTCATGGAAGTGCTCGGCGCGGCTGACATTCCTTACAACGTGGAACCCAACTCCGGCGCATTGCTGGTCAAGGCCGACGACCTCTCCCGTGCGCGCCTGAAACTGGCTGCCGCTGGCGTGGCGCCAAGCGATGGCAATGTTGGCTTCGAGCTGCTCGACAAAGAGCAGGGCCTGGGTACCAGCCAATTCATGGAGGCGACCCGCTACCGTCGCAGCCTCGAAGGCGAACTGGCCCGCACCGTCTCCAGCCTGAACAACGTCAAGGCCGCCCGCGTGCACCTGGCGATTCCGAAGAGCTCGGTGTTCGTGCGTGACGAGCGCAAGCCGAGCGCCTCGGTGCTGGTCGAGTTGTATCCGGGCCGGGCCCTGGAATCGGGCCAAGTGATGGCGATCGTCAACCTGGTCGCTACCAGTGTGCCGGAGCTGGACAAGTCGCAGGTCACTGTGGTCGACCAGAAGGGCAACCTGCTCTCCGATCAGTTGCAAGACACTGCCCTGACCATGGCTGGCAAACAGTTCGACTACAGCCGCCGCATGGAAGGCATGCTCACCCAGCGCGTGCACAACATCCTGCAGCCGGTGCTGGGCAACGACCGCTACAAGGCCGAAGTTTCGGCAGACGTCGACTTCAGTGCCACCGAGTCCACCTCCGAGCAGTTCAACCCTGATCAGCCGGCGCTGCGCAGCGAGCAGTCGGTCGATGAGCAGCGCACCAGCAGCCAAGGCCCGCAAGGCGTGCCTGGCGCCCTGAGCAACCAGCCGCCAGCCGGTGCCGCAGCGCCGGAAAACGCGACCGCCGCAGCGCCGCCTGCCGGGGCAGTCCAACCTGGCCAGCCGCTGCTCGATGCCAACGGCGCACAGATCATGGACCCGGTCACCGGCCAGCCGATGCTCGCGCCGTACCCGGCCGACAAGCGCAAGCAGTCGACCAAGAACTTCGAGTTGGATCGCTCGATCAGCCACACCCGCCAGCAGCAAGGGCGTCTGAGCCGCCTGTCGGTGGCCGTGGTAGTCGATGACCAGGCCAAGCTCGATGCCGCCACGGGCGAAATGACTCGTGCGCCGTGGGGCGCCGAAGATCTGGCGCGCTTCACCCGCCTGGTACAGGACGCCGTTGGCTTCGACGCCAGCCGTGGCGACAGCGTGACGGTGATCAACGTGCCGTTCGCCGCCGACCGTGGCACGGAAATCGCTGACATTCCGTTCTACTCGCAGCCGTGGTTCTGGGACATCGTCAAGCAAGTGCTCGGCGTGGTGTTCATCCTGGTGCTGGTGTTCGGTGTGCTGCGTCCTGTGCTCAACAACATCACCGGTGGCGGCAAGCAGGCTGCCAGCGATAGCGACATGGAACTGGGCGGGATGATCGGTCTGGATGGCGAACTGGCCAACGACCGCGTCAGCCTCGGTGGCCCGCAAAGCATTCTGTTGCCGAGCCCAAGCGAGGGTTACGAGGCACAGCTGAACGCAATCAAAGGCCTGGTGGCCGAAGACCCGGGTCGCGTGGCCCAGGTCGTGAAAGAGTGGATCAACGCCGATGAGTGATAACCGAGCCGTTACCGCCAAGCTGAGCCGCACCGACAAAGCGGCGATCCTCCTGCTCTCGCTGGGCGAGACCGATGCCGCCCAGGTGCTGCGGCACATGGGCCCCAAGGAAGTGCAGCGGGTCGGTGTGGCCATGGCGCAGATGGGCAACGTCCATCGCGAGCAGGTTCAGCAGGTGATGAGCGAGTTCGTCGAGATCGTCGGCGACCAGACCAGCCTGGGCGTGGGCTCCGACGGCTACATCCGCAAGATGCTCAACCAGGCGCTGGGTGAGGACAAGGCCAACGGCCTGATCGACCGCATCCTGCTGGGTGGTAACACCAGCGGCCTGGACAGCCTGAAGTGGATGGAGCCGCGCGCCGTGGCCGACGTCATCCGCTACGAGCACCCGCAGATCCAGGCGATTGTGGTGGCCTACCTTGACCCTGACCAGGCCGGTGAGGTGCTGGGCAACTTCGACCACAAGGTGCGTCTGGACATCATCTTGCGCGTGTCCTCGCTCAACACCGTGCAACCGGCGGCGCTCAAGGAACTGAACCAGATCCTCGAGAAGCAGTTCTCCGGCAACTCCAACGCCGCGCGCACCACCTTGGGTGGTATCAAGCGCGCTGCCGACATCATGAACTTCCTCGACAGCTCGGTCGAAGGTCAGCTGATGGATTCGATCCGCGAAATCGACAACGACCTGTCGGAGCAGATCGAAGACTTGATGTTCGTCTTCAACAACCTGGCCGACGTCGACGACCGCGGCATCCAGGCGCTGCTGCGCGAAGTGTCCTCGGACGTGCTGGTGGTGTCGCTCAAGGGCGCCGACGAGCGGGTCAAGGACAAGATCTTCAAGAACATGTCCAAGCGTGCCTCGGAGCTGCTGCGCGACGATCTGGAAGCCAAGGGGCCGGTGCGGGTCAGCGACGTGGAAACGGCGCAGAAAGAAATCCTCACCATCGCCCGGCGCATGGCCGATGCCGGCGAGATCGTGCTTGGCGGCAAGGGCGCCGAAGAGATGATCTAACGAATTCACCGGGTGGTGGCGTTGGCGCGGGCTTGCCTCGCGATAGCATCAGAACAGGCAGCAAGGTTGTCACTGCTATCGCTATCGCGGGGCAAGCCCGCACCCACGCTGCTCTGGTTGAAATTGGTTTCGGGAACATCAAGCATGTCTACTACTGAACACCCCAGCGACCTGATCCGTGCCCGCGACCTCGAGGGCGTCGATGTGTGGGCGCTGCCTAGCTTCGACCCGGCACCTGAGCCGGAACCTGAGCCAGAAGTGATCGAGGAAGAAGTCGAGGAAGTGCCGCTGGAGGAAGTCCAGCCGCTGACTCTCGAAGAGCTCGAAGCGATCCGCCAGGAGGCCTACAACGAAGGCTTCGCCACTGGCGAGCGCGAGGGCTTTCACAGCACTCAGTTGAAGGTGCGCCAGGAGGCTGAAGTGGCCCTGGCGGCCAAGCTGCAAAGCCTGGAACAGCTGATGGGGCATTTGCTCGAGCCGATCGCCGAGCAGGATACCCAGATCGAAAAATCCCTGGTGCATCTGGTCGCCCATGTGACCCGTCAGGTGATCGGTCGCGAACTGCGCAACGACTCCAGCCATATCACCCACGTGTTGCGCGAGGCACTCAAACTGCTGCCCATGGGCGCCGACAACATTCGCATCCATCTCAATCCGCAAGACTTCGAGCTGGCCAAGGCCTTGCGCGAACGGCATGAGGAGAGCTGGAAGTTGCTTGAAGACGAGGCGCTGCTGCCAGGTGGTTGCCGCATCGAGACAGCCCACAGCCGCATCGACGCCACTGTGGAAACCCGTATGGAGAAGGCCGTGGCGCAACTGTTCGACCAGTTGCATGACCAGGCCCTGCATCCGGCGGCGGCAGATCTGTCCATCGAACTGGATGCCCCTTCTGGAGCTACTGATGCGCCTTGATCGCACCAGTTTCGGCAAGCGCCTGGGCGGATACGCCGAGGCGATCAAGTTGCCTGAGCAGCCCGTGGTGGAGGGGCGTCTGCTGCGCATGGTCGGCCTGACCCTGGAGGCCGAAGGCTTGCGCGGCGCCGTCGGTAGCCGCTGCATGGTGATCAATGACGACAGTTATCACCCGGTCCAGGTCGAGGCCGAGGTGATGGGCTTTTCCGGCAGTAAAGTGTTCCTCATGCCGGTCGGCAGCATCGCCGGCATCGCCCCGGGCGCGCGCGTGGTGCCACTGGATGACAGCGGCCGCCTGCCGATGGGCATGAGCATGCTGGGGCGGGTGCTCGACGGCGCTGGCCGTGCGCTGGACGGCAAGGGCGGGATGAAGGCTGAAGACTGGGTGCCGATGGACGGCCCGGTGATCAACCCGCTCAACCGCGACCCGATCAGCCAGCCGCTGGATGTCGGTATCCGCAGCATCAACGGTTTGTTGACGGTCGGTCGCGGCCAGCGCCTGGGCCTGTTTGCCGGTACCGGTGTGGGTAAGTCGGTGCTGCTGGGCATGATGACCCGCTTCACCGAAGCCGAAATCATCGTGGTCGGGTTGATCGGCGAGCGGGGTCGTGAGGTCAAGGAGTTCATCGAGCACATCCTTGGCGAAGAGGGCCTCAAGCGTTCGGTGGTGGTGGCTTCTCCTGCCGACGATGCGCCGCTGATGCGCTTGCGCGCGGCCATGTACTGCACGCGGATCGCCGAATACTTTCGCGACAAAGGCAAGAATGTCCTGCTGTTGATGGATTCGCTCACCCGTTTCGCCCAAGCCCAGCGGGAAATTGCCCTGGCCATCGGCGAGCCGCCGGCGACCCGTGGCTATCCGCCGTCAGTGTTCGCCAAACTGCCCAAGTTGGTGGAACGCGCCGGTAATGGCGAGGCTGGGGGCGGTTCGATCACCGCCTTCTACACCGTGCTCTCGGAAGGTGACGACCAGCAGGATCCGATCGCCGACTCAGCGCGGGGTGTGCTCGATGGTCACTTCGTGTTGTCGCGGCGCCTGGCTGAAGAGGGGCATTATCCGGCGATCGATATCGAAGCGTCGATCAGCCGGGTCATGCCCCAGGTGGTCGATGCCGATCACTTGCGCCAGGCGCAGAAATTCAAGCAATTGTGGTCGCGCCTGTCGCAAAGCCGCGACCTGATCAGCGTGGGTGCCTACGTGGCGGGTGGCGATCCGGAGACGGACCTGGCCATCGCGCTGCAGGCCAAGCTGGTCGGCTTCCTGCGCCAAGGCCTGGACGAAAACGTCAGCATGGCGCAGAGCCGCGAACAGCTGGGTGCGGTGTTCGCTGCGCCGGCGGGCGGTTGATAGGCCATGGCCATGCCCAGTCGAGCCGCGCGCCTGGCGCCAGTGGTGGAAATGGCCGAGGAGGCCGAGCGCAAGGCCGTGCAACGGCTTGGCCATTTTCAGCAGCAGGTGGCTCAGGCGCAGGCCAAGTTAGCTGAGCTTGAGCGCTTTCGCGAAGATTACCAGGCGCAGTGGATCAATCGCGGCGGGCAGGGGGTCAACGGCAGCTGGTTGCTCAACTACCAGCGCTTCCTTGCGCAACTTGAAACGGCCATGACCCAGCAGCGCCAGAGCCTGACCTGGCACCAGACCAACTTGAACAACGCGCGCAATGCCTGGCAGCAGGCTTATGCGCGGGTCGAGGGGTTGCGCAAGCTGGTCCAGCGTTACTTGGATGAGGCGCGCCGGGCCGAGGACAAGCGCGAGCAGAAGCTGCTGGATGAATTGTCCCAGCGCTTGCCTCGGCAGAGCTACATGTAGTACGCGGTGCCCGCACCACCCGCTTGCGGCACAGCCGCTGGCCTGCTAAACCTTCTGAAGTCGCATTCGCCATCATCGAAGGAATCGCTAGCATGGCAGTCGAAACTGATTTTTCACGGGACGAGAAAAAGCTGACGATCAAGGTCAAGGGTCGCTTCGATTTCGGCAGGCACCAGGAGTTTCGAAGCGCCTATGAGCGCCAGCCTGAGCGCCCCGATACTGTTGTGGTCGACCTCAAGGAGGCCACCTACCTGGACAGTTCCGCCCTCGGCATGCTGCTGTTGTTGCGCGATCACGAAGGCGGTGATGACTCATGCATCAGCGTGATCAACACCAGCTCCGACGTGCGCAAGATCCTGGCCATTTCCAATTTCGACAAGCTCTTCGACATCAGCTGACAGCCCCAATGCCAGCCGACCAAGCGCTGCGCGTATTGATCGCCGAAGATGGAGCGGCAGACCGGCTATTGCTTGCGCAAATCATTCGTCGCCAAGGTCACGAGGTGTTCACCGCCGAAAACGGCGAGCAAGCCGTTGCCCTGTTCGCCGAAAAACGCCCGCAGCTGGTTCTGCTCGATGCGCTGATGCCGGTGATGGACGGTTTCGAGGCCGCCCGCCAGATCAAGGCGCTGGCCGGTCAGGCGCTGGTGCCGATCATCTTTCTCACCTCGCTCAGCGAAGACGACGACCTGGTGCGTTGCCTTGAAGCGGGCGGCGATGACTTCGTGGCCAAGCCCTACAGTGCGGTGATTCTCGGCGCCAAGATCCACGCCATGGACCGTTTGCGCAGGTTGCAAGCAACGGTGCTGGAGCAGCGCGACCAGATAGCCCGTCACCACCATCACTTGCTCAACGAGCAGCGGGTGGCCAAGGCTGTATTCGACAAGGTGGCCCACAGCGGTTGCCTGCGCTCACCGAATATTCGTTACTTGCAGTCGCCGTATGCGCTGTTCAATGGCGATCTGTTGTTGGCAGCCTTTACTCCTAGCGGTGACATGCATGTGCTGCTGGGTGACTTCACCGGTCATGGTCTGCCTGCGGCGGTCGGCGCCATGCCCCTGGCAGAAGTGTTCTACGGCATGACGGCCAAGGGCTATGGCCTGGCCGAAACCCTGCGTGAGATGAACGCCAAGCTCAAGCGGATCCTGCCGGTGGACATGTTCTGCTGTGCGCTGTTGCTGAACCTGAGCTTCCAGGGAGCCTGCGTGGAAGTATGGAATGGCGGCATGCCCGACGGCTATCGGTTGTCGGCCAGTGGCGAGCTGCTGGCGACCCTGGCCTCCAGGCATTTGCCGCTGGGTATCCTGGCGCCAGAGCGATTCGATGACAGCACCGAGGTAATGCCGCTGGGCGTGGGCGAACGGCTGCTGTTGCTATCGGACGGGGTGCTTGATACCAGCGATGATCAAGAGCGCTTGTTCGGTGTCGAGCGCTTGCAGGCGGTGATGGCCGAGAACCTTGACCCAGAGCGTTTGTTCGATGATGTGTTGCAGGCGCTGGAGCGTTTTGGCGGGCGTGCTCGCGACGATATCAGTCTGTGCGACATCCGCATGGTTGAACCGGGATTCGAGGCGCCTGCGGCAATGCTCTACTCTGACAGTGGTCGATCTAGCCCGCTGGATTGGTCGCTGGGGTTCACGCTGCGGGGCGATAGCTTGAAGCGCTTCAACCCCGTGCCCTACCTGTTGCAGTTGCTGCAAGAGGTCCATGGGCTGCGGCCAAGCAGCGGGGTGTTGCACAGTGTGCTCAGTGAGCTGTATTCCAACGCCCTGGAGCATGGCGTGCTGGGCTTGGATTCGGGCCTCAAGCGCGATGCCAGCGGCTTTGCCGAATACTATCGGCAGCGCGCAGAGCGCCTGGCGCGGCAGGTCGATGGCGATGTGCGCTTTGATTTAAGGGTTGAACCGCACGGCCAAGGCGGGCGTCTGACCATTGAGGTGCGAGACAGTGGTGCAGGCTTTGATGTCGAACAGGTTTTAGCTCGACCTGCGCATGAGCAAGGCTTCAGTGGTCGTGGAGTGAATCTGGTGCGGCGCTTGAGCCAGCACGCGCAATGGCTGGAAGGCGGGCGCTGCGCGCGGATACAAATCTGTTGGTGAGTGCAGGCCCCGGCAGCCGGCCAATACGTCATACTGGACTTGATCAAGGAGTGAGCAAGTGGTGGACATGCATATCGATCACCAGGTTCTGAGCGACCTGCAAGACGTCATGGAGGGCGGCTATCAACAGCTGCTGGAGACCTTTTTGGAGGACTCAGAACGACGCCTGAGTCAACTGCACGGTGCCAAGAATGCGGCCGAGCTCGGCATGGCTGCCCATAGCTTCAAGGGCAGCAGTAGCAATATGGGCGCTGTTGGCTTGGCGGCGCTGTGTCAGCAGCTTGAAGAGCGGGTGCGCCAGTCGCGGTTGTATGGCATCGAAGATCTGATCAACCGCATCGACCAGGAGTACCGTGAAGTTCAGTGCTTCTACCGCGGTGAATGTGCGCGCATTTCTAGCGGCTGATCAAAACTTGGCGCGACTTTTGCCTGTTTCTGCCCAGACGATTTTTACGCCATCTGGCGCGGAGACTTTTCAATGCCTGTCGCACCCAACCCTTTGTTGCAAGCCAGCGCTGTCGCCAAGCAGTCGCGCGCGACCACTGGCATGGCTGACAAGCCCCAGTCGGCGGTGGCCGAGCAGGGTAAAGGGTTCGATCAGGTCATGGCCAAGCAGGGGCGTGATAGCAGCCCTGTGCGTGACGACAAGGTTGCCCAGGCCAAGCCCAAAGACAAACCGGATGCTGCCGCCAGCGGCAAGCAAGACGCTGGCGATAAGTCATCGATTGCCGATGACGGCAAGAATTTGCCAGCCGCCGATGCAGCCCTTGCAGCAGGCGAAACCGCTCAGGATGACGCTGCCAGTTCACTGGATGCCAGCCTGGTTGCAGGTCAGGTGACCGATGCGCAGCCCGGTGCTCAATTGATCCAGGCGCAAGCCGAGGCAGTGGCACCAGTGCTCCAGGCCGTGGTCCAACAACCCCTGCCAGCGGCACCGTTGGCGCCAACTGTGGGCGACGAAGCGGCCAATGAAACGTTCGATCCTGAGGCTGACCCCCTGGCGGGCTTGCCCACCCTGCGCTTGGCCCTTGAGCAGAGCGCCCAGGCCAAAGGCACCACCTCGGCCCACGCCAATAGTGCTGATAACGCCCAGCCGCAGCCTGACGATGGCCAGTCAGCCGTCAATACCTTGGCGAACCTGATCGGCAAATCGCAAACCGAGGGTGAGCAGTCCGAGCCGGGCGATAAAGCCTTTGGCAGTTTGCTTGAAGATGGCCTGAAGGACATCAAAAGTGCCAGCAGTGACACTCGGGTCGATGACTTCGCCGATCGCCTGGCCAGTCTGACCCAGGCAGCCACGGCGAAAACCGCCAATGCGCTGCCGGTCAACCCGGCGCCATTGCATCAGCCGCTGTCGATGAATCAGAACGCCTGGACCGAGGGCTTGGTGAACCGGGTGATGTACCTTTCCAGTCAGAACCTCAAGTCTGCCGAGATTCAACTGGAGCCGGCTGAGTTGGGGCGCTTGGATATTCGCGTCAATGTAGCGGCGGACCAGGCGACCCAAATCACCTTCATCAGCGGCCATGCTGGCGTGCGTGACAGCCTCGACAGTCAGCTGCATCGCCTGCGCGAGCTGTTTGCCCAGCAGGGCCTGGCCCAGCCTGATGTCAACGTTGCCGATCAGTCGCGCGGTCAGCAACAGCAGGCGCAACAAGATAGCTCGCAGCTATCTGGAGTAGCAGCACGGCGTGCACAAGCGGCCTCCGGCGAGCAAGGCGAGCTGGCAGATGCCGCTGCCCAGCCACTCGAGCAGCAAGTGGTGATCGGCGATAGTGCGGTCGATTACTACGCCTGATCGGGGCTTCGCCCTGGTTCGCGGGCAAGCCCGCTCCTGCAGGGGGCGAGCCGGCCACGCGTTAGAAAGACGACGCTAACTCTGTGCGGGCTTGCCCGCGAACCAGGGCGCAGCCCTGGCCATGCACCGCAGCGGTTTATCATTCACCTGGCCCGGCAATCGCCCCTCCCGGCGATTCTGGCATAACACTTGCTCAAGCCACGTCATCCTCCTTTGAAACCCCGATGGACGACGGATTATTGGCATGGCGAAGAGCGACGCAGTGAAAGACCCCGCCACGAAAGGCAAACTCAAGCTGATCCTGCTGCTGGTAGTAGCCCTGCTACTGGCCGTCGGCCTGTCGGTGGGCGCCACCTGGTTCATCATGCACAAGAGCGAGTCGGCTCCGGCAGCGGACCCAGCCCTGGCCAACATCAAGCCGGCAGCGATCTACGAGCCCCTGGCCCCAGCCTTCGTGGTCAACTTCAATCAGAACGGCCGCCAGCGTTACATGCAGGTGAGCATCACCATGCAGGGCCGCAACCAGGCTGACCTGGACGCGCTCAAAGTGCACATGCCGGTCATTCGCAACAACCTGGTGATGATGTTCTCCGGGCAAGGTTTCGACACCTTGGCCAGCAGCTCGGTCGGCCAGGAAATGCTGCGCCAGAAGGCCACTGCGGTGGTTCAGGAAGTGGCGCAGAAGGAAGTCGGCAAGCCGGTCGTCGACCAGCTGCTGTTCACCAATTTCGTATTGCAGTAGGAGTCCGCAATGGCCGTACAGGACCTGCTGTCCCAGGATGAGATCGATGCCCTGTTGCACGGCGTCGATGATGGGCTGGTACAGACCGAAAGCGCAGCCGAGCCGGGCAGCGTCAAAAGTTATGACCTGACCAGCCAGGACCGGATCGTGCGTGGGCGCATGCCGACCCTGGAGATGATCAACGAGCGCTTTGCCCGTTACACCCGGATCAGCATGTTCAACCTGCTGCGCCGCTCCGCCGATGTCGCGGTCGGTGGCGTGCAGGTGATGAAGTTCGGTGAGTACGTGCACTCGCTGTACGTGCCGACCAGCCTCAACCTGGTCAAGATCAAGCCGCTGCGCGGCACCTCGCTGTTCATCCTCGATGCCAAGCTGGTGTTCAAGTTGGTGGACAACTTCTTTGGTGGCGACGGGCGTCACGCCAAGATCGAAGGGCGTGAGTTCACCCCGACCGAGCTGCGGGTGGTGCGCATGGTCCTGGACCAGTGCTTCGTTGACCTCAAGGAAGCCTGGCAGGCGATCATGCCGGTCAACTTCGAGTACATCAACTCCGAGGTCAACCCGGCCATGGCCAACATCGTTGGCCCAAGCGAGGCGGTGGTGGTGTCGACCTTCCACATCGAACTCGATGGCGGTGGCGGCGACCTGCACGTGACCATGCCGTACTCGATGATCGAGCCGGTGCGCGAAATGCTCGACGCGGGCTTCCAGTCCGACCTGGACGATCAGGACGAGCGCTGGGTCAAGGCCCTGCGCGAGGACGTGCTGGACGTCAGCGTGCCGCTCTCGGCCACCGTGGCGCGGCGTCAGCTCAAGCTGCGCGACATCCTGCACATGCAGCCTGGCGATGTGATTCCCGTGGAGCTGCCTGAGCACCTGGTGCTGCGTGCCAACGGCGTGCCGTCGTTCAAGGCGCGGCTGGGGTCGCACAAGGGCACCCTGTCGCTGCAGATCATCGATCCGATCGAGCGCCGCTGAAGGCGTGCCGCTCGCAACCCCCGAATTGAATGCTTGTCGAGGATATTATGGCTAACGAAAACGAGATCAGCTCCCCCGAGGAGCAGGCTTTGGCAGATGAGTGGGCAGCAGCCCTGGAAGAGACCGGCGATGCCGGCCAGTCCGACATCGATGCACTGCTGGCGGCGGACGCGGGCAACTCCGGTGCCGGCCGACTGCCAATGGAAGAGTTCGCCAGCTCGCCCAAGCCGAACGAAAACGTCAGCCTCGAAGGCCCCAACCTGGATGTGATCCTGGATATTCCGGTGAGCATCTCGATGGAAGTGGGCAGCACCGAAATCAACATTCGCAACCTGCTGCAGCTCAACCAGGGGTCGGTGATCGAGCTTGACCGCCTGGCCGGCGAGCCGCTCGACGTGCTGGTCAACGGCACGCTGATCGCCCATGGCGAGGTCGTGGTGGTCAACGAGAAGTTCGGCATTCGCCTGACCGACGTGATCAGCCCAAGCGAACGTATCAAGAAGCTGCGCTGAGTGAAGGCGCTGATGCGGGCCGCGACGGCCCTGGCGGCGCTGCTCGCCAGTGAGGTAGCGATCGCTGCGACGATCCCTGCCACGCCTGCCCCTGGAACCCCAGGCAGTCTTAGCGGGCAACTGGCGCAGATGGTCTTCGGGCTGTTGCTGGTGGTCGGTCTGATCTTCTTGCTCGCCTGGCTGGTGCGCCGGATGCAAGGCGCCGCGCCGCGTAGTGGGCAAGTGATCGAAATCGTCGGTACGCGCGCCATCGGTCCGCGTGATCGGTTGTTGTTGGTACAGGTGGGCAAGGAGCAGATCCTGATCGGGCATAGCCCGGGCAGCATCGAGGCCCTGCATGTGCTGGCCGAACCGGTCGAGGTGCCCGCGGGTGCCCGTCCGGCCACGCCGGAATTCGCCCAGCGGCTGCTCGAGCTGATGGGCAAGGATCAGAAGGACAAGAAGTAATGAGTGGCGCCCTGCGCATCCTGTTGAGCACCTTGTTGCCAGTCGTGCTGTGGTTGGCGGCGCCGCAGGCCCTGGCCGCCGACCCCCTGTCGATCCCGGCCATCACCCTGTCCAGCGGGGCGGACGGGCAGCAGGAATATTCGGTCAGCCTGCAGATCCTGATGATCATGACGGCGCTGAGTTTCATTCCAGCGTTCGTCATCCTGATGACCAGCTTTACCCGGATCATCATCGTCTTCTCCATCCTGCGTCAGGCCCTGGGTCTGCAGCAGACGCCGTCGAACCAACTGCTGACCGGCATGGCGCTGTTCCTGACCTTCTTCATCATGGCGCCGGTGTTCGACCGGGTGAACCAGACGGCGATCCAGCCCTATCTGAACGAGCAGATGACCGCCCAGCAGGCCATCGACAAGGCCCAGGTCCCGCTCAAGGACTTCATGCTCGCGCAGACCCGGCAAAGCGACCTGGACATGTTCATGCGCTTGTCCAAGCGTACCGATATCGCCAGCCCGGACCAGGCGCCGCTGACCATCCTGGTGCCGGCGTTCGTGACCTCCGAGCTCAAGACCGCGTTCCAGATCGGCTTCATGATCTTCATCCCGTTTTTGATCATCGACATGGTGGTCGCCAGCGTGCTGATGGCGATGGGTATGATGATGCTGTCGCCGCTGATCATTTCCTTGCCGTTCAAGATCATGCTGTTCGTGCTGGTCGATGGCTGGGCGCTGATCATGGGCACCCTGGCTGGCAGTTTCGGCGGCGTCTGACGCCGTCAAGGAGAGCCTTGCATGACACCTGAAGTTGCTGTCGACCTGTTCCGCGACGCTCTGTGGCTAACCACCCTGATGGTGGCCGTGCTGGTGGTGCCGAGCCTGTTGATCGGTCTGGTGGTGGCGATGTTCCAGGCCGCCACCCAGATCAACGAGCAGACCCTGAGCTTCCTGCCGCGTTTGCTGATGATGCTGGTGACCTTGATTGTCGCTGGCCCATGGCTTACCCAGAAGTTCATGGAGTACTTCATTGGTCTGTACACCAGCATTCCGCAGCTGATCGGGTGAGGCGGCCATGCTGGAGCTGACCGACGCGCAGATTGGGACCTGGGTTGCGACCTTCATGCTGCCGCTGTTCCGGGTCACTGCGGTGCTGATGACCATGCCGATCTTCGGCACCAAGATGCTCCCGGCGCGTATTCGCCTGTATGCGGCCCTGGCGATTACTGTGGTGATCGTGCCGGGTCTGCCGCCATTACCCGAGTTCGAACCGCTGAGCCTGCAGGGCTTTTTGCTGTGTGGCGAGCAGGTGATCATCGGTGCGGTGTTTGGTTTCTCATTGCAGATGCTGTTTCAGGCGTTCGTGGTGGCTGGGCAGATCGTTGCGGTGCAGATGGGTATGGCGTTTGCCTCGATGGTCGACCCGGCCAACGGTGTCAACGTGGCAGTGGTTAGCCAGTTCATGACCATGCTGGTGAGTATTCTGTTTCTGTTGATGAATGGCCATCTGGTGGTGTTCGAGGTGTTGACCGAAAGCTTTACCACCTTGCCGGTTGGCAACGCGCTGATGGTCAATCACTTCTGGGAGCTGGCTGGGCGCTTGAGTTGGGTGTTGGGTGCCGGATTGTTATTAGTGCTACCGGTGATTGCTGCGCTGTTGGTGATCAACATCGCCTTCGGCGTAATGACCCGCGCTGCGCCGCAGTTGAATATCTTCTCGATCGGTTTTCCGCTGACATTGGTGATGGGCATGGCCATCTTCTGGGTGGGCCTTGCCGACATTCTCTCCCACTACCAGGCATTGGCCAGCGAAGCGCTGCAATGGCTGCGTGAACTGGCACGGGCGCGCTGAGCATGGCTGAGAGCGAGAGTGGTCAGGACAAGACAGAAGAACCCACCGACAAGCGCAAGAAGCAGGCGCGCGAGAAGGGCGAGGTTGCCCGCTCCAAGGAGCTGAACACCGTCGCCGTCACCCTCGGCGGGGCAGGCGCACTGCTGGCCTTTGGTGGCTATCTGGGCGAGACCCTGATGGAGCTGATGCGGTTGAACTTCAGCTTGCCGCGTGAGGTGTTGATGGCTGAAGGGTCCATGGCCGCCTATTTGCTCAACTCGGGCAAGACGGCCATCTGGGCTACCCAGCCGATCCTGGTGCTGTTGTTCGTGGTCGCCTTCATCGCACCGATTGCTCTGGGTGGGTTCCTGTTCTCAGGCAGCCTGTTGCAGCCCAAATTCAGTCGCATGAATCCCTTGGCGGGGATCAAGCGCATGTTCTCCTTGAACGCTTTGACCGAGCTGCTCAAGGCATTGGCGAAGTTTTTCATGATCTTGGTGGTGGCGCTGGTGGTGCTTTCCAGCGACCGCGAGGCGTTGTTGGCGATTGCCAATGAGCCGCTTGAGCAGGCGATCATTCACAGTGTCCAGGTGGTCGGGTGGAGTGCCTTGTGGATGGCGGCGGGGCTGTTGCTGATTGCCGCGCTGGATGTGCCGTTCCAGCTGTGGCAAACGCACAAGAAGTTGAAGATGACCAAGCAGGAAGTGCGCGACGAGTACAAGGACAGTGAAGGCAAGCCTGAGGTCAAGCAGCGGATTCGTCAGTTGCAGCGGGAGGTTTCGCAGCGGCGCATGATGGCTGCGGTGCCTGAGGCTGACGTGATCATTACCAACCCGACGCACTATGCGGTGGCGCTGAAGTATGACCCCGATAAGGGCTCGGCGGCGCCGCTGCTGCTGGCCAAGGGCACCGACTTCATTGCGTTGAAGATGCGTGAGATTGCTGCTGAGCATAAGGTGCAGATTTTGGAGTCGCCGGAGTTGGCGCGGGCGATCTATTACTCTACCGAGCTTGAGCAGGAGATTCCGGCTGGGTTGTATTTGGCGGTGGCGCAGGTGTTAGCTTATGTGTTCCAGATTCGGCAGTACCGGGCTGGCAAGGGGAAGGCGCCGGATCCGTTGAAGAAGGATTTGCCGATTCCGCCGGATTTGCGGCGTGATTCTTGATTCTTGATTCTTGATTCTTGATTCTTGATTCTTGATTCTTGATTTGTAGTTTTTAGGTTTGGGAGCAGATCCATTTGCGATGGAGACGCTGATTCACCTTTCCGCCCTTACGGCGGGTCACTTTTGGCAAACGCCCCAAAAGTAACCAAAAGGTCTGCGCTCCACCATCCGGCCCTACGCTGCGCTTCGGGTCCCCTCGCTTCGGTG
>NZ_JBICKL010000118.1:0-24621 GCF_043104195.1 Pseudomonas sp. xss_2
TTGAGGGTCAGCGCAGGGCGTACTGCAACACCACCTCCAGCGGATGGCGCATCTGCTTGTCGGCCATGCGCTTGACCTGGCTACGGCACGAATAGCCAGTCGCCAACGGCTCCCCTTGTTTATCCAGCTTGGTCGCCCACGACTGCTCGAAGATGGTCCGCGACGTCTGCTGATTGCGCGCCTCATGCCCATAAGTGCCGGACATCCCGCAGCAGCCGGTCGCCTCGGTCACCAGCTTCAGCCCCATGCGGGCAAACACCTGCTCCCACTGCTTGGTACTGGCCGGCACGTTGGTCTTCTCGGTGCAATGGGCCATTAACCGGAAGTGACCGGCATCCGCCACCGCCTGTTCAGGCAGCACATCGATCAACCACTCCTGCGGCAGCAGCACCTTCGGGCAATCTTCCAGGCCAGGCACCTTCTGATACTCCTGGCGATAGACCAGCGTCATCGCCGGATCCAGGCCAACCAAAGGCACGCCGCAGTCGGCCAGCGCCTTCAACTGGCTACCATTGCGGATCGCCGCCTTGGCGAACGCACCGAGAAAGCCCTGCACGTGCAGCGGCTTGCCGTTGGCGCTGTAGGGCGCCATGAACACACGATGCCCCAGACGATGGGCAAGCTCGATAAACGCGGCCAGCAGCGGCGTCTCGAAGTAACGGGTAAAGGCATCCTGGACCAGCACGATGCTGCGCTCACGCTGGGCCGGGGTCAGCTCGCGCAGCGCTGGCACGCTGGCAACACCGACCCGGCAACGGCTCAGGGTGGCCTGGAAGTTGAAACGGCTGATCAGTGGGCTGTCGACCATGCCGATCTTGTCCGCCAGCAGTTTGCTCACCCACGTCGAGCCCATCACCGCGTTGTACAGGCCCGGCGCATGGGCAAGATAGGGAATGCTGAACTCCAGCGAGCCGATCAGGTAATCGCGCAGCGGGCGCTGGTAGCGGCCGTGGTACAGCTCAAGGAAGCGCGAACGGAAGTCCGGGACATTGACCTTGATCGGGCATTGCCCTGCGCACGACTTACAGGCCAAGCAACCGGCCATGGCCTCGTACACCTCGTGGGAAAAGTCCGCTTGGCCCTGCTGCTGCGCACGGTTATTGCGCAGGCGGGTCGGCAGCCCTTTGAGCCAGGACACTTTGCTGCGCGCCGCCGCCAGCACATCGATATCCGCCGCACCTTGCAGACGCAGCCACTCCCGGATCAGCGAAGCGCGACCTTTAGGCGAATGTTGCCGTTCACGGGTGGCCTTCCACGACGGGCACATGGCGTCGTTGGGGTCATAGTTGTAGCAGGCGCCATTACCGTTGCAGTGCACAGCACTGCCAAAACTCTGCCAGACGCGCTCATCGATGGTTCGATCAAGATCACCGCGCAGGGTCACGCCATCGACCTTGGTCAGGCCTTCGGCGCTGTCCGGTGGCGTGCAGATCTTGCCTGGGTTGAGCTGGTTATACGGGTCGAACGCACCCTTCAGGCGTTGCAGCGACGGGTACAACTCGCCGAAGTAATCCGGCACGTATTCCGAACGCAGGCCCTTGCCATGCTCGCCCCACAGCAGACCGCCGTAACGCTGGGTCAGCGCCGCCACCGCATCCGAGATTGGCTTGACCAACGCCGCCTGGGCTGGGTCTTTCATGTCCAGGGCCGGACGCACGTGCAACACCCCGGCATCGACGTGGCCAAACATGCCATAGGCCAGACCATAGCTGTCGAGCAGCGCACGGAAGTCAGCGATATAGTCAGCCAGCTGCTCAGGCGGCACTGCGGTGTCTTCGACAAACGGCTGCGGCCGCACCTCGCCCTCGACGTTGCCCAGCAGGCCCACCGAGCGTTTGCGCATGGTGTAGACCCGCGTCACGGCCTCGGCCCCCTCGGCCAGGGTATGGCCCAAGCGCTCGACCCCCTTGTCACTCTGCAGATGCGCGATGAACGCCTGCACCCGCGTGTTGACCTCGCCCGGCTCGTCACCGCAGAACTCGATCAGGTTGATACCCAGGGTCGGCTGCTCAGGGTCAGCCGGGAAGTACTCGGCAACGCTGTGCCAGACGATGTCTTTCATCGCCAGCATGAGCACCTTGGAGTCGACAGTTTCGATCGACAGTGGCTTGTGCGCCATCAGCGCATTGGCGTCTCGCAGGGCATCCATGAAGCTGGTGTAGCGCACATTGACCAGCACTGCGTACTTGGGGATCGGCAGCACATTGAGCTTGGCCTCGACCACGTAGCCCAGCGAGCCCTCGGCGCCGCACAGTACGCTATTGAGGTTGAAGCGGCCCTGCTCGTCGCGCAGGTGCGCCAGGTCGTAGCCGGTCAGGCAGCGATTGAGCTTGGGGAAGGTGCTTTCGATCAGCTCGGCCTGGTTCTGCTGGATGTCGCGGGCAACCCGATAGACCTCGCCAGCACGGCCCGGCGCGGCGCAAGCCTGCTCCAGCGCCGCATCGTCGATCGGCAGGCTATGCAGGCGCTCGCCACCGAGCAACACGCTGTGCAGTTCAAGCACGTGGTCGCGGGTCTTGCCGTAGGTGCAACTGCCCTGGCCGCTGGCGTCGGTATTGATCATGCCGCCCACGGTAGCGCGGTTGGAGGTGGACAGCTCCGGGGCAAAGAACAAGCCGTGTGGCTTGAGCGCCGCATTGAGCTGATCCTTGACCACCCCGGCCTGGACGCGCACCCAGCGCTGCTCGACGTTGATCTCCAGGATCTGGTTCATATGCCGCGACAGGTCGACGACGATGCCGTCAGTCAGCGACTGGCCGTTGGTGCCGGTACCACCGCCACGCGGGGTCAGCTTGATCTGCTGGAAACGCGGCTCGCCCATCAGTGCGGCCACCTTGGCCACATCGTCGGCATCGAGCGGGAACACTGCCGCCTGCGGCAGGCGCTGATAGATCGAGTTATCGGTGGCAAGCACCGTACGGGTGGCGTAGTCGGCACTGATCTGGCCGCGGAAACCGCTGCTACGCAGGGCCTCGAGAAATTCCGGGTAGTTGACGGCAGGGGCGCTGGTCGACAGCTGGGCGATCATCGTTGGATGGCCTCTTGATATGGGCTGATTCACGGTAAACCTGTCTTCCCGGCATAGGTTACACAGCCAGGGATGACGAATATGCCAATGTTCCTGTACTTTCCAGCCAGGGGCAAACGGATATTCCTGCCGCTATTGATGAGCTTTATGAATGAATTACCGCCATCTGACCCCGTCGATGTCGCTGCTGCTGGCGTTCGAAGCCGCCGCTCGACATGAAAGCTATACCCGCGCCGCCGCCGAACTGTCGCTGACCCAGAGCGCGGTCAGCCGCCAGGTGCAGGCACTGGAGCAGCAGTTAGGCCTGACCTTGTTCCGCCGCGAAGGGCGCCAGGTGCAGTTGACCGACGTCGGGCGCCTGTACCAGCGCGAGCTCAGCGAAGCGCTCGGGCGGATCCGCAGCGCCACCTTGCAGGCACTGGCCTACCAGACAGGCGTCGGCACCTTGCGCCTGGCCACCCTGCCGACGTTCGGCTCGAAATGGCTGCTGCCGCGTCTGCATGCTTTCTACGCGGCCCATCCGGGGATGCTGGTACATATTCATTCACGCATTGAAGCGATCAACTTCGACACCAGTGAGATCGACGCCGCCATCGGCGTGGCCAGCCATGACCTGCCAGGGCTGATCTGCCATCGCCTGCATGCCGAAGAGCTGGTGGTGATCCTGCCGCAGGAGGCTGCCAGTGAGGCGCAGGGTTGGAGCCCGGCGCGCATCAGCGAACAGGTACTGCTGAATGTGGCCAACAACCCGCACGCCTGGGGCGAGTGGTTCTCCCACCATGACCTGCCACACCGAGCGATGCGCCTGGGGCCAAGCTTCGAGCTGACCTCGCACCTGATCCAGGCAGTGCGAGCGGGGATCGGCATCGGTCTGGTGCCGCGGGTTCTGGTCGAGGAAGAACTGGCCAAGGGCGAGCTGTTCAGCCCGGGCGTCGCGTTTGCCAGCCAGCGCAGTTACTACCTGATATATCCGCCGCGTAATGAGGCATTGCCGTCGTTGCGGGCATTTCGTGGCTGGCTGCTGGAGCAGATTTAAAGCCCAGCGGGCGCTATCGCGGGGCAAGCCCGCTCCCACTCAGACATGCCTGCCGTCATGCCTGGCCGTCATGCCTGGCACGCATGCTTGGCGGCCTGCGTGGGAGCGGGCTTGCCCCGCGATAGCACCCGGACAGACAACAAAAAACCCGATGCCAGTCACCTGTCATCGGGTTTCAAGTAACACGCTCAGCGCTTACTTGGCTACAGAGCTTGCCGCCCGGTTAGCCTGCGTCCCACGTCTGCCCTTGAGCATGTAGGCCACGAACATCGCGAACAACCATACCGGGATCGCATATACCGATACCTGGATCCCCGGGATCATCAGCATGATGCCCAGGATCAGCACCACGAAGGCCAGTACCACATAGTTGCCATAGGGGTACCACAGCGCCTTGAACAATGGCTTTTGCCCGGTACGGTCAAGGTGCTGACGGAATTTCAGGTGCGAGTAGCTGATCATCGCCCAGTTGATCACCAGCGCCGCTACCACCAGCGACATCAGCAGCTCCAGGGCATGCTGCGGCATGAAGTAGTTGAGCAGCACGGCAATCAGGGTGACCACTGCCGAAGCCAGAATCGAGCGCACCGGCACGCCGCGCTTGTCGATCTTGGCCAGCGCAGCAGGGGCATCGCCCTGCTCGGCCATGCCATAGAGCATCCGCGCATTGCAGTAGGTGCCGCTGTTGTACACCGACAGCGCCGCAGTCAACACCACGAAGTTCAGCAAGTGCGCAGCCACATCGCTACCGAGTAGCGAGAACACCTGCACGAACGGGCTGCTGCCATAGCTGCCACCGGAGGCATCGATGCTGGCGACCAGGCTGTCCCATGGGGTCAACGACAGCAGAATCACCAGGGCGCCGATGTAGAAGATCAGGATGCGGTAGATGACCTGGTTGATCGCCTTGGGAATCACGGTCTTCGGCTTGTCGGCCTCGGCTGCGGTGAAACCGAGCATTTCCAGGCCGCCGAAGGAGAACATGATGATCGCCAGTGCCATGACCAGGCCGCTGACACCATTGGGGAAGAAGCCGCCATGCGCCCACAGGTTGGTCACCGAGGCTTCAGGGCCGCCGCTACCGCTGGTCAGCAGGTAGGCGCCCAGGCCGATCATGCCGACGATCGCCGCGACCTTGATGATCGCGAACCAGAATTCGGCCTCGCCGAAGACTTTCACGTTCATCAGGTTGATGGCGTTGATCAACAGGAAGAACGCCGCGGCGGTGACCCAGGTGGGGATCTCCGGCCACCAGTAATGGACGTACTTGCCGACTGCCGAAAGCTCCGACATGCCGACCAGGATATACAGCACCCAGCAGTTCCAGCCCGACAGGAAGCCGGCGAAACCGCCCCAATATTTGTGCGCGAAATGGCTGAAGGAGCCGGCAACCGGCTCTTCGACGATCATCTCGCCGAGTTGGCGCATGATCATGAAAGCGATGAAGCCGCAGATGGCATAGCCAAGGATCATCGACGGACCGGCAGACTTCATCACACCGGCCGAGCCCAGGAACAATCCGGTACCGATCGCGCCACCCAGGGCGATCAGCTGGATATGGCGGTTTTTCAGGCCCCGCTTGAGCTCGCCTGACTGCATGTTTTGTCCACTCATGAACGAAGTCACCTGCTTGTTTTTATCTGTGACGGAATCGGACCCACCGCGCTCGTGGCGCAGCGGAATGGGCAAGGTGATTACCTTGGATTTTTCTTGGACTCGGGCGACACGACAGGCACTGGGCCAGGACGGTCAACCGGGAGTCAGCAAGAGTGCGCGGTACGCAAAGGGGTCACAGGTAAAACGCGGCGCATTGTATACCCCTGCAAACGCGCAGGCGTCAACGCGTTGCGTCATTTCCTGATGAAAAAACGCAGCGGTCCTGGGGCGAAGGTCTGAAAAGGCGCAGTGATCGGCGTACATGGCGCCTCCATTTGTTGTTTTGATGCCCGGCGCTCCGGCCAGGCTGTGCACACGGCATGGCGCTATATCAGCGTGCTGCGGGGGGTTGGGCAAGAGGGGGTGGGGCTGAGGGGCAGGCTCAAGCGCGTAGGACTTGGCAAGTTTTATTTACGACGAAGAGAAAGGGCAGTTGAAACGGGTAATGTCGTAAACCTTTCTTTACGAAGCGGTTCAAAATATTGCCATTTGGTGAAAAACTCTGATGAATCAGCACGTTGGAACGCACACATCGTTTGAGGGGGCTAACCCAGCCTCTGTCTAACGGACACAAAAAAGCCAGCCTTCGGGCTTAATGTTCACTTGAGATTTTGGGGCCGCTTTGCGCCCCAAAGCAGGCGACAAGGGCCTTAAGTGAACAGCATTAAGCCTTCCGGCTAGCTTTCTGAGCTACGGCTGGCGGCTTGATCAGCCGCGAGGCTTACCGCGACCGGTGCCAGCAGGCTTGCCACCCGCAGGCTTACCGCCTTCTGGCTTGCTGGTGCGCTTGCGCATATCGCTCGGACGCTCGGCAACGGTACTGCTGCTACGGCCACCCTTGCGCGCAGCACCGTCTTCACGGGCCGCCCGCGCCGGGCGCTCAGCTTGACCTTCCTGCGCCGGACGCAAAGTACGCACGCGCTCGCCACGACCCAGTGGACGGGTCGATTTGCGCTGCATACGCTCCATCTTGTCCTTGGCCTTGAGGTTCATGGTCGGCAGCGCTACCGGCTGCAGGCCCACTTCAGCGGCAAGGATGTCGATCTCGCCCTGGCTCATTTCGCGCCAGCGGCCCATCGGCAGGTCGGAGTTGAGGAACACCGGGCCGAAACGCACACGCTTCAGACGGCTGACGATCACGCCCTGGGATTCCCACAGACGACGAACCTCACGGTTACGCCCTTCCATCACCACGCAGTGGTACCAATGGTTGAAGCCTTCGCCACCAGGCGCTTTCTGGATGTCGGTGAACTTCGCCGGGCCATCTTCGAGGACCACGCCAGCCTTGAGCCGGTCGACCATCTCGTCGTCGACTTCGCCACGCACACGCACGGCGTACTCGCGGTCCATCTCGTAGGACGGGTGCATCAGGCGATTGGCCAGTTCACCATCAGTGGTGAACAGCAGCAGGCCCGTGGTGTTGATGTCCAGACGGCCGATGTTGATCCAGCGGCCTTCTTTCGGACGCGGCAGGCGGTCGAACACCGTCGGGCGCCCTTCTGGGTCGTCACGGGTGCAGATCTCGCCATCAGGCTTGTTGTACATGATCACCCGGCGGGTGGCCTCGGCAGCCTCCACGCGCTTGATCAGCTTGCCATCGACGGCAATCGCATCGTGCAGGTCGACGCGCTGGCCGAGGGTGGCGGCGACGCCGTTGACCTTGATCCGGCCTTGGCTGATCCAGGCCTCGACGTCACGCCGCGAGCCCACGCCAATACGCGCGAGAACTTTTTGCAGTTTCTCGCCGGATGGGGGGATGGCTTGGGTTTCTTGCAGGTCTTGCTCACTCATCTGGGCACCTCCCGGTGTAGGAATGAAATTGGCTATTGGCGACGAATGCGCCAAAGGGGCGCGCATCATACGCGGTTCGCAGGGCGAACGCACTGCAGAGTAGCGGGTTTTGTGCAGGGGGCTGGGGTTTGCGCTGAACGGTCGACCTGTGGTGTGTCAATTTCGGCCTCATCGCGGGGCAAGCCCGCTCCCACGCTGATGCGGCTGGTGTGGCTGCGTGGCTCGGGCTGCGTGGGAGCGGGCTTGCCCCGCGATGAGGCCAGCACTGACACTGCTAAATCAGGACTTCACCCCAGGCTCATCTTCAACCGAGGATTCTGCTTGATCGTCCGGCGACTCATCGCGCAGATCATCGAAATCAGTCTTCAACCCCTCTTCCATGGCATCCAGCTCCACCAGCAAGGTCCGGAAGCTGGTCTCTTCCCGCGGCTCACCCCCTTCGCCCAGCTCTTCATCGCCAAGACTGGCATCGGCCAGCGCCTGCAAATGCGCCGGCACTGGGGCGTCATCCGGGTCAACCAGCGGCTCCGGCTCCATCTGGCGCAGCTCGGCCAACGCCGGCAATTGATCGAGACTGTGCAAGTTGAAGTGATCGAGAAACGCCTTGGTGGTGGCAAACATCGCCGGCCGCCCGGGTACTTCGCGGTAGCCAACGATGCGAATCCACTCGCGTTCCATCAAGGTCTTGATGATATTGGTGTTGACCGCCACGCCACGCACATCTTCGATCTCGCCGCGAGTGATCGGTTGGCGATAGGCGATCAATGCCATGGTCTCGAGCAGTGCCCGCGAGTAGCGCTGTGGCCGCTCCTCCCACAGCCGCCCGACCCAGGGCGCGAAGTTTTCGCGGATTTGCAGGCGGTAGCCGCTGGCCACTTCCTTGAGTTCGAAAGCCCGGCCATTACACGACTTGGCCAGCACCTCGAGGGCTTTCTTGAACACGGCAGGCGCCGGCCGCTCGGCTTCTTCGAGCAGCTCATACAGGCGTTCAAGCGATTGCGGTTTGCCCGAGGCCAGCAGAAATGCCTCGATCAGCGACGCCAGGTCGCGCGGTTCATTCAGGTTCATGGGTCTTCAGGTCTGCTTGTTTCACTCGGTCCGGGCACGGACATGGATCGGGGCGAACGGCTCATTCTGCACCAGTTCGATGAGCGATTCCTTCACCAGTTCGAGAATCGCCATGAAGGTGACCACCACACCCAGTTTGCCTTCCTCGGCGCTGAACAGCTCGACGAAGGGCACAAAGGCGCCACCCTTGAGGCGTTCGAGCACTTCGCTCATGCGCTCGCGGGTCGACAGGGTCTCGCGGGTGATCTGGTGGCTTTCGAACAAGTCATTGCGGCGCATGACTTCGGCCATCGACAGCAGGATCTCCTCCAGGCTGACCTGCGGCAACAGCTTGCGCACCTTGGCCTGCGGGGCCTCCAGGCGTGGGATCAGCACATCGCGGCCAACCCGCGGCAGTTCGTCAATGCCCTCGGCGGCCGCCTTGAAGCGCTCGTACTCCTGCAAGCGGCGGATCAACTCGGCACGCGGGTCGCCCTCTTCTTCCTCGACCTCGGTGGAGCGCGGCAGCAGCATGCGCGACTTGATCTCGGCAAGCATCGCGGCCATCACCAGGTATTCCGCCGCCAGCTCCAGGCGCACCGACTTCATCAACTCGACGTAGGACATGTACTGGCGAGTGATCTCCGCCACCGGGATATCGAGAATGTCGATGTTCTGTTTGCGGATCAGGTACAGCAGCAGGTCGAGCGGCCCCTCGAAGGCTTCGAGGATCACTTCCAAAGCGTCTGGGGGGATGTACAAGTCAAGCGGCAGCTCGGTAACGGCCTCGCCATACACCAGCGCCAGTTGCAACTGCAGGGGGGCGTCGCTGTCGCTCGGCGGCGCTGCTACTTCGATCACCTGATTCACGCAGGAGCCAGGAATGGCGTGGGATCACCACAACCGACGCGGATCACTTCCGGCTCGTCGCCGGCCAGGTTGATCACTGTGGAAGCCTTGAGGTCGCCGAAACCGCCATCGATGATCAGGTCGACGTGGTGCTCCAACGCCTGGCGGATCTCGTAGGGGTCGGTCATCGGTTCTTCCTCGCCCGGCATGATCAGGCTGACGCTCATCAGCGGCTCGCCCAGCTCTTCAAGCAAGGCCAGCACGATGGGGTTGGAAGGCACGCGCAGGCCGATGGTGCGGCGTTTTTCATGCAGCAGCAGGCGCGGCACTTCGCGGGTGGCGTTGAGGATAAAGGTATACGGCCCTGGGATATGCGCCTTGAGCAAGCGGAAGGTGGCGGTGTCGATCTTGGCGAACAGCCCCATCTGCGACAGGTCGCAGCACAGCAGGGTGAAGTTGTGATGCTTGTCCAGTTGGCGCAGCCGGCGCACTTGCTCGACTGCGTTCTTGTCGCCGATCTGACAGCCCATCGCGTAGGCCGAATCGGTCGGGTACACCACCACCCCGCCCTTGCGAATGATTTCAACGGCCTGTTTTATCAGGCGCGCCTGCGGGTTTTCCGCATGAATCTGGAAAAATTGGCTCACGAAGTCGTCCTGTTCATATCGCCATAGGCTGTTCATGCTTGAATCGGCGCCACAGAGGTGGCAGGTCCTCGGGCAATGGCCGGTAAGCACCGATTTCGCCCCAGGTGCCAGGGCCGTGGAAATCACTGCCAACGCTTGCCAGCAGGCCGAACTCACGGGTGAGGATGGACATAGTGCCCACCTGCTCGGCCGGCATCATCCCATTGACCACTTCAAGTGCCTGCCCGCCTGCCTGAATATAGTCGGCAATCAGCCGTCTGCGCTTGCTGCGGGTCAGTTCGTAGTGCATGGGATGGGCCAGGCTCACCCAGGCATTCGACTGGCGCAGGGTCGCGACAGTTTCCTCAAGGGTTGGCCAATGCAGCTTGACGTCGCCCAGCTTGCCCGCCCCCAGCCACTTGCGAAAGGCTTCGCCACGGTCCTTGACGTGCCCGGCGCGCACCAGGTAGTCGGCAAAGTGCGGCCGCGCCGGGGCGTTGCCGCTATCGCCCAGCGCTTGCTGCACCGCACGTGCGCCTTCAAGCGTGCCCGGCATGCCCTTGGCCGCCAGACGGCGGTCGATTTCCTCGGCGCGCAGCCAACGCCCCCGATGCAGGGCCTCGATAGCCTCCAGTAGCGGCGGTGCATCGAGGGGGAAATCGTAACCCAATATGTGAATGGTCGCGCCGCCCCAGGTGCACGAAAGCTCCACCCCGCTGACCCAATGCATACCCTTGGCAAGGCAGGCCTGGCGGGCTTCGGCCAGCCCTTCAAGGGTGTCGTGGTCGGTCAGGGCCAATGTCTGCACACCGTGCTCGTGCGCGCGGGCGACCAATACCGAGGGCGCCAGGGCGCCATCGGAGGCGGTGCTGTGACAGTGCAGATCAACATTCATGGAGGAGCGCTACCGCTGGAATCGATGTTTGATATTATGCCGTCACATCCCGCTTCTGGCTGCCATTGTGAAACAATTCATCGATTTCATCCCGCTGCTGCTGTTCTTCATCGTCTACAAGCTCGACCCGCGCCCACTGGAATTCGCTGGCCACAGCTTCGAACTGGGCGGTATCTACAGTGCCACGGCGGTATTGATCGCAAGCTCGCTGGTGGTCTACGGCGCCCTGTTCATCCGTCAACGCAAGCTGGAAAAAGGCCAGTGGCTGACTTTGGTCGCCTGCCTGGTGTTCGGCGGCCTGACCCTGGCGTTTCACAGCGAGACCTTCCTCAAATGGAAGGCACCGGTGGTCAACTGGCTGTTCGCCCTGGCCTTCGCCGGTAGCCACATCATCGGCGACCGGGTGTTGATCAAGCGCATCATGGGCCACGCGCTGAGCTTGCCCGATGCCATCTGGACGCGGTTGAACCTGGCCTGGATCGGCTTCTTCCTGATCTGCGGCGCGGCCAACCTGTTCGTCGCCTTCACCTTCCAGGACTTCTGGGTCGACTTCAAAGTGTTCGGCAGCCTGGGCATGACGGTGTTGTTCCTGGTCGCCCAAGGTGTTTACCTGTCGCGCCACCTGCACGACAGCGACCCTACCACCCCCAAGACCGAGGATTGACATGCTCTACGCCATCATCGCCAGCGACGTCGCCAACTCCCTGGAAAAACGCCTGGCCGCCCGTCCTGCGCACATCGAGCGCCTGCAGCAACTCAAGGCCGAAGGCCGCGTGGTGCTGGCCGGCCCGCACCCGGCCATCGACAGCAACGACCCGGGCGAAGCAGGTTTCAGCGGCAGCCTGATCGTTGCCGAGTTCGACTCGCTAAGCGCCGCGCAAGCCTGGGCCGATACTGACCCGTACATTGCCGCAGGTGTGTACGACAAAGTGGTTGTGAAGCCGTTCAAGCAAGTCCTGCCTTGATCTGACACCGCGTTGCACGTTTCGCGGGCAAGCCCGCTCCCACAGGGTTTGTGCATACCTCGTTCATGGGCTTGACCCAGCGCTTTGTGAGAGCCTGCGATTGGGCTGCTAAGCAGCCCCAATTACCGGCCCTGGGTCTTACTGACTGGCGTTGGCCCCCACCCTCATTAATTCCGACCAGCGGCCGACAACCTCCTGAATCGATATCAATCAGGAGTTCCAATGCGCCAAGGTCCGTTGTTCCTGCTGCTTTGCTTGCTGTTGCTGAGCCCATTGGCCAGTGCCGAACAAACCCTGTCGCTGGAAGCCGGTGCCCGGATCACCGAGCTGCAACAGCGCCTTGAAGAGAGTGAAAAGCAGCGTGCAGCCCTCACCGAGCAATTGCACAACGCCGACAGTGAGCGAGAAAGCGCCCAGCTCACACGCCTGCGCCAGGACAACCAGCGCCTGAAGCTGTCGATCAAGCAAATGCAGGCCGATACCACGCAATCGCCACTGAGCGATCAACAATTATGGTTCCTGATTGGCTCAGGCGTTGCACTGTTCTCGGTACTCTGCGGTATCTTTGCCAGCGGCGGACACAGAAGACGCCGTCAATGGTTGAATTGAGTGAGTCATGAGCGAGCTGTTACTGATTGATGATGACCAGGAACTCTGCGAGCTGCTCGGCAGCTGGCTGACCCAGGAAGGTTTTGAAGTGCGTGCCTGCCACGATGGCATGAGCGCGCGCCAAGCCCTGGCTGCCCACGCCCCGGCAGCCGTGGTGCTGGATGTAATGCTGCCCGACGGCAGTGGTCTGGAGCTGCTCAAGCAGTTGCGCAGCGAGCATGCTGAACTGCCGGTGCTGATGCTCTCCGCGCGCGGCGAGCCGCTGGACCGGATTCTTGGCCTTGAACTGGGCGCCGACGATTACCTGGCCAAACCGTGCGACCCGCGTGAGCTTACCGCCCGCCTGCGCGCGGTGCTGCGCCGCAGCCACCCCGCCGCGACCACCACCCAAGTCGAAATTGGCGACCTGGCGTTCAGCCCGGCCCGCGGCGTGGTCAGCATCGAGGGCCGCGAGATGACCCTGACCCTTTCGGAAAGCCGCATCCTTGAAGCCCTGCTGCGCCAACCTGGCGAGCCGCTGGATAAACAGGAACTGGCGCAGATCGCCCTGGGCCGCAAGCTGACCCTATACGACCGCAGCCTGGACATGCATGTCAGCAACCTGCGCAAGAAGGTTGGGCCACACCCCGATGGCCGCCCGCGCATCGTCGCCCTGCGCAGCCGCGGCTACTACTACAGCCTCTGAGCAGCGACCAGCCGCAAGCGACAAGAGCATGCAATCGGTGTGTTCTTGACGCTTGAAGCTTACAACTTGCAGCCAAGGTCTTTACCCAGCCTTTACCCTCACCTGACCGCTCTTGACCTTGATCTCCCTAAACTGGGCTCATCCGGTAAACACCGGCCCATGAAAGGAGAGACACCATGCGCAAGACCCTTATCGCCCTGATGTTCGCTGCCGCCCTGCCGACCGTTGCCATGGCCATGCCTGAAGGCGGCCCGCGCCACGACGGCCCGCATCATCGCGGTGACGCGCCTTTCGCCCAACTGGATTTGTCCCGCGACCAGCGCCAGCAGATCGGCAAGCTGATGGGCGAGCAGATGAAACAACGCCGCGATATCACCGAGCGCTACATCGCCAAGCTGCCGGCCGCCGAGCAAAAGGCCATGAAGGACGAGATCAAGGCCAGCCGTGACAAGGCCGATGGCCAAGTGCGTGCCCTGCTCAAGCCTGAGCAGCAGAAGAAGTTCGACGAACTGAAGAAGGAGCGCGAAGCGCGCAAGGCTGAATGGAAGGAGTTCCAAGCCTGGAAAGCTGAAAAAGCCGGCAAGGCCCAGTAAGCTGACCGCCCCATGCCCGGCCCGCTCTTGAGCGGGCCGGGCTTTTCCCGCTTGTAGGAGGTGCGTGTCTTGCGTTCACTGTTCTGGCGCATCCTGGCCAGTTTCTGGCTCGCCATCACCCTGGTCGCCGGCCTGTCGATCCTGCTCGGCCATATGCTCAACCAGGACAACTGGATACTCAGCCGCCACCCGGGCCTGAACACCCTGGCCAGCCGCTGGGCCCAGCATTACGAGCAAGAGGGCATCGGCTCGGCCCAGCGCTTCCTGGAACGACGCAAGCAACGCTTCAAGGTCGATGTGCAGGTGCTCAACGATGCCGGCGATGCCGTGGTGCCCGGCACCTTCCCGCGTCGCGCGGCCGACTTCGAGGCCCGCCAGCACAATGACCAACGCCGCCTGCCATGGCGCCGGCTGACCGAGGAATACACCAGCCCGACCACTGGCGAGACTTACTTGCTGATCTATCGCATTCCCCATCCCGAGCTCGACGCCTGGCACCGCGAGAGCCTGCTGTGGCCGCTCAGTGCGCTGGGGATTGCCCTGGTCGTGCTGACCCTGTTCAGCCTGTTGGTAACGCTGTCGATCACTCGCCCGCTCAGCCGTTTGCGCGGCGCGGTGCACGACCTCGGCCAGACCAGCTACCAGCAGAACAGCCTGGCCCGCCTGGCGGCGCGGCGTGACGAATTTGGCGTGCTGGCCAACGACTTCAACAAGATGGGGGCGCGCTTGCAAAGCCTGATCGGCAGTCAGCGCCAGCTGTTGCGCGATGTCTCCCACGAACTGCGCTCGCCGCTGGCGCGCCTGCGTATCGCCCTGGCCCTGGCCGAACGTGCCGAGCCCGAGCAGCGCCAGGCGCTGTGGCCGCGCTTGACCCGTGAGTGCGATCGGCTGGAAGACTTGATCAGTGAAATCCTCGCCCTGGCGCGCGTCGACGCCGAGCAGGCGCTGGCCGAGCCAGTCGACCTCAATGCGCTGCTAGGCAGTGTGCGCAAGGATGCCCAGCTCAGCGCCCCGGATCAGGAGATTCGCCTGGAGGCGGCGCCAGGGCTGACCTTGCAAGGCTGGCCGACGCTGGTCGAGCGTGCCGTCGACAATCTGGTGCGCAATGCACTGCGCTTCAATCCGGCAGGGCAACCTATCGAGATCAGTGCCGGCGTTGATCAGGACCGAGTACTGGTGACTGTGCGCGATCATGGCAAGGGCGTGGCGCCGGAGTACCTCGGCCAGCTGGGCGAGCCGTTCTTCCGCGCACCGGGGCAGGAAGCGGCGGGGCATGGCCTGGGCCTGGCGATCGCCCGGCGGGCGGCGGAGCGCCATGGCGGCAGTTTGAGCCTGGGCAATCATCCGCAGGGGGGATTTGTTGCGCGCTTGGAGTTTCCGGTGACGGCGGTGGTGGGCAGTTGAGCTTAGGGGCCGCGCTGCGGCCCCAAAGCACTTATTCCCAGGCGCTAACGAACTCGGCAGTGGCCAAAATCGGCGCCGTACGCGGCTCATTAACCGGAGTCCCCACATACAGATAACCAATCAATTCCTCATTGGCCTGCAACCCCAACCCCTGATGCACATGGGCATCGAACGCCATGTCCCCGGTCCTCCACACCGCGCCAATGCCCTGGGCATGGGCAGCGATTAAAATCCCGTGCGCGGCGCACCCCGCCGCCAGCCGCTGCTCGGACTTGGGCACCTTGAAGTGATCCTGCAACCGGGCAATCACCACGATCAGCAGCGGCGCACGCAGCGGCATGGCGCGGGCTTTGTCCAGTGCAGCCTGGCTTGCGTCGCCTTTTTTCGCTACAGCGCCTGCAAACAGCTCACCGAGCTTTTCCCGCGCCTGACCCTCTATGGTCAGGAAGCGCCAGGGGCGCAGCTGACCGTGATCCGGGGCGCGCAACGCTGCCTGGAACAGCGCCTCGCGTTGAGCCGCATTGGGTGCAGGGTCAGTCAGGCGAGGTACGGATACACGGTTGAGCAATGCGTCGAGAGCCTCCATCGGCTACCCTCCTGGCAGATAAAATGTGTGCCCATTCTCAAGTTGCCGGCCGCAAGCTGCAAGCGCCAAGCAATCTCGGACGCATGCCGAGCCCCTGTTTCTTGCAGCTAGGCGCTAGAAGCTTGCAGCTCGCCGACCCACAGGTAGAATGGCGCCCTTTCCGTTGCGAGTCAGAGCAGATCACATGGCGTTGCCGACCTTAAGGATCATTGGTTTCATCATCGGCATCTTCCTGATCACCCTGGCGGTCAGCATGGTCGTTCCCATGACCACCCTGGTGATCTTCGAACGCACCGGCGACATGCCGTCGTTCCTCTGGTCGAGCCTGATCACCTTTATCGCGGGCCTGGCTTTGGTCGTTCCCGGCCGCCCCGAACACGTGCACCTACGCCCGCGCGACATGTACCTGCTGACGGTCAGCAGCTGGCTGGTAGTGTGCGTGTTCGCCGCCCTGCCGTTCCTGCTGACCCAGCACATCAGCTACACCGACGCCTTCTTCGAAAGCATGTCGGGCATCACCGCCACCGGCGCCACGGTGCTCAGCGGGCTGGATAACATGTCTCCGGGGATCCTGATGTGGCGCTCGATGCTGCACTGGCTCGGCGGCATCGGCTTCATCGCCATGGCGGTGGCGATCCTGCCGCTGCTGCGCATCGGTGGCATGCGCCTGTTCCAGACCGAATCCTCGGACCGCTCCGAGAAAGTCATGCCGCGCTCGCACATGGTCGCCAAGTCGATCGTGCTGGTGTACATCGGCATTACTTTCATCGGCAGCCTGGCCTTCTGGTGGGCGGGAATGAAGCCGTTCGATGCGGTCAACCATGCCATGTCGGCGATTTCCACCGGCGGCTTCTCCACCTCCGACCAATCGCTGGCCAAGTGGGACATCCCCGCCGTGCACTGGGTCGCGGTGGTGGTGATGATCCTCGGCAGCGTGCCGTTCACCCTGTACGTGGCCACCCTGCGCGGCAACCGCCGTGCGCTGATCAGGGATCAACAGGTGCAAGGCCTGCTCGGCCTGTTGGTGGCCACCTGGCTGGTGCTGGGCACCTGGTATTGGGCCACCACCGATCTGCACTGGTTGGATGCCTTGCGCCACGTCGCACTGAACGTCACCTCGGTGGTCACCACTACCGGCTTCGCCCTGGGTGACTACAGCCTGTGGGGCAACTTCTCGCTGATGCTGTTCTTCTACCTCGGGTTCATTGGGGGCTGCTCGGGCTCCACCGCAGGCGGGATCAAGATCTTCCGCTTCCAGGTCGCCTACATCCTGCTCAAGGCCAGCCTTAACCAATTGATCCACCCACGCGCGGTGATCAAGCAGAAGTACAACGGCCACCGGCTCGACGAAGAGATCGTGCGCTCGATTCTGACTTTCTCGTTCTTCTTCGCCATCACCATCTGCGTCATCGCCCTGCTGCTGTCGCTGCTCGGCGTGGACTGGATGACCGCGCTGACCGGCGCCGCCGGTACTGTCTCGGGGGTCGGCCCAGGCCTTGGCGAGGTGATCGGCCCGGCGGGTAACTACGCGACCCTGCCGGATGCTGCCAAGTGGATCCTGGCCGGCGGCATGCTGCTCGGCCGGCTGGAGATCATTACGGTGCTGGTGCTGTGTATGCCGGCGTTCTGGCGTCACTGAGCGGCTCGCCACCCAGCCGCGAGCGATATTCGCTGGGCGTGGCATCGAACCAGCGGCGAAACGCCCGGTAGAAGTTGCTGGGGTCGGCGAAGCCCAGCAGGTAGGCGGTTTCCAGCAAGGTCATGCCCGGCTGGGCCAAGTACTGCTCGGCCAGCTCCCGACGGGTATCGTCGAGCAGGGTCTGGAAGCTGGTCCCCTCCACCTGCAACCGGCGCTGCAAGGTACGCTGCGACAGGTGCAGGGCCTGGGCCACGGTTTCCCGCTTGGGCTCGCCCTGCGGCAGGATGCGGCACAACACCTGGCGCACCCGATGGGTTACCCGGCTTTCGGAGAAACGCGCCAGGTATTCACCGGCAAATCGGTCATGCAGAATCGCCATCGCCTCGTTGGCGGTGGGTAGCGGCGCCTCCATGTCGGCGCGTTCGAACACCAGCGCATCATGCGGTGCGTCAAACACCAGGGGCGAATGGAAAGCCACTTTGTAAGGTTCGACGTTTTTCGGCTGCGGCCCCTGGATCAGCACCCGGCGCGGCTGGATCGGCCGCCCGCTGAGCCAGGTACACAACGACAACGCGCATGCCAGCGACGCCTCGGCGCTATGCCGGGTCGGCGGCAAATGGTCGCCATGCACGGTCAGCACCAGCGCGTAGCCTTCAGGCCCGAGACGAAAACTCAGGTCGGAGCTCTCGGCAATGATCCGTTGATAACGCACCAGGCGCTCGAAGCCCTCGGCCAAGGTGCGGCTGGACATCAGCGCATAGCCCACGACATGAAACGACGCCGGGCGCACCACCCTGGCCATGTTCAGGCCGATCGCCTCGTTGCCCGACAGCTCTACTGCCAGCTGCCACAGCCGGGTCATCGAATCCTGCGGGAAGCGCGCATCGGGGTCATCGAGGGCCGCGAAGTCCAGCCCTAGCTGTTTGAACATGGCACGGCAATCGAGCCCTTCCAGCTCGAGTGCCTTGACGATCCCTGATGCCCAGCTCGCTGACGTGGTTCTTTCGCTCATGACAGGCTTCTTGTGCTGACCGCTCCTGCGGTGAATGCCAAGGATACTCAAATGGCGCTTATTGTCACTGGCCCGCTGTGCTAATCACTCTAGACTCGATTCAGGCTCCACGCCGTGTATCCTTCATAAATGACAGGCAGCTCCGGGAGCACAGCCATGAACCGCACAGCGCAGTTTCGTAGTTTTGCCGAGTTCTATCCCTACTATCTCGGGGAGCACAGCAATCCCACCTGCCGACGCTTGCATTTCGTTGGCACCAGCCTGGTGATTGCCCTGTTGGCTTATACCATTGCCAGTGGCAAGTGGCTGTTGCTATTGGTCGTGCCGTTTGCCGGCTATGGGTTTGCCTGGGTTGGGCACTTTTTCTTCGAGAAAAACCGGCCGGCTACGTTCAAGCACCCTTGGTATAGCCTGATCGGGGATTTTGCGATGTTTCGAGATATCTTGCGGGGCAAGGTCAGCCTGTAGGGTTTGCCGCGTCTGTTCGGTTTTGGGGCCGCTGTACGACCCCAAAAGCCCACGTCCTAGGCGGACTCGTGCAACGCCGCCAAACGCTCACTTTCCCGCGCCTGGGCCTCAGCCAGCCGATACAACTCGATGCTGCCATCCCAATGCTCGATCAACGCGGTGCATGATTCCACCCAATCCCCACAATTGAGGTACTCAACCTCGCCCACCTGACGAATCTCGGCGTGGTGGATGTGCCCGCACACCACCCCATGAAACCCGCGCCGGGTGCATTCGTGGGCGATGGCATCCTCAAAATCGCTGATGAAGTTCACCGCCCCTTTGACCTTGTGCTTGAGATAGGCCGACAACGACCAATAGCCGTACCCATAACGGGCACGCCAGTGGTTGAGCCAGCGATTGAGCACCAGGGTGAACTCATAGGCGCGGTCCCCGAGAAACGCCAGCCAGCGGTGATAGCGGGTAATCACGTCGAACTGGTCGCCATGGATCACCAGCAAGCGCCGACCATCGGCGGTCAGGTGCTCGGCCTCGTCGACCAACTGGATATTGCCCAGGATCAGCTTGGAATAGCGGCGCAGGAACTCGTCGTGATTGCCGGTGACATAAATCACCTCGGTGCCGCGCTTGCTCATGGTCAGCAGACGGCGAATGACGTTGGTGTGTGCCTGCGGCCAATAGATGCCACCGCGTAGCTTCCAGCCATCGATGATGTCGCCAACCAGGTAGATGCGGTCAGCCTGAAAGCCCTTGAGAAACTGCGACAAGTGCTCAGCCTGGCAATCACGCGTGCCCAGGTGCACGTCGGAAATCCACAGGGTGCGCACGCGCTGCTTGCGTGACGGGCGGGCGAGTTCGGCGTGGGTCATGGGCAGGCTCCGGCGCTGTTTGCTGGAGACTGGCAGTTGCAAGTGACAGGTTGGTGGCAGCGCCGTGACGACTGATCGCAGGGCGATGGAGCGCACAACCGCAGCCAGCAACGATGTGTACAATGCCCCTCTGCCCCGCGAGGAAGCCCCTATGAGCGCCGGCCCCATCCTTTCCCTGCGCCACTACCGCGATGACCTGATCGCCCACAGTCACGACCACCCTCAGTTGGTGTTCGGCCTGCATGGGCGCCTGGATTTTGAAGTGCAAGGCCACGGTGCGCGGGTCGATCGCCAGCAACTGATGGTGGTCCCGGCCGGAACTCATCACACCTGTGGCAGCGCAGCCGGTAGCCACTGCCTGGTGCTGGACGTCCCCGGCGAACATTGGCTGCGCGAGCAGCTGGGCGAGCACGCCGAGGCCAGCCGTCGCCTGCTTGATCGTCCCGGGGCTGTGGGCCTGGACAGTCACCAGCAGCAACTGGTCGATTGGCTGGCGACAAGCCCGGTGGATGATCCGCTGATTGCCCGCCAGGGCGCGAGCCTGTTGCTTGCCAGCCTCAATGCTCAAGCCAGACCCCACCAGGCTGACCGGCGCCTGCCCTATTCGGCCTTCGATGCGCACATCGAGCGCTACGCCGCCTACCCGCTGCAGGTGGCCGATCTGGCGCGGCTGGCCGGGTTATCCAGTGCTCGCCTGCATGCACGCTTTGCTGACGAGTGTGGCGTAACGCCGATGGACTATATCCGCCAGCGCCGCTTGCTCAAGGCTCGACAACTGCTCAAGCAGACCTGCCTGCCGATTGGCGAGGTTGCCACGCAGGTCGGCTACAGTTCGCAGAGCGCCTTTGCGGCGGCGGTGCTGCGCGCCTTCGGGCGCTCACCGATGGCGCTACGACGCGAGTCTGGCGACAACTGACGCGAGTTGGGCGACAGACAGCGGCGGCGCTAGGCCGTACAGTTGCCGTATCGCGCTTTTGGGTCCGCTGCGCGGCCCTTCGCAGCGGACCCAAAGCAGGCAACAGAATTTATCAAGGGACACCCATGAACCACCGCACCGCCCTCGGCGCCCTGCACATCGGCGCGCTGTTCTTCGGCCTGACCGGCGTGTTCGGCAAACTCGCCGCCAGCGCCAGCCCCACCATCATCGTATTCGGCCGCGCTGCCTTCGCCGTGCTTGCCCTGGGCTTGTTCGCCAGCCTCGCCCGCCAAGCCTGGCAGCCGCTCCAAGCAGCAGACCTACGCCGCCTGCTACTGGGCGGGGTGCTGCTGGCCGGGCATTGGGTGAGCTTTTTCGTCGCAGTGAAAGTGGGTGGCGTGGCCATCGCCACCCTGGGCTTTGCCAGTTTCCCAGCGTTCACGGTAATCCTCGAAGGCCTGTTGTTCCGCGAACGCATCCGTCGTAACGAGGCAATCTTGGTGGTGCTGGTCAGCATTGGCCTGATCCTGGTCACCCCCGAATTCGACCTGGCCAGCGAAGCCACCAGCGGGCTGCTCTGGGCACTGCTTTCAGGCCTGCTGTTCTCGCTGCTATCGCTGATCAACCGCGCCGGCTCCGGGCGCCTGCCCGCGGTACAGGCAGCGCTGTGGCAGAACCTGGTGGTGGGCCTGTGCCTGTTGCCATTTGCAGCGCCAGGCCTTAGCGGCGTGACGCCGATGGACTGGCTATGGATTGCCCTGCTCGGCATCTTCTGCACCGGCATCGCACACAGCCTGTTCGTCGCCGCCCTGGCAGTGATCAAGGCGCGCACGGCTGCGGTCGTGTTCGGCATGGAGCCGGTATATGGCATCGCCGTGGCCTGGGTGGTGTTCGCCGAAACGCCCACCTTGCGCATGCTCGCCGGCGGCGCACTGATCATCTTTGCCATCGTCTTGTCCAGCCGTTTGGCCGCCGAGCAGCCAGCCAAGCAACGGCCTGTGGCAGAGGGCGCCTGATCAGCGATCGTTGTGGCCCAGGTCGCGCTGCGGGTCGATCTGGTCGCGCAGGCGCTGCTTGAGCACCTTGGCCTCGGGGAAGCCACCATCAGCCTTGCGTTCCCAGATCTGCACGCCATCGCAGGTGATGCGAAAGATCCCGCCGGTGCCCGGCTCCAGGGCGACGCGGCCGAGATCGTCGGAGAAGGTGCTGAGCAGCTCCTGGGCCAGCCAGGCTGCGCGCAGCAGCCACTGGCATTGCGTGCAATAGGTGATGACAATTTCCGGCTTGGTGTTGGACATGATCAAGCAACTCCTGGTAGGTGGCCGCTTATACTAGCGACCTTTCTTCCTGGTTTTGAGACTCACGATGCGCCGCTTGCTGTTCTGCTTGTTGCTGACGCTTACCACCTTTGGCGCGCTTGCCACCGAACACGCTCGGCCCAAAGTCGGCCTGGTATTGTCCGGCGGTGCTGCCCGGGGCCTGGCGCACATTGGCGTGCTCAAGGCGCTTGAAGAACAAGGCGTGCGCATCGACGCCATTGCCGGCACCAGTATGGGCGCGGTGGTCGGCGGCCTGTATGCCTCAGGCTACAGCGTCGAAGAGCTGGAAAAGCTCGCCACCACCCTCGACTGGCAGCAGGCGCTGTCCGATGCCCCGCCACGCAAGGACGTGCCGTTTCGGCGCAAGCAGGATGACCGCGATTTCCTGGTCAAGCAAAAGCTCAGTTTTCGCGACGACGGCAGCCTCGGCTTACCACTGGGTGTGATCCAAGGGCAGAACCTCGCCTTGCTTTTGGAAAGCAAACTGGCCCACACCGCCGACACCCGCGACTTCGACAAGCTGCCGATCCCCTTCCGCGCCGTGGCCACCGACATCGCCAGCGGTGAAAAAGTGGTGTTCCGCCGCGGCCACCTGCCCCAGGTGATCCGCGCCAGTATGTCGATCCCGGCGGTGTTCGCCCCGGTCGAAGTCGACGGCCGATTACTGGTGGACGGTGGCATGGTCGACAACATTCCGCTGGATGTCGCCCGCGAAATGGGCGTAGACCTGGCCATCGTGGTCGATATCGGCACCCCGTTGCGCGACCGCAAGCAACTGAACACGGTGGTCGATGTGCTCAACCAGTCGATCACCCTGATGACCCGGCGTAACTCCGAAGAGCAGCTGGCCAGCCTGCGCAGCGAAGACGTGCTCATCCAACCGCCGTTGGCCGCCTTTGGCGTCACCGATTTTGGCCGTACCAAAGAGATGATCGAAGCCGGCTACCGCGCTACCCGTGCACTCGACGCGCGCCTTGCCGTCCTGCGCCAGAGCGAAGGTGATGCGGGGCTGGCGGTAGCCCGCTCACCGCGCCAGCGCACCCCGGTTATCACTGCAATCAAGGTCGAGAACGACTCCAAGGTCAGCGACGACGTGATCCGCTATTACATCCGCCAGCCCATCGGCGAGCCGCTGGAGCTGGAGCGCCTGCAAACCGACATGGGCACGTTGTATGGCCTGGACTACTTCGACGGCGTGCAATACCGCGTGGTGCACAAGGGCGACAACAACACCCTGGTAATCAACGCCCGCGGCAAGCGTGGCGGCACCGACTACCTGCGCTTGGGCCTGAACCTGTCGGACGACATGCGCGGCGACAGCGCCTTCAACCTGGGCGCCAGCTACCGAGTCAACGGCATCAACCGCCTGGGTGCGGAGTGGCTCACTCGTGCCCAGATCGGCGATCAGCAGGAGCTGTATAGCGAGTTCTACCAACCCCTGGACGTCGGCTCGCGCTACTTCATCGCGCCCTACCTGGACCTGGGGTCGCAAAACATCGAAGCCACCCTGGACAATGACCCGATCGCCGAGTATCGCCTGGAGCGCTATGGCTTCGGCCTCAACCTGGGTCGCCAGATCGGCACCTACGGTGAAGTACGCGCGGGGGTGGGCAAGGCCTGGGGTGAGGCCGAGGTACGCATCGGCGACCAGGACCTGCCCAAGGTCAGTTTCAACGAGGGTTTCTATGAGCTGAAGTACTCGTTCGACACCTTGGACAACGTCTACTTCCCGCACAGCGGTGAGGATATCGGCCTGACCTTGCGCAAGTACGACGCTTCGCTGGACTCCGACACCGATTACCGGCAATGGGAAGTGAATGTCGACAAGGCGTTCAGCAGCGGGCCGAATACCTGGGTACTGGGGGGGCGTTACGGGCGCACCCTGGATGAGACCGAGGTGGTGACGTCGAGCTTCGTACTGGGTGGGGCGCGGCAGTTGTCAGGGTTCCGCCAGGATTCGGTGTCGGGGCAGAACGTGAGCCTGATGCGGATGGTGTATTACCGGCGCTTGACGCCGCGGGCGTACTTGCCATTGGACTTCCCGCTGTACATCGGTGGGTCGTTGGAGCGTGGGCGGGCTTGGAACAACGATAACGAATTCGACAGTGGCTATATCAATGCGGCGAGTATCTTCCTGGGGCTGGAGACGCCGTTGGGGCCTTTGAATTTGAGTTATGGGGCCAATAGTGAGCATCAGAAGGCGGTGTATCTGAATTTGGGGCACACGTTCTGATTTTTGGGGTTGGGTTTGGGTTTGGGCTTGGGCTTGGGCTTGGGCTTGGGCTTGGGCTTGGGCTTGGGCTTTTAGAGTTTTGAGCATATCCATTGGCGAAGGTGGCGCTGAGTCACCTTTCCGCCCTTACGGCGGGTCACTTTTTGGCAAACGCCCCAAAAAGTAACCAAAAAAGGCTGCGCTCCACCATCCGGCCCTACGCTGCGCTCCGGGTTCCCTCGCTTCGGTGCCTTCCGGGCCCGCGCGGCCTACGATTTGCTGCGCAAATCTACATCTCGCGCCTTCGGCTGCGCCGAAGGGTGCTGCGCACCTGGCCCTCCAGACACCTACGCTCGGCCTCCTGAAGTCGCGAAGTTAGTGGCGGCGCCTGGGCTGGCGTTATCTGGCGATAGTGG
>NZ_JBICKL010000119.1:0-55676 GCF_043104195.1 Pseudomonas sp. xss_2
TTTGATCGGACGCTATCGCGGGTCAAGCCCGCTCCCACGAGGGCGTTTTATCAGTGCAGGATCTGGCTCAAGAACAGCTTGGTCCGATCACTGCGCGGCCGGTCGAAGAAATCATCCGGCGCCGCCTGTTCGACGATCTCGCCCTTGTCCATGAAGATCACCCGGTTCGCCACGGTCCGGGCAAAGCCCATCTCGTGGGTCACGCAGAGCATGGTCATGCCGTCCTCGGCCAAGCCGACCATGGTATCGAGCACTTCCTTGACCATCTCCGGATCGAGCGCCGACGTCGGCTCATCGAACAGCATGATCTTCGGCTTCATGCACAGCGCCCGGGCAATCGCCACCCGCTGCTGCTGGCCACCAGACAACTGCCCCGGAAACTTGTGCGCCTGCTCGGGAATACGCACCCGCTCAAGGTAGTGCATGGCGATTTCCTCGGCCTTGCGCTTGGGCATCTTGCGCACCCACATCGGTGCCAGGGTGCAGTTCTGCAGGATGGTCAGGTGCGGGAACAGGTTGAAGTGCTGAAATACCATGCCCACCTCGCGGCGGATCGCTTCGATCTGCTTGAGGTCGGTGGTCAGCTCGACGCCATCGACGACGATACGCCCCTGCTGATGCTCTTCCAGGCGGTTGAGGCAGCGGATGGTGGTCGACTTGCCCGAGCCAGACGGGCCGCACAGGACGATACGCTCGCCTTGGCGCACATTAAGGTTGATGTCCTTGAGTACATGGAACTGGCCGTACCATTTGTTCACGCCCTGCATCTGGATGATGCCTTCGGGGCCAGCAGGCTGCTTGATCGCTTCACTCATATGCAAACTCCTAACGCTTGTGGCCAGTGTCCAGCTTGTGCTCCAGATGCATGGAGTAGCGGGACATACCGAAACAGAAAATCCAGAACACCAGGGCCGCGAACACGTAGCCCTCGGTCGCCATACCCAACCAGGCCGGGTCGGCCGCCGCCTGCTTGACGCTGTTGAGCAGGTCGAACAGGCCGATGATGATCACAAGGCTTGTGTCCTTGAACAGGGCAATGAAGGTGTTGACGATGCCGGGGATGACCAGCTTGAGCGCCTGCGGCAGGATCACCAGGCCCATCGCCCGCCAGTAACCCAGGCCCATCGCCGCAGCGGCCTCGTACTGGCCCTTGGGAATCGCCTGCAAGCCACCGCGCACCACCTCGGCGATGTACGCCGACTGGAACAGGATCACCCCGATCATCGCCCGCAGCAGCTTGTCGAAGCTCATGCCCTCGGGCAGGAACAGCGGCAGCATCACCGACGACATGAACAGCACGGTAATCAGCGGCACGCCGCGCCAGAACTCGATGAAGGTCACACAAACCACCTTCACCGCCGGCATGTGCGAGCGTCGACCCAATGCCAGCAAGATGCCCAACGGCAACGCGCCGACAATACCGACAGTGGCGATCACCAGGGTCAGCATCAAGCCACCCCATTGGCTGGTCGGCACCGTGGCCAGGCCCAGGCTGCCGCCATGCAGCAGCACATAGGCGACGATGGGGTACAGGACCAGGAAGCCCAGGCCGTAGATCGCCTTGCGCGGGAAGCGACTGATGAACAGCGGCGCTGCGCCGATCACCGCCAGCCATACCGTCAGGTCGACGCGCCAGCGCAATTCGCTGGGGTAGTAGCCATACATGAACTGGCCGAAGCGCTGCTGGATGAACACCCAGCAAGCGCCTTCCTTGGTGCAGTCGGCACGGGTGGTACCGACCCAGTTGGCATCGATCAGCGACCACTGCAACAGCGGCGGCACGATCAACCACACCAGGTAAAGGGCGAACAGGGTCAGCAGGGTGTTAAGCCAGCTGGAGAACAGATTGGCACGCATCCATGCGAGCACGCCGACGGTTTTCACCGGTGGCGGCATATCGGGTTTGAAAACATGGGCATTCACGGGCGTATCCTCACCGCTCGATCAGCGCTATGCGCTTGTTGTACCAGTTCATCAGCAGCGAAATGCTGATGCTGATGGCGAGATAGACACTCATGGTGATGGCAATCACCTCGATGGCCTGGCCGGTCTGGTTGAGCACGGTACCGGCGAACAGCGAGACCATCTCCGGATAGCCGATACCGGCGGCCAGGGACGAGTTCTTCGCCAGGTTCAGGTACTGGCTGGTCAGTGGCGGAATGATCACCCGCAGGGCCTGGGGGATGATCACCTTGCGCAGGGTCGGGCCCTCGCGCAGGCCAAGCGAACGCGCAGCTTCGGTCTGGCCATGGCTGACCGAACGGATCCCTGAGCGCACGATCTCGGCAATGAAGGCTGCGGTATAGATGGTCAGCGCCAGGGTCAATGCCAGCAACTCCGGGATCAGCACCCAGCCGCCGACGAAGTTGAAACCCTTGAGCTGCGGCACTTCCCAGTGCACCGGGCTACCGAACAGCAGCGCGCACACGCCAGGAATGCCCAGCAACAGCAGCAAACCCACCCAGAACTTGTGAAACGGCTCGCCAGTCTCATCGAACCGTTTGTTGGCATGTCGGACCATCAGCACCACCGCGACGATCGCCAGCAGCACCGCGGCAACGAACGGCCAGAACCCGTCCGCCATGGACGCGCCGGGCATGTTCAGGCCGCGGTTGCTAATAAAGAACATGTCGTCGATGTTGATGCTGCCACGGGGTCCAGGCAGGGTCAGGAACACCGCGAAGTACCAGAACAGGATCTGCAACAGCGGCGGAATATTGCGGAAGGTCTCCACATACACAGTCGCCAGCTTGTTGATCATCCAGTTCGGCGATAACCGCGCCACGCCGACGATAAAGCCCAGCAAAGTCGCCAGGATGATGCCGATGAAGGTCACCAGCAGGGTGTTGAGCAGGCCAATGACGAACACCCGCGCATAGCTGTCCGACTCCACGTAGGGAATCAGGTGCTGGGCGATGCCGAAGCCGGCACTGCGTTCGAGGAAGTCAAAGCCCGAGGTGATGCCACGGTGCTGCAGGTTGGTCTGGGTATTGTGGAACAGGTACCAACCCAGACCGACCACGAATGCCACCGTGACGATCTGGAACAGCCACGCACGCACACGTGGATCGCTCAGGGAAAACCCCTTTTGTGCGCCGATTTGATTTTGCATGAAGTGCCCCGGAAAAAAGGGATCAGAACAGCCTGCGGCGGCGGAATGCCGCCGCAGGGTGCAGCCATCAGCGCACAGGTGGCGCGTACTGGATGCCGCCGTTGTTCCACAGGGCGTTCAAGCCACGATCGATTTGCAGGGGGGTGCTTTTGCCCAGGTTCTTCTCGAACACTTCGCCGTAGTTACCCACTTGCTTGACGATTTGTACGACCCAGTCCTTGGGCAGCTTGAGGTCCTTGCCGTATTCGCCGTCAGCGCCGAGCAAACGGGCGTTGTCCGGGTTCTTGCCCGACTTGGCTTCGGCCTCGACGTTCTTCGAGGTGATGCCCGCCTCTTCCGCGTTGAGCATGGCGAACAAGGTCCACTTGACGATGCTGAACCACTCTTCATCGCCTTTGCGTACCACGGGGCCCAGAGGCTCCTTGGAGATGGTTTCCGGCAGTACCACGTACTCGGTCGGTGCAGCCAGCTTGGAGCGCTGTGCGTAGAGCTGCGACTTGTCCGAAGTAAGCACGTCGCAACGGCCGGATTCGAGCGACTTGGCGCTCTCGTCGGAGGTGTCGAAGGTGATCGGGGTGTACTTCAGGCCATTGGCACGGAAGTAGTCGGAGACGTTCAGCTCAGTGGTGGTACCGGCCTGGATGCACACGGTAGCGCCGTCGAGCTCCTTGGCACTGGAGACGCCGAGCTTCTTGTTGACCAGGAAGCCGATGCCGTCGTAGTAGGTAACACCGGCAAATACCAGGCCCATGCCGGCATCGCGCGAGCTGGTCCAGGTGGTGTTGCGCGAGAGTACGTCGACCTCGCCGGACTGCAGCGCGGTGAAGCGCTCCTTGGCGTTGAGCTGGCTGAACTTGACCTTGGTGGCGTCGCCGAACACGGCGGCGGCCACGGCGCGGCAGACATCGGCGTCGATACCGACGATGTTTCCTTTGGCATCAGGTACCGAGAAACCCGGAAGGCCATCGCTCACGCCACACTGGACGAAGCCCTTCTTCTTTACCGCATCGAGGGTAGCGCCGGCTTGGGCGAAACTGGTGGCGCCCAGCGCGGCGGCAGCGGTCAGGACTGCCAGGGTGGTTTTCAACATCTTCATTCACAACCTCCAAATCGCTCTTGTTGTATCGAGCCGGAATTGCACCGCACCCTTATGAGGCGCATCCGACCCTTGTTGGCTTGTTTTTGGGTCAATTGGCGCAATGAGCTGTTCTATGACAGCCTTTGTATCCGTACGAGGGGTGTTACCGGCATGGGGCCATCCCTTCGCATCACTCGATTCATAGCAAAGCGCGTACCACAGTCGAAGGCTTAAGCGTTTAAGCGGTAGTCAAGTAGGAAAAGTTGTAGAGTTGCGACATCTATTTCTGGCATTCACTACAGATGCCTTCTTTTTACGCACCACTTAAGCCAGCGCGCACACTTTCGGAGCAGTCATGACCCAACCGCTGATTCTCGAACCGCAAAATACCGCCGACGCCTGTGTGATCTGGTTGCACGGACTGGGGGCCGACCGTTACGACTTCCTACCGGTGGCCGAATTTCTTCAGGAGCGCCTGCTCAGTACCCGCTTCGTCATGCCTCAGGCCCCGACCCGACCAGTGACCATCAACGGCGGCTATCAGATGCCTAGCTGGTACGACATCAAGGCCATGACTCCAGCCCGCGCCATTGACGAGGCGCAGCTGGATGAATCGGCCGAGCAGGTGATCGAACTGATCAAGGCCGAGCAAGCCAAGGGCATCAACCTGGCGCGGATCATCCTCGCCGGTTTCTCCCAGGGTGGCGCGGTGGTACTGCACACTGCCTATATAAAGTGGCAAGAAGCACTGGGCGGCGTGATTGCCCTGTCCACCTATGCCCCGACCTTCAGCGAAGGCCATCAGCTCAGCGCCTGCCAACAGCGCACCCCGGCCCTGTGCCTGCATGGCGTGCATGACCCGGTGGTGATCCCGTCCATGGGCCGCACGGCCTTCGAATACCTCAACAGCTGGGGCGTCGCCGCGCGCTGGCATGAATACCCGATGGAGCACGAGGTGGCCGTGGCAGAGCTGTCCGACATCCACGACTGGCTGAGTGAACGCCTGCGCTGAGTCCGCCCGTATGTAGTTGCCTGTGCATTGCGCTACGCCGCGCCCGGTTCTTGCATTACACTGCCGGGCGTACATTCCTTAACCAATTGATGAGACGACCGTGCTCAAGGCACTTAAAAAAATATTCGGCAAGGGAGACGCCGCGCCTCAGGCCGTCGAACCCGATGCCCGCGTGATCACCCCCGCGCCCGCGGTCCAACCGCCGGCACCCCAGGCCCAGCCCAGCGCCAAAGCGCCAGCTCCAGCGCCTGCCAGCCCTCGCGTCGACAAGCCCGTACCGGACAAGCCGCGCCGCGAGCGCAAACCCAAGCCACAAGCCAGCCTGTGGAAACCAGAAGACTTCGTCGTCGAGCCACAAGAAGGCAAGACCCGCTTCCATGACTTCAAGCTCTCCAACGAGCTGATGCATGCCATCCAGGACCTGGGCTTCCCCTATTGCACTCCCATCCAGGCCCAAGTGCTGGGTTACACCCTGCGCGGCCAGGACGCCATTGGTCGGGCGCAGACCGGCACCGGCAAGACCGCCGCGTTCCTGATCTCGATCATTTCCCAACTGCAGCAGACCCCGGCGCCTAAAGAGCGCTACATGGGCGAGCCGCGCGCGCTGATCATCGCCCCAACCCGTGAGCTGGTGGTACAGATCGCCAAGGACGCCGCGGCGCTGACCAAGTACAGCGGCCTGAACGTGATGACCTTCGTCGGCGGCATGGACTTCGACAAGCAGCTCAAGGCCCTCGAAGCGCGTCACTGCGACATCCTGGTGGCCACGCCAGGGCGCCTGCTGGACTTCCACCAGCGCGGCGAAGTGCACCTGGACATGGTCGAGGTGATGGTGCTCGACGAAGCCGACCGCATGCTCGACATGGGCTTCATCCCCCAGGTGCGGCAGATCATCCGCCAGACCCCACCCAAGAGCGAGCGCCAGACCCTGCTGTTCTCGGCGACCTTCACCGACGATGTGATGAACCTGGCCAAGCAGTGGACGACCAACCCTGCGATCGTCGAGATCGAACCGGAGAACGTTGCCAGCGAGACCGTCGAGCAGCACGTCTATGCCGTGGCCGGCAGCGACAAGTACAAGCTGCTGTACAACCTGGTGACCCAGCAGAAGTGGGAACGGGTGATGGTCTTTGCCAACCGCAAGGACGAAGTGCGGCGCATCGAAGAGCGCCTGGTGCGCGACGGCATCAACGCCGCCCAGTTGTCCGGTGACGTGCCGCAGCACAAGCGCATTCGTACCCTGGAAAACTTCCGAGAGGGGCGCATCACCGTGCTGGTCGCCACCGACGTGGCCGGGCGTGGGATTCACATCGATGGCATCAGCCACGTGATCAACTTCACCCTGCCGGAAGATCCGGATGACTACGTGCACCGCATTGGCCGTACCGGCCGCGCCGGGGCTGCGGGTGTGTCGATCAGCTTTGCCGGTGAAGATGATTCGTATCAGTTGCCAGCGATCGAAGAGCTGCTGGGGCGCAAGATCAAGTGCGAGATGCCACCTGACGAGTTGCTGCAGGCAGTACCGCGCAAGCATCACTGACAGGCGTAGTGTGGAAGGCATAGCGTAAGAGTCATCGCGTGGGAGCGGGCTTGCCCCGCGATAGGGTAAGCCCAGGCGGCTTCGTTGCCTGGCCTGAAGCGATCGCGGGGCAAGCCCGCTCCCACGCTAGGACTCCCACGCAGACCCATTATCGATGGGTTATTGCCAGCGCTCGGCAGCATCCTGATCCGACTGCCTGCCCTCGACCCAGCGCGGCCCGTCCTGGGTGTTTTCCTTCTTCCAGAACGGCGCCCGGGTCTTCAGGTAATCCATGATGAAGTTGCAGGCATCGAATGCTGCCTGCCGATGCGCACTGGCCACACCGACGAACACGATCGGCTCGCCCGGCTCCAGCCCGCCAATACGATGCAGCACCTCGACCTTCAATAACGGCCAACGCTGCTCGGCCTCGACGACGATCTTGGCCAAGGCCTTCTCGGTCATGCCCGGATAATGCTCCAGGAACATCCCGGCCACATCCCGGCCATCGTTGAAATCGCGCACATAACCGACAAAGCCGACCACCGCCCCGACCCCGACATTGGCGGCATGCATGGCGTTGACCTCGGCGCCCGGATCGAACGCCTGCTCCTGCACTCGAACCGTCATGCTCAGCCTCCGGTCACCGGTGGGAAGAACGCCACTTCGTCGCCCTCCGCCAGCGGCTCGTCAAGCCGGCACAGGTCCTGATTACGCGCGCACATCAGGTTCTGCTCGGCCAGCACCTGGTAATCATCGCCCTTCGCCAACAAGGCATTGCGCACATCGGCAATCGCCGCGAAATCGCCTTCCAGCGGCTCGCCATCACGCCCCAGTTGCTCACGGTAGCGAGCGAAATACACCACTTGGACTTTCATCACGCCTGCACCTGATAGTGGCCGCTCTTGCCGCCGATTTTTTCCAAGAGGCGCACCTGCTCGATGACCATGCCCTTATCCACTGCCTTGCACATGTCGTAAATGGTCAGCGCGGCAACGCTGGCAGCAGTCAGTGCTTCCATCTCCACTCCGGTCTGCCCGGCCAGCTTGCAGCGGGCGACGATACGCACTGCATCCGTACCTTCGGCGCTGAGCTCGACCTTGACGCTGGTGAGCATCAGGGGATGGCAAAGCGGGATCAGGTCGCTGGTCTTTTTCGCCGCCTGGATACCGGCAATCCGCGCCACGGCGAACACATCGCCCTTGGGGTGCTCGCCGTCGACGATCATTTGCAGGGTCTGCGGCAACATGCGCACGCGCGCTTCGGCCACCGCTTCGCGTTCTGTCACGGCTTTTTCAGTGACGTCGACCATGTTGGCGCGCCCCTGGGAATCGAGATGAGTCAGCACTGCTCTGCTCCTGGGAAGGGAGCCATGAGTGTAAACCTGTGGGTCAGGTTTCCGTAGCGAAAATATTCCTTTCCATAAGGAGAGCATGGGCTTGGCCCTGATCAAGCTGTCCGAAGGGCATCCTAAAAATATAAGTTCGAAAAGATGCTCCAGTGGTTAAAGCACCTGAAGTAATTCACTGAAAATAAAGAAATTACTTACACAAGAATCTTCCCACAATTACCAAAGAAGTATCCTACACCCGCCAATCATTGACATAAAGCCAATGGAAATTATTCTTCGCCATGAGGTTCCAAACCTCACCCATTAAACCACAAGGTACATAACATGAAAAAAATCATCATCCAAAGCCATCTGAGTGCATTATCGAATAACGCTTACCTCATCTTGGTAGCACGGTCCAACCCTTCTACCGGCCTTGTCGACTAACCTTCAAAGAGGCAGGCTAGCCTGCCTCTTCGGGAGATAAAATGAATTCAATAACAATAAATGAAGATATTATTTTCACCGTTCGAAGTGGAAAATTTCTGGTATGGAACCTTCGAAGTGGAGAGCAATATGAAATTTTTGAAAAGCGTTATCTAGATAGATTGTACGAGCTTACAACCGCCCTCCCCTTGGCCTATGTTTCATCGGAGGAGGACCACGAACCCTCAGAGGCAGGATTACTCGAAACACGCAACGAGCCATCAGCGCCGAAAGAAACTCAGTGGGGCTGGGATGATATAGCAAAGATATTTCACCTCGGAAGCAAACATAATTTTCCTGCTGACCTCTCCAGTGAATCCGAGAGCGCCGAACAGGGATACCTTGACTTCTGCGAAAGCATCGCCAACGACATCCCCTGCATCAATATAGAAAAAGATGGAAAGATTATTTCCTTACCTTCACCCTCTCCCTCAAGCCTCGCTACGCCCCTGATTAGCACTCTAATGAACAGGAAAACCAGCAGACATTTTGAGCCTGCGCCGGTTAGCCTTGAGGTCGTTGCAAATTTACTATTTACAACATTCGGAAAAATTCATGGCGACACCCATATCCGTGAATTAGAGAAACGTGGTGTGAAATCGGTGGGCTACCGTCGGTCATCACCTAGCGCGGGATGCCTTCAAGCGACAGAAGCTTACCTGATAGCACTGAATGTGAACGACCTCCCGATGGGGATCTATCACTATCGCTCACATCAACACTCGCTAACACTCGTAAATGAGGAAATTAGTGATCTAAACAAAACCCTCTGCCATCAGTCATTTGCAAGCGATGCAGCATTCCTCATCGTTATGACTTCCCGGTTCGATAAGCTATGGTGGAAATATCCACACTCTAGGGCCTATCGCTCTGCTCTGCTGGACGTCGGACATCTTTCACAGACCTTTAATCTAGCAGCGACCGCGCTTGGTATGAATACGTGGATTACCGGTTATTTCATTGATGATCTACTCAACGAAATCGTTGGTGCCGATGGAATAAAGGAGCACTCCATATTTGTAGCGGCCGCAGGCCCAGGTCACTCCGACCCTCTTTCACCTGAAATGCAAAAGCTCATCTAAAGAGAATCCTGTATATGAGCCTTACACAGTCTGATACCGCATCGGAACACGAGCGTATCATCGCAGATCGATACCTCAAGGCTGGCGACTACATCGCGAGCGAGTCAGCTTACGTACGAAGCCTAACATTTAACAGCCGCAATTATAAATCACTGAACAATCTGGGCGTACTATATGAAACGGAAGGTAAACTAGAAAAGTCATTAACGCTATATAAGAAAGCGTGCACCATCATAAACTCAGCCACAATGAAGCGTGCTAGGTACTTTGAGAATCTCGTTCGCGCCTGTGAAAAATTTGGAGATAAATCCTTAGCACTGTGGGGCTATGAAAAACTTTTACTCGAAGGTACCGCTGATTACTATACCGCTGTAAATTACCTAGAACTACTAAGGTCGAGCAACACTTACAGCTCAAGCAAACAGACATTGAGCACCCTAGAAAAACTCTATGATGTGAAGAAAGTGGACCCTGAGGCTGTAGCGGACGTCTACTATAAGCTCATTGGCTCTGACAACCAGCTTTTCATGCAATTTAATTCAGGCAGACTCAGCTTTGAATGCATTCTCGAAAAATATCCCCTCACCCTTCGCGTGATGTCTGAGCATGTAATCAGCGACCCTAAAGTGGAGCTCTATTTAACAACGATAATTCAACAGCTAGGTATTTTTAAGTCTACGACCCGAAGTAACGATAAACTCCATCACATTAGCAAGCTATTTAATACGCAAGCTCGCCTATCCGGCAGCATACAGCTTAAACCGAAATATTATGATGATGCGTTACGGGATACCTGTTATTCCGGCACCCGCACCATTAATGCTTACAAACAGTCTTCAATCAGAGACCTCGTAGCTTCACCCTTATCAAAAAACATCTCATCCACATCACACCATAACAGCATCCACCATAAAACCTTGAGGCAGTTCTATGAATCAGCCCCCTACCCCAAGTGGGAAAATCTTCCGAATCACGTAACAGGCACGCTAGAAGACTATATGTCCACTATCGGGGAACTGCCTAAGCGCAAACTTTCAAACCGACGCATTCTCGTAGCGGGCTGCGGAACAGGAAGGCACGCCATCCAACTAGCTCTCACTTACCCAGATGCGCAAGTAGTTGGCATCGACATCAGCCGCTCAAGCCTGCACTATGCAAATGAACAAAAACTAAAACTGTCGATAACTAACGTAAAATTCTTCAACTGCAGCATATTCGAAGTAAAAAGGCTAAATCTAAAATTCAAAATCGTTGAATGCATAGGTGTTCTACATCATCTAAAGCAGCCCGCCCGGGCACTTCGATCTCTGCTAGACACCCTTGATCCAGACGGTGTGATAAAGCTTGGTTTATACAGTAAGTATGCCCGAAGACTTCTCGACACTCTTAGAGAGCGATGTACTCAGCACGACGTAGCGTTTCACCCCGCCAATCTTCCAGAAATTCGCAATCTCGCAATCTCAATATACGCGAAACAACTTCACCCATTAGTGTACGCCAAGGACTTCTACTCAAGAGAAGGCTGCATGGATCTCTTATTCAACCCTTATGAAAGCCCATTTACCATACGCAAGATTTATGAACTCATCAAAATACACAACTTAGATTTCTGCGGTTTCGAATGCAGTCGACTTCCACGCAACAACCCAGGCTTTATAAAGTTCTGCGAATCAAATGACTTACTTTCGTTCCTCAACAAATGGCATCAGTACGAAACGCACAACCCCTCAACATTCAGTGGCATGTACCTATTTTGGGTAAAGCGAAGGAAATAATATGAACATCATAGGCTTTAACACCGGACACGACGGCCACATCTGCTACCTACAGGGAAATACATTAGCCTTCAGCTACGAGGCAGAAAAAGACAACAACCCAAGATACTCCGACAACACCCCTTTAAACATAACAACCGGACTTCTCGCCACATCAAATAGAATAGATGCTGTTGCTGTGAGTGGCTGGGCCAAAGGCCACGACCCGCGAAACATGCCAGTGCACGGCGGCTATCTAGGACTCGATTACAGCATCCATCACCAAGGTCAGACACCTTGGATTCACTGCAGCCATGAGATGTCGCACATTGTATGTTCCTATGCGCTGTCCCCCTATGCGGACAAGACTGACTGCTACGTACTTTTACTTGAAGGCTTTATTGGAAAACTATACCTCATCCGGAAAGACCTATCTGTAGAGCTTCTGGAAGAGATTATGCAGAGTCCGGGCTTGAGATATTCATTCGCCTTCGGAATTGCTGACCCACTCTTCAACCTGCCTAAAGGTTACTGCCGTCTAGGCGACGCGGGAAAAATGATGGCTCTGGCGGCGTTTGGCAGGAGCGGAGAACTAACAAGCGATGAAAGAGAGATAATAAACTATTTGCTAAACACTGAGTCACCCATCGACAGCTTTTCCAAGGACGAATTCAAAACCAGCTCATACTTCAATATCGGCGTTCAACATCAAAAATTCTGTGACCTTGCCAAGAAAATCTCCGACTCGTTATTTCATACTATTTCAAGAAAAATCACACCTCATATCCAAGAAAGAAAGCCTTTACTCATAGCCGGTGGGTGTGGACTGAATTGCGACTGGAATAAAAAATGGCTAGACTCAGGAGTATTTGATGACGTGTTCATTCCCCCCTGCACCAATGATACCGGCGTGGCTATAGGCGCAGCCGCACTGGCAAAAAAACTCCTCCAGGGCTCATCGCTCATTCATTGGAGCGTATACTCCGGCCAACCTTTTCGTGTTGAGCATAACTCGAATAACTCTCCAAATTTCAAGACCGAACCGCTGTCGCTCGAAGTAATTTGTCAAAAGCTACTGGATAACGAGATCGTATGCTGGGTTCAAGGCAATTGTGAGATCGGCCCACGCGCACTAGGTAACCGCTCTATTCTGGCCGCTCCTTTCAGTAAATCTACTACCACTCGGCTAAATACGATAAAGAAAAGGGAGTCTTATCGACCTATCGCCCCCATTTGCCTGGAGGAGGATGCGGCTTTTTACTTCAAAGGTTGTAGGCAAAGCAAGTTCATGCTGAACTTTCACCATGTAATAGACCCTAATCTTCCGGCCGTCACACATGTCGACGGCACCGCACGTGTACAAACCATCTCTTACCAAGACAACTCAGCGATTTACGATTTGCTAAAGACATTCAAGGCCATCAGTGGATACGGTGTTCTATGCAACACCTCGCTAAACTTTCAGGGTGCTGGCTTCATAAACAATCGAGGAGACCTGGAGGCTTTTTGCCTGGAAAATGGCATTACCACTTTCGTCATAAACGATTTAATGTATACAAAAAAATAGAGGGGATGCAAAGTGCTGCTTACCCACAATATCAACTACCTGATTCTCTGCGGAGTAAGATTCAGTAGCTCCGCAACACTTTGGCTAGACTTTATTCTCATCTTCACCACCTTGACATTCATCTTCGATGCGCCTCCGCAAACACTTGCACTTGCGGCCTCTCTATATGGCATACCTGCTCTTCTTCTAGGGCCATATTTAGGCTCCTTAGCGGATCGCCTCGATGCAAGACAGATCATTTTCGCTGGTTTCTGCATTCGTTTCGCAGCCGCGTGTAGCTTATTTTCCGCACCGTCAATGGACTACTTCTTGATATTCACTACTCTCAAAGGCATATCGAACCTTGGCACAACCGCAGCCGAAGTCGTACTGACACAAAAGCTGCTGCTGCCGTCTCAAATCGTCAAGAACACATCTGTCGTCTCAATCATGGACCAGACCCTCAAGATATCAGCGCCGCTGGCAGCCGGCCTGCTGACGGGGCTTAGCACCAAGCCTATCGGTTTTTTGATTTCCGCAGGCTTCTGCGTTATTGGCCTGGTCTTGGTCGCTCGACTCCCCCCACCCGATAAAACACCTATCGCCGTCGCACCCACCGTCCCCAAGTACCGTATACGTTTAGGTCTTGAGTATTTCCACAAATACCTTATCGCACAGGTATTTCTGTACTGCGTGCTGCTCCAATCAGCCGCTTTGGGATTATACGATTCGTTATTGGGTTTACTGCTAAAGGAGCACGGCTACGATTCCGCCTCTTTTGGTCTCGTCGTGAGTGCAACAGCCTTGGGTGGTATACTCGCGGGGTTTGCCTTCCCGCACCTGTACAGCCTTCAGTCAAGGCGCTGTGCAACGGTCGCTTCATTTTTATTTGGCCTGGCTATTCTCATGGCCGGTCTCATTGGCGTCTTTCCCCAATGGTTTGCATTAACGCCGATGTCTGTTCTCTTTCTGCTGGCGGGTTTTGCTTACGGTCTGACCTCACAAGGCCTGACCACTACCCTACAACTTACGTGCTCGACCAATCACTTAGGCGCCATTTTCGCCACAACCCGTACTCTTTCAATTTTTCTGTTTATCAGTTTTCCAGTCCTGGGAGGATGGCTCGCAGGTCTATTTGGCACTGCAGCCGTGATCATAACGGCAGGCGCTGCAACCATCGTGACAGCATGTGCACTACATTTCAGGTTTCGCGATAGGCAATCAACCGACACTGAAGCCAAGCGCAGTCCAAGCTCAACTTAAGTGCCGCAAGCCTACTCACGAGCAGGCTTGCGGCGCTTGGTTTACAGATGAGACTCGGCGTACTCGGCCAGCACCGAGCGCGGCACACCCTGCAGGGTGATGTGCACGCCATGCGGGAAGTCCTTGAACCGCTCGGTCAAGTAGGTCAACCCAGAGCTGGTCGCCGACAGGTAAGGCGTATCGATCTGCGCCAGGTTGCCCAGGCACACCACCTTGGACCCTGCCCCCGCGCGGGTGATGATGGTCTTCATCTGGTGCGGGGTAAGGTTCTGGCATTCATCGATCAGGATCAGGCTCTGCTGGAAGCTACGACCGCGAATGTAGTTCAGCGACTTGAACTGCAGCGGTACCCGCTCAAGGATGTACTCGACGCTGCCATGGGTGCTCTCATCGTCCATGTGCAAGGCTTCAAGGTTGTCGGTGATCGCCCCCAGCCAAGGCTCCATCTTCTCCGCCTCGGTGCCGGGCAAGAAGCCGATCTCCTGGTCCAGCCCCTGCACGCTGCGGGTGGCGATGATGCGCCGGTAGCGCTTGCTGACCATGGTCTGTTCGATAGCCGCAGCCAATGCCAGGATGGTCTTGCCGGAACCGGCAGCGCCGGTCAGGTTGACCAGGTGAATATCCGGATCGAGCAAGGCGAACAGCGCCAGGCTCTGATGGATGTCACGCGGTTTCAGCCCCCAGGCCTCCTGGTGCAGCAGCGGCTCCTGGTGTAGGTCGAGCAATAGCAGTTCATCGTTACGGATGCCCTTGATCCAACCCACGAAGCCCTGCTCATCGATGATGAACTCGTTGACGTGCACCGCCGGCAGGTTGTCGGTCAGCTGCACCCGATGCCAGGTCCGGCCGCGCTCCTGGCGGGTCTCGACCTTGCTGACCCGGTCCCAGAACGATCCGCTGACCGAGTGATAGCCCTTGGACAACAAGGACACGTCGTCGACCAACTGGTCGGTGCTGTAGTCCTCGGCGGCAATCCCACAAGCGCGCGCCTTCAGGCGCATGTTGATGTCCTTGGTCACCAGCACCACGTCCAGGTCGGAGCGTTTGGCGCGCAGTTCCAGGAGCTGGTTGATGATGATGTTGTCGGCCAGGTTCTCTGGCAGCAAGCGGTTGGGCTCGCTACGCGGGCTCATCAGGATGGACAAAAAACCTTTCGGTCCGCTCTTGCCACGCTGGATCGGCACACCCTGTTCGACATCACTGGGCGAGGCGTCACCGAGGGTTTGATCGATCAGCCGGATCGCCTGGCGGCATTCGGCGGCGATGGTGTGTTTACCGGTCTTGAGCTTGTCGAGTTCCTCCAGCACCGTCATCGGAATGGCGACGTGGTGCTCCTCGAAGTTGAGCAATGCGTTGGGATCGTGAATCAGGACGTTGGTATCGAGCACATAGAGGATCGGCTGGGTGGAGGAAGGGTTGCGTCCATGGTCATCCATACTCGGGCACCTTGTGTCAGAACCACGCGGCGCGTAACCGCTGCGCCGCAGAGTGACGCCGTTCTCCCCGTATCCGCGTTGTTACGGGCGGGAAGCGCACCTGGCAAAGGCGGGTCTGGATGACGCCACCTGTGCTGCAGGAATCGGCTGTCTGGTTCTTTCATACCGCAAAAACCATGAACAAAAAAAGCTTTTTTACGTCCCGATGAAGTTTATTTTTCCGAATGGCTAACGCGCCTTGGCTGGCTGCCATCGGGGAACTAAAGTCAAAGATCAAGCCCTATGCTTTTCGCGGGGGTAGGTTGCCGCCTAGTGTGATGCAGGTGGGCCATCCTGGTGCACGTACGCCTGGCAATCTTCCCAGCCGATGCCACTTTGTCCGGTGTTGTGCAGCAGCCACTGCACCGCCTGCTGGGCCTTGGGCTGATTGTCGTGCAGTTGAATCACCCCCTTGCGCCACAACAGCATCAGGGTTACCACGCGCTGGGCGGATTGCTCGGCGGTCAAGGCTGTGTCATCCAGTGCATCGATATCCCACAGCGACACCTGCAGCCCCTGGCTGGCCATGAACGCCTCGCCATCGGCGCGGCGCTGGCCATAGGGCGGACGGAACAACGGCACGTACTGCTCGGGCAAATCCGCCTGGACCCGCGCCTGACTGCGGCGCAGCGAGTCTTGCCAGTCCTGCCACTGCGCATGCGAGCGGTACTCCCACCCCTGAATGCCTACGCATTGCCCGGCATACAGCTCGCCGAGCGAAATGGCGGCGGCGTCGCGACGTTGTTGCAGGCGATTACCCAAGACAAAGAAGGTGCCGCCCAACTTCTGCCGGCGCAAATAGTCGGTCAGGCTGTCGGTGCTGCTGCCTTCGGCGCCAGGGCCACCGACGAAGGTCAGCAAGAACATCCGGTCATTGAGCTCATCGCCATTGCGCTCGCGGCTGGAGAGGCGCTCGATCTCGCTGCTGGTTTGCGGGAACAACGCTGCCTTGCGCAATTGCTCATCCAGATAGCGCACATGAAACTGCCGGCTCGGTTCGATCCAACCGGTATAGAACTCGCCGACATCAGCGTTGAACGTGGCGGCTTGTGTGCGAAGTTCGGCCATCGACTCGACCGGGTAGCAGAACGAGGCATCCTGCTCGCAACTGCGCTGGGCCTGCTGATAGTTCTGCCACAGCCGCTGCCACATCCGCGCCCGCACCGCACGAATCACTGTCAAGTTGACCTGCCTGAGCTTGAGCCGCGCAGCCAGCGCCGGCTCATCGAGCAACTCGCTCTCTTGCAACACCTGGGCAAACGACAAAATTTCCGCACGCGAAGCGACATCGAACAGCGCCGGGCTGTCCAGTTGCTCGGGCCACAGGCTGCGGTCCAGGCTGGCTTGAATCGGTGGGGCGGCCTGCACGGCCAGGCTGAACCAGCCAGCCAGCAAGGCTAAGGCAATGCGCACGGTCGGACTCTCCGCAAATCCCGTTCAATCATGAGCCGCACTATAACGCGAGGCTCGCCGATGTTCTGTGACTATCGTCGGCATAGTTTGGACTTACCCCGGCCAGCCCGTAGAATCCGCCTCTACGATTCAAGGAGCCGACCTGATGCTGACGGTGATTTCCCCCGCCAAGACCCTCGATTACGACACCCCTGCGGTGACCCAGCGCTTCACCCTGCCGCAGTACCTGGACGACTCGCAGGAACTGATCACCCAGCTGCGTGAGCTGAGCCCTGCGCAAATCAGCGAGTTGATGCACCTGTCGGACAAACTCTCCGGCCTCAACGCCGCACGCTTCGGCAGCTGGACCCCAGACTTCACCCCAGCCAACGCCAAGCAGGCGCTGCTGGCGTTCAAGGGTGACGTGTACACCGGGCTCGACGCCGAAAGCCTCAGCGAAGACGACTTCAGCTATGCCCAGCAGCACCTGCGTATGCTCTCCGGCCTGTATGGCCTGCTGCGCCCGCTCGACTTGATGCAACCCTACCGCCTGGAGATGGGCACCAAGCTGGCCAACGCCCGCGGCAAAGACCTCTATGCATTCTGGGGCACGCGGATCAGCGAATGGCTGAACCAGGCCCTGGCCGAGCAAGGCGATGACGTGCTGCTCAACCTGGCCAGCAACGAGTACTTCAGCGCGGTCAAGCGCAACGCCTTGAATGCGCGGGTCATCAACGTCGACTTCAAGGACTGGAAAAACGGCCAGTACAAGATCATCAGCTTCTATGCCAAGAAGGCCCGGGGGATGATGAGCCGGTTCGTGATACAGGAGCAGATCAACGATCCTGAGCAGCTCAAGCAGTTCGATGTGCAGGGGTACTACTACAGTGCCGAGCAGTCGAAGACGGATCATTTGGTGTTCTTGCGCGATCACCCGGCCGACTGACATGCCCCGGGGCGGCTTCACAGCGCCTCCGGCAACAGCACCTCACCCGCTGCCAGTCCGCTGACCTCAACGCCCTGCGCCACGGTTTGCCGCAACTGCACCGCCACCCGCTGCGGTGCCTGGTCTTGGCGGGCACGAAACAGCACGTAATGGCCGCCCGCCGCATCGCTGCGCAGCGCTTGGGCAGGCAAGGCCATGCCGTGTTCGTTGCGATACAGCAGCACGCTCACCTGCGCACTCATGCCCGGCCGAACGCCCAGCGTCGAAACCTCGGGCTGGGCCTGCAACGTCACCAGCAGGTCGAACCAAGCACCCTGCCCCTCATCCTCGCGGGCCTGTAACCCGAGGGACGCCACCCGGCCTGGCAGCACGTGCCCGGCAAATCCCTCGCCGCTGACCTGCACCGCCATCCCTTCATGCAAAAGGCCCAGGTCGCCCTCCTCTACCGCTGCAACCACCTGCAAGCGGTCAAGCTCCACCAGCGCCAACAGCGGCATGCCCTGGCTGAGCAACTGCCCTACCTGCGCCAACTGCCCCGGCTGCTGGCCATCGCCGACAGGCCTTGCCACCAGGCTTGCAAATGGCGCGACCAGGGTCGCACGCGCCCGCAAGGCAAGCAGCGAAGCATGGCGGGCCTGGGCGTTGGTCAGCTCCATTTCAGCGATACGTAAGGCCTCACCTTGCCCCCGCGCCCGGGTCAGACGCAGTTCGTCCTCGGCGCTGGCCAGTTCCTGGATTTGCGCACTGAGCTGCTGTTCCAGGTTTTCCACCTCCAGCCGGGCGACGATCCCTTGCTCGAACAAGCGCCGAGTGGCCGCCAAAGCCGCCTGGTTGACACCCAAGGTACGCCGCGCAGCCACCTGTGCACGCACGGCCCGTGTAACCTCCGGACCCGACGCCCAATCCTGCAAGGCGCGCACCGCGCTGTGGGCCTTGAGCCGCTCGGCCTCGGCCTGGCGCAGCTGAATGTCCAGTTGCGCGGTGTCGAGCACTGCCAGCGTCTGCCCGGCCTGCACCCGCTCCCCCACCCGCACGGGCAGCGCTTGCACGGCACCCTCGAACGGCGCCGCGACAGTCACGCGCTGCGCCGCCTGGACCCGACCTACCAGCCCCAGGCGTCGTTCGAGCACTTGCGGGGCGACTGGCAACCAGCGCTGCTCGACCTGCGCCGGACCAGGGGCAGGCCACGCCCACCACAGCCCCAGGCCCAACAGCGCCGGCAGCACCAGCGCCAGCATTCGGGATCTAGTCATTGAGCGTCACATCCCAGCTGTCCAGTGTGCTACCCAGCGTGAGGTCGAGATCGGCCTGGGCGTCGAGATAGGCAATCAATGCCTCGAGCCGCGCATTCTGCGCATTGCGTAAGTCGCTCTCGAAGCTGAGCACCTGGAAATTGCTCGACCTGCCGTTTTCCAGCTTATGCTGCTCGATCTGTAATTTGCGCTGCGACAGTGCCTCTGCACGCTTGGCGATCTCCAGCTGGCGCCAACGCACCTGGAGACTGCGCAGCGCATCGAGCACCTGACGGTGCAGCTGCTGACGCGACTCTTCGAGCTGCAACTGTTGCCGGGCCTGGTTGACCTCGGCGCGCACCAGCACCTGGCGGCGACGCAAGTCGCCGACCGGGATCGCCAGCTCAAGCCCCACGTAGTGCTCCCAGGCCTTGTGCTCGCCGGGGCGCTCGCGGGACTGGTGGGTACCGGCCACCAACGCCAGGTCCCAGCGCTGTTCATCGCGCGCCAGGCGCAGGTCGATATCGGCCTGCTGCCCGGCAATCAGTTGCATCAAGTAAGCCGGCTGCAACACCTCGGCCCGGGCCTGGGCTTGCTTGGGGTCGATGTGTACAGGTTGCGCCTGGGCAGCCTCCGTGGCGCGCAGCGGTGTGCCCAGGTCCAGGGCCAATATCTGCAACAGCGCCAACCGGCTGGCATGCAGTTGATTGCGACTGCCTTCCAGGGCCAACTCCTGACTGGCCACCTCAGCCTCGGTCTGGACGATATCGAACGCGGCCATGCGCCCAGCGTCGATCATGGCGCGGTTGACCTCCAACAACCGCTGCGAACGCCCCAGGGCATCGCTGGCGATACGCACCTGCTCCTGCGCGCGCAGTAACTGGCGATACAAGCTGATGACGCCTGTAATGGTCTGCGCCACGCTGTCCTTGAGCGCCAGGCGGTTGCTCTGCTCGGCCAGCTGCGCCTGACGCAAGGGCGCCTCGGTGATCCGTGGGCCGGCGCCACGCAGCAGTGGCTGGATGATGCTCAGGTTGGCGCCATCGCGATAACGCGGGCCGACACTGTCGGCGCGATGCTGGCCGTAAGCCCAGTCGAGACTGAGCCGTGTGCCGTAGCGGGTCAGCAGGCTGGCGCTTGGGGCCAGCTCGGCATCGCGATAGCGGTCCTGATGATTGCGATTGGCCAGGTAACGCGCCTTGAGCGCCAATTGCGGGGCGAATCGATCACGAGCGACCTGCAGGTCGAACTTCTGCGCAATGCGTTCGAGGTAATCACTGCGAATCGTGCGATTGTCGCGCAGCGCCAGAGCGATGGCATCGCCCAGGCCAAGCGCCACAGCATCGCCCTGCGCCCAGGCATGGGCGCGGGCCGATACCGAGCCGTCTTGCGCCGCGACCGACACCGACACCCACAGCAGCCACCCACACCAACGCCGATCAACCATCACGCAGCGCCACGACCGGTTGCAGGCGCGCCGCCGCCAATGCCGGCTGCAACCCAAAGAACACACCAATGGCCACGGCACTGCCCACCCCCAGCGGCAGGGCCTGCGGATCGCTCTCCAAACGCCACCCCGCCCCGTGCGCAAAGGCCCACGCGGCCAGCATTCCGATCAACGCTCCCAGCACTGCGCCGAGCACCGCCAGCCAGATGGCCTCGAGCAAGAACAGCCAGGCGATGTCCACAGGCCGCGCGCCCAATGCCATGCGCACGCCGATCTCGCGGCGACGCTCAGCAACGTTCATCAGCATCACGTTCATCACGCCCACACCGCCCACCAGCAGAGCGATAGCGCCAAGCCCCGCCAACAACCCGATAAACAGCTGCGACTGCTGCGCCATGCCATCGAGCAACTGGCGAGGCAACAGCACTTCGACCTGCATCGACACAAGCGCCGCCCGCAGCGCATCCTCCAGTGCCGCAGCAGCCTCCTGCACCTGGGCTGCGTCACGCGCCAGGGCAATCACCACGCTGGGCTGGGCCTGCGACACCAGGCGGCGCAGGCCGGGCAAGGGCATCAGCAGCGCATCGTCCACGGCTACCGGCAGCAAGGGGTTGTAGCCACGGGGCAGCAATAGCCCAACCACTTCGAACACATAGCCGCCCATCGGCAGACGATCGCCGACCTGCGCGTCCAAGCGCGTCGCCAGCTCAGCCCCCAGCACCACATAGGTGCTGGCATTGTCGTGCGCCGACAGCAGCCGACCGTGCGCCGCCTCAAGCCCCAGTACCTGAGCCAGCGCAGGGGTGCTCGCCGCCACCATTACCGCCGCGCCCTGGCCACGTAACCTGGCGTCGGTCACGGTCATGGCCAGCGGCGCGGCAAGCCGTATGTGCGGCACAGCGTCCAGCGCCGGCATCGCCCGCGCAGATCGGGCGCCAGCCTCGACCGGGGTCAGGTTGGCCACCATCAATTCGCTACCCATGCCCTGAAACATCTGCCTGGCATGGGACGCCGCGCTCTGGCCGACATTGAGCAGCGCCACCACCGACGCACAACCCACCGCGATGCCGAGCAGCGCCAGCCAGGCCCGGCGCCCCAATAGGCGCAGGCTGATCAGGCTTTCGCCAATGCGTTGCGCCCAACTCGGGCCGTAGTGTTCAGGCCCCATGCAACTCGCACACCCGCCCATCGCGCACCTCAAGGTGGCGGGCCATCTGTCGCGCCATGACCGGGTCGTGGGTGACCATCAACAAGGTGACGCCGCGCTCATGATTGAGTGACTTGAGCAGGCACAGGATGCCGTTGGCGGTGTCGCCATCGAGGTTGCCGGTAGGCTCATCGGCCAGCAGCAGGCGCGGTTCGGTCACCAGGGCGCGGGCAATCGCCACCCGTTGACGCTGGCCACCGGAAAGCTGCGCCGGGCGATACGCCATGCGCGCCTGCAAGCCCACTGCCTGCAACTGCCGACGCGCCGCCGCTTGCGCCTGAAGCAGCCCGACACCGCGATAGCACAGCGGCAGGGCCACGTTGTCCAGGGCTGTCAGGCGCGGCAGCAGGTTGAAGCTTTGGAACACGAAGCCCAACAATCGATTACGCAAGATCGCCCGCTGCGCGGCCGATGCGGTGCTTGTGTCGTGCCCGTCGAGCAGCACGCGACCGGCGCAAGGCAGGTCCAGCAGGCCGATGAGGTTGAGCAAGGTGCTCTTGCCCGAGCCGGACGGGCCGACGATCGCGCAGCTTTGCCCGGCGGGGATGACCAGCGAGACATCGTCGAGCACAACCTGGCCGCCCAGGTAACGGCTGACGCCCTCCAGGGTGATGCTGTCGGCCATCAGTCGGGGGCCTTGCCGGTGGGATCGGCGGCGGGATCGGGTTGCTCAGGGGTGACGGGGGGCTCGGACGGCTTCCATTCGTGGGCGAGCATGTCGATCAGGGAGGTGTTGAATTCAGGCCATTCGACCTCATGCATGGCAAGCTGCATGTTGATATCAGCTTCGTAATTTCCGTACTGCGCCACTTCGATACGCGGAAGTGAGTTATAAAAATCAAGAATCTCATGCAGCCCTTGGTCGTTGCGCCCCGTTTGCCGGTACTCAGCGCCCATTTTGTCGATGATGTATCTTGCCCACTCATTATGCTGCTCGGTTCTTTCAACCCGGGCCGCCCTGCGTTCGTTAATGGTGAATGCCCCACTTTCGTCATAAATAATCAGGCTTAGCTGATCACGACTTAACCCCTTGAAGGGATTTTCCCCACGACCTTTTGCAAAGGCATTGGCCTGGCGTGCTCGCTCAAGTAACTCAGGATCATCCGTATCAGGCAAAAATTCATCGAAGAAGTCTTTTGCGAGTAGATAAGAATCCCCCATCAGCTTATCGAGGATTTTCGACGCAAAATCCGCCAACTCCTCGCGCGATAGCGAAGCATCCCTGGCCGCCGCCCGCTCAGCAGCAGCACTCAATTGCTTGGCAAGGTTCGAAAGTTCAGTTTCCTGATGCACGTTTCCATCTGGTTCTTTGCTCTCGACCGCCATGGTGCTTTCTGGTGGGCGTCGCACAACTGAAGCTGGAGATATTGGGGTGCGTGCAATAACGCTTCCGACGGTTTCCAATGCCTGATCTCCTTGAAAAAGGTGCGTAAGGGCTGCACTTCGCTACACAGCTGCGAAGTGCAGGACGTAGCACGCCAATACGGCGTATTACCTCATGGTGAATTCAACAGCCCACGAATAATCGGCGTTGGTCCGGGTAATATTCGCTGTGCACGTAGCACCACCACTGGGGGTGGCGGTTTTGGTCCACTGCGGTTGGGTGATCCCGCCAGGCAGCGCCCGCAACTGGAAGGTCGTGCCAAAAGCACAGGTTTTGCTACCGATGGTGTAACGCACCATTGCCGCGTTTACATCGGGGCTGACTACCCGCTGAACCTTTGCATAGGTGGTAGCACCAGGGTCCACCTTCTGGTCAGGCTTAGGATTAGCAATCTGATAGGTACTGCTCTCATTACTTGTGACTATCTTCAAATTGGCTGGCAGCGTTCCAACGTTCTTGAACGTTACCTCCACCAGCGGCCCAGCCTGCACCACCCCCACCAGCAGCGAAGCCGCTGCAAAAACAATCATCGAGATTTTCTTCATTTTTTGATTCTCATCCGGTCCCTGTTCATAAATTGAGACACCCGGCACCAAAACCGCCCCGCCCACTTCGATCCCTCTCCCTGGACGAACCTGCCGACTCCCTCAGAGCACTCGCTAGCACTCACCACGAGCCCCTTCGCATCTGGTCGCCCCGAGAGGGTGCACAGTGCATCCCTCCCCGGACCTCGTGTCCGACCAACCTAGCCAATTTTTAGGCGTCAAGAAATGAACGATGCGTTTCTTATAGCCATCCGCCATAAGACCGTTCGTACGTTTTTTGACGAATTTTGAAAAAATTTTTCGGATACTGGCACAAAACTATCTCACCCCGTTTTCGCCCTTTATATATAGGGATGGCACTCGCCAGTGCCATCAGTATGAAAGTATTTACGCCTGAAAAAATATTTAGAAATCATTCATTCTGCACGAACCCCCTCAGGAACTTCTGCTAGCCGCGGTCGCTCATAGCACCCGTAACGATTCACGAGCGTTGAACGTGAGAGATGACTTACAGATGACAACGGCAGGTATCTACACCCGCCCAGGAAAGTTCGACAGCGGCAATGGCACGCGCCACTAAGCCCTGTCACATGGAGGATAGACGCGCCCCCTTTAATCGTCCTAGTGGTTGATTTCAAAGGATTTATTCACTTGAAAAAACAAGCACAGCAGTTCGCCAAGTAGCGTTCTGCATTTAAGACGGCTGCATTTCAGGGCACGCCTTTTAATTATCGGCCTTTGACTGCCATTTAAGAGTGCACAACTTTTTGCACTCCGGATTTATTCATGCCTGCGTTCGGTGAAGTGTCTTTTCGCCATGGATCCGTGCGCCCGAATACTGCTGGTTAATCAACCCGGTCGGCTCTTCCGCTGAAGGGCTGGCGTGATAAACACACGAGGTGAATGCGATGCGTATCAGCATCTTTGGTTTGGGTTATGTGGGTGCAGTCTGTGCAGGTTGCCTGTCGGCACGGGGCCATGAAGTGATTGGTGTGGACGTGTCCGCCACCAAGATCGACCTGATCAACAAGGGCAAGTCGCCCATCGTCGAACCGGGTCTGGAAGAACTGCTGCAACAAGGCCTGGCCAATGGCCGCCTGCGTGGCACCACCGACTTCGCCGAGGCCATCCGTGCCAGCGACGTGTCGATGATCTGCGTCGGCACGCCGAGCAAGAAAAACGGCGACCTGGGCCTTGAGTACATCGAGTCGGTGTGCCGCGAGATCGGCTACGTACTGCGTGACACCAGCCGCCGCCACACCATCGTGGTGCGCAGCACCGTGTTGCCAGGCACCGTCAAGAACGTGGTGATCCCAATCCTGGAAGACTGCTCGGGCAAGAAAGCCGGGGTCGACTTCGGTGTGGCGGTCAACCCTGAGTTCCTGCGTGAAAGCACCGCGATCAAGGACTACGACCACCCACCAATGACCGTCATCGGCGAACTGGACAAGGCCAGCGGCGACGTTCTGCAAGCGCTGTACGAAGAGCTCGACGCCCCGGTGATCCGCAAGGACATCGCCGTGGCCGAGATGATCAAGTACACCTGCAACGTCTGGCACGCAACCAAGGTCACCTTCGCCAACGAGATCGGCAACATCGCCAAGGCGGTCGGCGTCGATGGTCGTGAAGTGATGGATGTGGTCTGCCAGGACAAAGTCCTCAACCTGTCGCAGTACTACATGCGCCCAGGCTTCGCCTTCGGCGGCTCGTGCCTGCCCAAGGACGTGCGCGCCCTCACCTACCGCGCCTCCAGCCTGGATGTGAAAGCGCCGCTGCTCGACTCGCTGATGCGCAGTAACGAATCGCAGGTGCAGAACGCCTTCGACATCATCGAAAGCCACGACAAACGCAAGATCGCTCTGCTCGGCCTGAGCTTCAAGGCTGGCACCGACGACCTGCGCGAGAGCCCCCTGGTCGAGTTGGCCGAGCGCCTGATCGGCAAGGGCTACGAGCTCAACATCTACGACCAGAACGTCGAGTACGCCCGAGTCCACGGCGCCAACAAAGACTACATCGAGTCGAAGATCCCGCACGTGTCCTCGCTGCTCAACGCCAACTTCGAGCAAGTGGTCAACGACGCCGAGATCATCATCCTGGGCAACCGCGACGAGCAGTTCCGTGCCCTGGCCGACCGCGCCCCGGAAGGCAAGCAAGTGATCGACCTGGTCGGTTTCATGAACAAGCCGACCTGCTCCACCAGCCGCACCGAAGGCATCTGCTGGTAAGCCAGCCTGACGCGGGGCCGCAAGGCCCCGCTCTTCACTGAATTTCGCGACGGATGCCGAACATGCAAAGGTTCCAGACAGTGCTGTTGCAGTGCGCCGGGTGGCTGCTCTACATGAGCCTGCTCATGTTGATCGCCCTGGCCCTGCCCAGCGACATCTTCGACTCGCAGTCGAAGCACTTCATCTTCCTGGTCGGCGCCGTCGGCATCTGGCGCTACTCGATGGGCGCCACCCATTTCATCCGCGGCATGATCTTCCTGTACGGCGTCTACCCGTACCTGCGCAACAAAGTGCGCAAACTGGGCAAGGCCGCGGACCCGTCCCACGTGTACCTGATGGTCACCAGTTTTCGCATCGATGCGCTGACTACCGCCCAGGTCTACAGCTCGGTGATCCGCGAAGCGATCAACTGCGGCTACCCGACCACTGTGGTCTGCTCGCTGGTGGAGAAGTGCGACGAGCTGCTGGTGAAAAGCCTGTGGGCCAAATACAACCCGCCTGAACACGTCACCCTCGACTTCGTGCGCATCGCCGGTACCGGCAAGCGCGATGGCCTGGCCTTTGGCTTCCGCGCCATCTCGCGGATGATGCCCGACCAGCACGCGGTGGTGGCGGTGATCGATGGCGACACCGTGCTCGGCGAGGGCGTGGTGCGCAAGACCGTACCTTGGTTCAAGCTGTTCCCCAATGTCGGTGGCCTGACCACCAACGAATTCTGCGAAGTGCGCGGCGGCTACATCATGAGCGAGTGGCACAAGCTGCGCTTCGCCCAGCGCCACATCAACATGTGCTCGATGGCCCTGTCCAAGCGCGTGCTGACCATGACCGGGCGGATGTCGATGTTCCGCGCCAGCGTAGTGACCAACCCTGAGTTCATCGCCGACGTCGAGAGCGACTCGCTGATGCACTGGCGCCTGGGCCGCTTCAAGTTCCTCACCGGCGACGACAAGTCGAGCTGGTTCAGCCTGATGCGCCTGGGCTACGACACCTTCTATGTGCCGGATGCGGCGATCAACACGGTCGAGCACCCGCCGGAAAAAAGCTTCCTCAAGGCCAGCCGCAAACTCATGTACCGCTGGTACGGCAACAACCTGCGGCAGAACTCGCGCGCCTTGGGCCTGGGCCTCAAGCGCCTGGGGCTGTTCACCAGCGTGGTGCTGTTCGACCAGCGCGTGTCGATGTGGACCAGCCTGCTCGGCCTGACCGTGGCGGTGATCGCCAGCCTCAAGTTCGGCATGGCCTTCCTGCTGGTGTACCTGCTGTGGATCGGCATCACCCGGCTGATCCTGACCATCATGCTGCTGTGCTCAGGCCACAGCGTGGGTCCGGCCTATCCCGTGATCCTCTATTACAACCAGATCGTCGGCGCGTTGATGAAGATCTACGTGTTCTTCCGCCTCGACAAGCAGTCCTGGACCCGCCAGCCCACTGCCCTCAAGCGTGACCTTGCCAGCTTTCAACAATGGTTCAACACCTGGTCCTCCCGCACCATGACCTTCTCGGCCGCGAGCATCTTCGTCGCCGTGCTGTTCATGGTCGTGTGAGCCACCCCGGATCGGATACAACAGGAACGAAATCGCCATGAATACCGCCGTGAACGTCAATGTCGTGCATGAGTCCGAAGCCCAGCGCCAGCACGCCCGGGTCCGCATCCCCGCCAAGCTGCGCTTCCTGGATGGCAATCGCGAGCCACAAGAGGTCAAGGTCGACGACCTCTCCGCTGGGGGCCTGTCCTTCCATGCCAAGCGCGCGCTGCCGATCGGCGATGTGCTGCGTGGTCGCCTGCAGTTCGTGGTCGACAACCTCGGCCTGTCGATGGATATCGAATTCCTCGTGCGTGCCAGCGACCCCGCCACCGGCCGTACCGGTGCCGAGTTCCAGAACCTGGAGCCGCGTGACATCGCCACCCTGCGCCACATCATCACCTCGCACCTGTCCGGTGAACTGATCACCGCCGGTGACGTGCTCAGTACCCTGCAGCGCGACAACTTCACCAAGGCGCGCAAGCAGAAAGACGGCGGCTCGGGCCTGAGCGCCTTCGGCCGCCTGCGCGCGGTGACCGTGACCCTCGGCGTGTTCGTGGTGGGTATCGCCGCCTTCGGCTTCGTCGCCAAGTCGCTGTATGGCATGTACTTCGTCAGCCATGCCGAAGCCGGTGTGGTCGCAGTGCCGACCACCACCGTTACCATGCCACGTGATGGCACCGTCAAAAGCCTGGTGGAGAGCGGCGGCCAAGTGGTCAAGGGCGCGCCACTGGCAAGCTTCAGCACCAGCATGCTGGACATGCTCAAGGGCCATCTGGACGACGCGCAATTGGAGCCGGCCAAAGTCGAGGAACTGTTCGGCAAGCAGCTCGCTGGCACCCTCACCAGCCCCTGCGACTGCGTGGTTGCCCAGCAACTGGTGGACGACGACCAGTACGCCAGCAAAGGCCAGCCGATCTTCCAGCTGATCCCCCGCACCACCAACCCGATGATCGAGGCGCGCTTCAGCTATCGCCAGTTCGACGAGGTCAAGCCAGGCACCCGGGTCAACTTCCAGATCGCCGGCGAAGACGAAGTACGTACCGGCCAGATCGTCAGCAGCGCCAGCCTCAACAGCGCAGACCTGGCCTCCGACATCCGCGTGCAGATCAAGCCAGACGGCGCGCTGCCTGCTGAACTGGCCGGTCGTCCAGCGTCGGTCAACAGCGACCGCGGTCCGTCGTTGAACTGGCTGATCGACAAAGCCGTCGCCCGTGGGCTTTAAGAGGATCTGACCATGACCCTCCAGCATACGAACTTCGTGGGAGCGAGCTTGCCTCGCGACAGCGCCCGAGCAGGCGACCGTCATCGCGGGGCAAGCCCGCTCCCACGCACTGCGACGTTGCTCGCCATCGCCATCACTTTGGCCGGCTGCGCGGGCCTGCCCGACCAGCGCCTGGCCAACGAAGCGATGAAGCGTGGCGACACCGCCACCGCCGAGCGCAACTACAAGGCCCTGGCCGACCTCGGCTACAGCGACGCCCAAGTGGGCCTGGCCGACATCAAGGTCGCCTCCCGCGACCCTGCCCAGCTCAAGGAGGCCGAGGCCACCTACCGCGACGCCGCTGCCACTTCGCCGCGTGCCCAGGCGCGCCTGGGCCGCCTGCTGGTGGCCAAGCCCGACAGCACCCAGGCTGAACGCGAAGAAGCCGAGACCTTGCTCAAGCTCGCCGCCAAGCAAGGCGAAGGCAACACCTTGATCCCGCTGGCGATGCTCTACCTGCAATACCCGCAGAGCTTCCCCAACGTCAACGCGCAACAGCAGATCGAGCAATGGCGCGCCGCCGGCCAGCCAGAAGCGGGCCTGGCGCAGATCCTGCTCTACCGCACCCAGGGCACCTACGACCAGCACCTGGATGATGTCGAGAACATCTGCAAGGCCGCCATCAACAGCACCGACATCTGCTACGTCGAGCTGGCCACCGTCTACCAGAAACGCAACCAGGCCGACCAGCGCAACGCTCTGCTCGAGCAGCTCAAGGCCGGCTATGCCCGCGGCACTGTGCCGGCTACCCGGGTCGACAGCGTCGCCCGCGTGCTGGCTGATCGCAACCTCGGCCAAACCGACGAGAAAACCGCTAAGGATCTGCTCGAACACGTGGCCCCGGCCAACCCAGCCTCCTGGGTCAGCCTCGCCCAGCTGCTGTACGACTTCCCCGAATTGGGCGACACCGAACAGTTGCTGGCCTACATCGAAAAGGGCCGCGCCGCCGAACAGCCACGCGCCGAACTGCTGCTGGGCCGCCTCTACTACGAAGGCAAGACCCTGCCGGCCGATGCCGAGAAAGCCCAAACCCACTTGCAGGCCGCAGCCGATGCCGGCGAGATCAGCGCCCACTACTACCTCGGCCAGCTCTATCGCCGGGGCTATCTGGGCCAGGTCGAGCCACAGAAGGCCGTCGACCACCTGCTCAGCGCCGCTCGCGGCGGTCAGCTCAGCGCCGACTACGCCTTGGCCCAGCTGTACAGCGAAGGCCACGGCATTCGCCAGAATCCGGGCAATGCCTGGGTGTTCGCCCAGTTGGCCCAGGCCAACCCCACCGAACAGTCCAGCGCCATGCTGCAACAACTCGATCAGCAATTGACGCCTGACCAGCGCAGCCAGGCCGAGCGCCTGCTGGCGCAGGAGAAGCAGGCGCGCGGCAGCATGGCCAAGGGCGCCAACAGCGTCATGGCCATCGAAGCCCTGCAAGACGATGAAGACGCCGAGGACGCCTCCCTATGACGCTCAACCCTTTCGTGAAAGCCGGCATCGGCCTGAGCTTCGCCCTGCTGTGGTCGTGCCCGACCCTGGCTGACATGACTGCGCAGAAAAACTTCGGCCTGGAAGTGAAAGTCACTGCTCAATCCGAAGACGACCGCGACCTGGGCACCCGCTCCGGCGGTGACGTCAACGGCCTGGGCCTGGACCTGCGCCCCTGGGTATATGGCGAGCGCGGCAACTGGAACGCCTACGCCATGGGCCAGGCAGTGACCGCCACCGACATCATCGAGACCGACACCCTGCGCGCCTCGGACGATGGCAGCGCCATCGACACCGGCGACGACAGCCGCCAGCCCGACAAAAGCTACCTGGCCCTGCGCGAATTCTGGGTCGGCTACAACGGCTTCACGCCCTACCCCGGCGAATACCTGCGCTTTGGCCGGCAACGCCTGCGCAACGACGACGGCATGTGGCGCGACACCAATATCGAGGCGCTGAACTGGACCTTCGACACCACCCTGCTCAAGGCCGATGTCGGCGTTGCCCAGCGCTTCAGCGAATACCGCACCGACCTGACTGAGCTGGCCGCCGAAGACGAAGACCGCACGCACGTCTACGGCAACGTCGCCGCGCAGTGGACGCCAGGTCACTGGGTTGGCCTGCGCGCCCATCACACCCATGACAGCGGCAGCCTGAACAAACCCGGCGAAACCATCGACACCCTCGACAAGACCCGCACTGGCGATCTCACCTGGCTTGGCCTTGAGGCCAACAGCGATGCCTACAACTGGCGCAACGACCACACCGTCAACTACTGGGGCAGCCTGACCTGGCTGACCGGCGATCGCGACAAGCTCAGCAGCGAGACGCGCAATGGCGAGCAAGTGGTTACCGGCAAGCAAAGCGGTGACGTCAACGCCTGGGCCACCGACCTGGGTATCCGCCTGCGCCTGGACCCCAACTGGCAGGTCGGCGCCGCTTATGCCCGCGGCAGCGGCGGGGGTGGCAGCGACGGCTCGAACAACTTCGAACAGACCGGCCTTGAGAGCAATCGCTCCAACTTCACCGGCACCCGCTCGCGCGTGCACCGCTTCGGCGAGGCCTTCCGTGGCGAGCTGGGCAACTTGCAGGCAGCCACCCTGTTCGCCTCCTGGCAGCTGCGCGAGGACTACGACGCAAGCTTCATCTACCACAAGTTCTGGCGCGTCGATGACCAACAGAACATCGGCTCCAGCGGCATCAACGCGGTGGTCGAGGACAACGGCGTCAACCGCCCGCTGATCAGCGGCGAGAAGGACCTGGGCCAAGAGATGGACGTGGTCGTCACCAAGTACTTCAAGCAAGGCTTGCTGCCGGCTTCGCTGAGCCAGTCGATCGACGAACCGTCGGCCCTGGTACGCCTGCGCGCGGGTGTCTTCAAGCCGGGTGACGCCTATGGCAAAGAAGCCGATTCGTACATGCACCGCGCCTTCGTCGACGTGATCTGGCGCTTCTGAGCCGGGAGAGGAAAGCTATGAACCTGCACCCGCATCTTCGCCACAGTCTGCTCGCCAGCGCCTTGCTGCTGGCCGCAGGCGTGGTCCAGGCCGCCGAGCCGGAAATGGCCAAAGGTCTGCAGCAGGCCAAGACCTACACGGTATCCAGTGCGCCGGTCGAGCCGCTGCACATGGATCCGCCCAAGCTGCCCGATCTTTCCGGCTACACCGCGCAAGCGGTGCAAAAGAAGATCGATCGCAGCCGCAAGGGCAAGGTCAGCGTGCGCCGCATGCTCCAGGAAGAGTCGCTCAAGGAGTTCATCGGCGGCGACAACAAGGCCGCCGAATGGGTCCAGCGCCAGCACGGCATCCCGCAGGCGATCTTCGTCGATGACGGGCATGTCGACATGGCGCAGTTGAGCAAGCAGGTGCCTGACCAGTATCTGCGCGAAGTCTCGCCTGGGGTGTTCCTTGCCCGCCTGCCGATCGTGGTCGGACAGAAGGGCATCCTTGAGATCGACGGCAAGGTCAAGGAGCTGCGCCTGTCGCAAGAGGGCGGCTCGTTCCTGGTCAACGACGGCAAGCTGTTCGTCAGCGACACCCAGGTCACCGGCTGGCGCGAGAAGGACAACGGCCCATCGACCTTCCGCTCGCCCAAGGAATTTCGCCCCTTCTTGCTGTCGTGGGGTGGCACCGAGACCTACATCGTCAACAGCAAGATGGCCAGCTTCGGCTACGCCAAGTCCAAGTCGTATGGCGTGAGCATCTCGCAGTACACGCCGAACATGGCCAAGCGCATGGGCCGCCCGGAACCGACCGGCTGGATCATCGGCTCCGAGTTCAGCGACATGTGGTACGGCTTCTATTGCTACGAGACCAGCGACTTCGTGGTCAAGGACAGCACCTACCGCGACAACATCGTCTACGGCATCGACCCACACGACCGCTCGCACCGGCTGATCATCGCTGGCAACACCGTGTACGGCACCAAGAAGAAGCACGGCATCATCGTTTCGCGTGAGGTCAACGACAGCTGGATCATCAACAACAAGAGCTACGACAACAAGCTCTCCGGGGTAGTGATCGACCGTAACAGCGTCAACAACCTGATCGCCTACAACGAGATCTATCGCAACCATACCGACGGCATCACCTTGTACGAAAGCGGCGACAACCTGATCTGGGGCAACAAGCTGATCAACAACCGTCGCCACGGCATTCGCGTGCGTAACAGCGTCAACATCCGCCTGTATGAAAACGTCGCCATGGCCAACGGCCTGGTCGGGGTCTACGGGCACATCAAGGACCTGTCCGACACTGACCGCGACATCGCCCTTGACCCGTTCGATACCAAGGTCTCGTTGATCGTCGTCGGCGGTGAGCTGGCGGCCAATGGTTCCGGGCCTTTGTCGATCGACTCGCCGCTGTCGGTCGAGCTGTACAAGGTGTCCATGCTCGCCCCGCGCAAAGCCAGCGGCATCAGCCTCAATGGCGTACTTGGCGAGCGCCAGGACGAAATCCTCGACCTGCTGGTACGCCAGCAGAAGGCCGTGCTGATCGACCCGGTCGAACGCCAGACCGAAATGATCGATTAAGGAAAGCCAAGACCATGACGACCCCACATCTGATGAAACTGCTCGGTCTGTCCGCCGCCCTGCTGGCGATCAGCCAAGGCGTGCGCGCCCAAGACGTGCAAGCGCCAAGCTTCAGCGCCGAGCCCTGCTGCCAGCTGTGCCCAGAAGCACATGACGCCAGCCGCTACACCACTCGCTACCAGCAGAACTTCACCACCCTGGTGCAGGCGCAAGGCGACTGGCTGTTCCGAACCCGCGAAGACCTGCGCACCGAGTTCACCACCACTGCCGCCGGCTACAAGCGCTTGCAGCAGGTGCACGACGCGTTCAAGAAACGCGGCGTCGAACTGGTGGTGGTGTACCAGCCAACCCGTGGCCTGGTGAACCGCAACATGCTCAACCCGCAAGAGAAAGCCGCCTTCGACTACCAGAAGGCGCTGGGTAACTACCAGGCCATGCTGCAGCGTTTCGCCAAGATGGGCTACAACGTGCCGGACCTGTCGCCGCTGACCAACGAGCAGTTGGCCGCCGCCGACCAGGGCAAGGACTTCTACTTCCGCGGCGACCAGCACTGGACCCCATACGGCGCCGAGCGCGCAGCGAAGATCGTCGCCGATACGGTGCACCAGATGCCCGCCTTCGAGGGCATCCCGCGCAAGGAATTCGAAACTCACAAATCCGGGCGCATGGGCAAGACCGGCACCCTGCACAACGTCGCCGGCCAGCTCTGTGGCACCAGCTATGCGGTGCAGTACATGGACCAGTTCGCCACTGAGCCTAAGGGTTCGAGCGGCGGCGACGACCTGTTCGGTGACAGCGGCAACGCCGAGATCACCCTGGTCGGCACCAGCCACAGCGGCAAGAACTACAACTTCTCGGGCTTCCTGCAGCAGTACATCGGCGCCGACGTGCTCAACGTCGCCTTCCCCGGTGGCGGCCTGGAAGGGGCGATGATCCAGTACCTGGGCAGCGAAGAGTTCCAGAACAACCCACCGAAGATCCTCATCTGGGAATTCTCGCCGCTGTATCGCCTGGACCAGGAAACCATCTGGCGGCAGATCCTCGGCCTGCTCGACGACGGCTGCGACGATCGCCCGGCGCAGATGAGCGCCAGCGCCACCCTCAAGCCCGGCAAGAACGAGCTGATGGTCAACGGCAAGGGCGGCGTGATCAAGGATCTGGTCAACCGCAACCTGCAGATGGACATCAAGTTCGAGGACACCTCGGTCAAGGTCCTGCAGGCCACCCTGTGGTACCTCAACGGCCGTCATGAAGACATCAAGATCGAGAAACCGGAAACCTCCGAGACCGACGGGCGTTTCGTCTTCCAACTGCGTGAAGACGAAGACTGGGCCAGCCAGAACCTTCTGGCGCTGGAAGTCCAGGGGCCAGAACAAGGCACCCAGAAGGTCGAGGCCAAGCTGTGCAAACGCAACAACTTCGCCAGCCCCGCGCACACCGCGCAAGCTGGCCAGTGAGGCGAACCATGACCAACACTCGCACCATCACCGCCCCCGCCCTGCTCGCCCTGGCGCTGTTTGGCAGTGCCGCGCATGCCGCGTTGGTGCCGCCCCAGGGGTACTACGCCGGGATCGAGCAGATCAAGACCACCGACGGCAAGTTTCAGTGTGAAGCGGCGCCCAAGCCCTACACCGGTGCGCTGCAATTTCGCAGCAAGTACGAAGGCTCGGACAAGGCCCGGGCGACGCTCAACCTGGCGTCGGAAAAAGCCTTCCGCAGTTCTACCCAGGACATCACCACGCTGGAGCGCGGCATCAGCAAGATGGTCGGTCAGTACATGCGTGACGGCCGCCCGGCCCAGCTCGATTGTGCACTGAGCTGGCTCGGCACGTGGGCGCGTGCAGATGCCTTGATGTCGACCGACTACAACCACACCGGCAAGTCCATGCGCAAATGGGCGCTGGGCAGCATGAGTGGTTCGTGGCTGCGTCTTAAGTTCTCCAACTCCCAGCCACTGGCCGCGCACCAGGCCGAGGCCGAACTGATCGAGAAGTGGTTCGCCCGCCTCGCCGAACAGACCGTGCGCGACTGGAGCGACCTGCCACTGGAGAAGATCAACAACCACAGCTACTGGGCGGCCTGGTCGGTCATGGCCACCGCCGTGGCCACTGACCGCCGCGACCTGTTCGACTGGGCGGTGAAGGAATACAAGGTCGGCGCCAACCAGATCGATGAGCAGGGCTTCTTGCCCAACGAGCTCAAGCGCAAGCAGCGCGCGCTGGCCTATCACAACTACGCCCTGCCGCCACTGGCGATGATCGCCAGTTTCGCCCAGGTCAATGGTGTCGACCTGCGCGGTGAGAACAACAACGCCTTGCAGCGCCTAGGCCAGAAAGTCTTGGCCGGTGCCAAGGACCCGAGTGCGTTCAAGCGCCGCAATGGTGAGAAGCAGGACATGAAAGACCTCAAGGTCGACAGCAAGTATTCCTGGCTCGAACCCTATTGCAGCCTCTACGCCTGCAACGGCGACACCTTGCAGCGCAAACGGGGCATGCAGCCGTTCGACAGTTTCCGCCTCGGCGGCAACCTGACCCGGGTCTACGACCCGAGCGCTGAAAGCAAGAAGTAACACACATGTGAAAGTGAACTGCGTGGGAGCGGGCTTGCCCCGCGATAGCGTCGGCAGGCGCAGCGGTGTTGTCGCCATTGACGCCATCGCGGGGCAAGCCCGCTCCCACGCACAGTGCTCTTACATCAGGTGACCCTGCACTTTTCGTGGGGGGTTTGGGGGGCTGCTGCCCCGGATGCTGTGAACAATAAGGAGAACCGGGATGGTCTTCTCGTCAAACGTGTTCCTGTTCCTGTTCTTGCCGATCTTCCTCGGCCTGTACTACTTGAGCGGGCAACGCTATCGCAACCTGCTGCTGCTGGTTGCCAGCTACATCTTCTACGCCTGGTGGCGGGTCGACTTCCTCGCGCTGTTCGCCGGGGTCACCCTGTGGAACTACTGGATCGGCCTGAAAGTCGGCGCCGCTGGCGTGCGCACCAAACCGGCCCAGCGCTGGCTGCTGCTCGGCGTCGGTGTCGACCTGGCGATCCTTGGCTACTTCAAGTACGCCAACTTCGGTGTAGACAGCCTCAACGCGATCATCGCCTCGTTCGGCCTTGAACCGTTCATCATCACCCACGTGCTGTTGCCGATCGGCATCTCGTTCTACATCTTCGAGTCGATCAGCTACATCATCGACGTGTACCGCGGCGACACCCCGGCCACCCGCAACCTGATCGATTTCGCCGCGTTCGTGGCGATCTTCCCGCACCTGATCGCCGGCCCCGTGCTGCGCTTCAAGGACCTGGTCGACCAGTTCAACAACCGCACCCACACCCTGGACAAGTTCTCCGAAGGCTGCACCCGCTTCATGCAGGGCTTCATCAAGAAAGTGTTCATCGCCGACACCCTGGCGGTGGTCGCCGACCACTGCTTCGCCCTGGAAAACCCCACCACCGGCGATGCCTGGCTGGGCGCCCTGGCCTACACCGCGCAGCTGTACTTCGACTTCTCCGGTTACAGCGACATGGCCATCGGCTTGGGCTTGATGATGGGCTTCCGTTTCATGGAGAACTTCAAGCAGCCGTACATCAGCCAGTCGATCACCGAGTTCTGGCGGCGCTGGCACATCAGCCTGTCGACCTGGCTGCGCGACTACCTGTACATCACCCTGGGCGGCAACCGCAAAGGCACCTTCAACACCTACCGCAACCTGTTCCTGACCATGCTGCTCGGTGGTCTGTGGCATGGCGCCAACTTCACCTACATCATCTGGGGTGCCTGGCATGGCATGTGGCTGGCGATCGAACGCGCGCTGGGCCTGGATACCAACCCGCAGCGCTTCAACCCGGTCAAATGGGCCTTTACCTTCCTGCTGGTAGTGGTCGGCTGGGTGATCTTCCGCGCCGAGAACCTGCACGTCGCCGGGCGTATGTACGGCGCCATGTTCAGCTTCGGTGAGTGGCAGCTGTCGGAACTCAACCGCGCCAACCTCACCGGCCTGCAAGTGGCGACCATGTTCATCGCCTACGCGAGCCTGGCGTTCTTCGGCCTGCGCGACTTCTACCGCAACGCCAAGCCAACCGCCAAGGCAACGCCGGTGCAGATCAACGCCGACGGCTCGATCGGCCTGGACTGGACCCGGGTGATGGCCCGTGTGCTGGTGCTGCTGCTGTTCGTCGCCTCGGTGCTCAAGCTCTCCGCGCAGAGCTACTCGCCATTCCTCTACTTCCAGTTCTGAGGCACGGACGACCATGACCCGGACACTTCGCATCACCTACTCCCTGACCTTCCTCGGCCTGCTCACAGGCTTGGGCGTGTGGTCGCTCAGCGGCGCCTCGACGTTCCAGCGCACCGAGCAGATGACCCTGCTCAACGGCAAGCTGGCCAAGGCCGCCGAGACCCATTACGACGATCAGTTCCCGATCAAGCGCATCAGTACCAACCTTTGGGCGGCACTGGATTTCAAGCTGTTCAACGAAGGCCGCCCCGGCGTGGTGCTGGGGCGCGAGCAGTGGCTGTTCAGCGACGAAGAGTTCAAGCCCACTGCTGGCGCCGAGCAACTGATGCAGGAAAACCTGGCGCTGATTCGCGGCGTGCGCGACACCTTGCAACGCCAAGGCACGCAACTGGTGCTGGCGATCGTCCCGGCCAAGGCGCGGATCTACTCCGAATACCTCGGCCAGGAGCTGCCGGCCAGCCTGCATGGCGACCTGTACAACCAGTTCCATGCCCAGGCGCGTCAGGCCAACGTGTTCGCCCCTGACCTGCAAGCGCCAATGGAGCAAGCCAAAGCGCGTGGCCAGGTGTTCCTGCGTACCGACACTCACTGGACGCCAATGGGCGCCGAGGTCGCCGCCCAGGCGGTGGCCGAAGCGGTGGCCCGCCAGAGCCTGCTCAGCGGCGACCCGCAGGCGTTCATCACCCAAGCGGGCGAGACCAAGCCATACAAGGGCGACCTGACCAACTTCCTGCCACTCGACCCGCTGTTCAGCAACCTGCTGCCCGCTCCGGACAACCTGCAGCAACGCAGCACCCACGCGGTCGAGGCCCAAGGCGAGACCGGCGATGCGCTGTTTGCCGACAGCCAGATCCCGGTGGCCCTGGTCGGCACCAGCTACAGCGCCAACCCGCACTGGAACTTCCTCGGCGCCCTGCAGCAAGCGCTGCGCAGCGATGTCGCCAACTACGCCGAAGACGGCCACGGGCCATTGCTACCGATGCTCAAGTACCTGCAAAGCGATGCCTTCAAGAATGCCGCGCCACAGGTGGTGGTGTGGGAATTCCCCGAACGTTATCTGCCAATGAAAAACGACCTCAGCGCGTTCGATCCGCAGTGGATCGCGCAGCTGAAAAACACCCGTAAATCTGAAGAAAACCTGGCCCTGTCGTCCAACCGGGCGAACCACTGATAGAGAGGAACACGCACATGACCCATAAGCCATCTTTTGCCAAAGCCCTCACCCTCGCAGCCGGCCTGTCCCTTTCCGCGCTGGCCTCGGTACAAGCCTTCGCCGGCGCTGACGCGGCCCTGTACGGCCCAAGCGCGCCTAAAGGCTCGACCTTCGTGCGCCTGTACAACGCCAGCAGCGCACCGACCGCCGCCAGTGTCGGCAACACCCAGATCAAGCAGGTTGGCGCGCAAGCCAGCAGCGACTTCAGCTTCCTCCCAGGCGGCGACTACACCGCCCAGGTCGCGGGCAAATCGGTGCCGGTCAAGCTCGCCTCGGACAAGTACTACACCCTGGTCAACAACAGCGGCGGCAACCCGCAGTTGATCGAAGAGCCGCCGTTCAAGAACAAGCAAAAAGCCCTGGTCCGCGTGCAGAACCTGACCGACCAGCAACTGACCCTGAAGACCGCCGACGGCAAGACCGAAGTGGTCAAGCCGGTGGCCGCCAACGGCCGCGGCGAGCGTGAGATCAACCCGGTCAAGGTCAACCTGGCCCTGTACCAAGGAGACAAGAAAGTCGGCGACGTCAAACCCGTCGCCCTGGAACGCGGCGAAGCTGCCGTGCTGTACGTCACTGGCTCCGGCAGCAGCCTGTCGCCGGTGTGGGTAACCCGCCCTGTGTCCACTAACTGATCCCCTGCCTCTGTCGACCTTTGGAGAAACATCATGATTCCGGTAATTCTTTCTGGTGGTAGCGGTTCGCGTCTGTGGCCTCTGTCGCGCAAGCAGTTCCCCAAGCAGTTCCTCGCCCTGACCGGTGAGCACACCCTGTTCCAGCAGACCCTCGAGCGCTTGGTGTTCGAAGGCATGCAGGCGCCGATCGTGGTCTGCAACAAAGACCACAAGTTCATCGTTCAAGAGCAACTGAGCGCGCTGAACCTTGAGACCCAGGCGATCCTGATGGAGCCGTTCGGCCGTAACACCGCGCCAGCGGTGGCGATGACCGCGATGAAGCTGGTCAACGAAGGTTGCGATGAGCTGATGCTGGTGCTGCCGGCCGACCATGTGATCGATGACCAAAAAGCCCTGCAACGCGCCCTGGCCCTGGCCACCGTGGCGGCCGAGCGCGGCGAAATGGTGCTGTTCGGCGTGCCGGCGACCAAACCGGAAACCGGCTATGGCTACATCCGCTCCAGCCAGGACGCGCTGCTGCCCGAAGGCGTGGCCCGGGTTGCCCAGTTCGTCGAAAAACCGGACGAAAAACGCGCCACCGAGTTCGTCCGCGCCGGCGGCTACTTCTGGAACAGCGGCATGTTCCTGTTCCGCGCCAGCCGCTTCCTCGAAGAGCTGAAAAAGCACGATCCGGACATCTACGACACCTGCCTGCTGGCCCTGGAGCGCAGCGATGAACAAGGCGACACCCTGAGCATCGACGAAGCCACCTTCGCCTGCTGCCCGGACAACTCCATCGACTACGCGGTGATGGAAAAGACCCAGCGCGCCTGCGTGGTGCCGCTGTCGGCCGGCTGGAGCGATGTCGGCTGCTGGTCGTCGCTGTGGGACGTGCACGAGAAAGACGACAACGGCAACGTCACCAAAGGCGATGTGGTGGTGCAGGACAGCCGCAATTGCATGATCCACGGCAACGGCAAGCTGGTGTCGGTGATCGGCCTTGAGAACATCGTCGTGGTCGAGACCAAGGACGCCATGATGATCGCCCACAAGGACAAGGTCCAAGGCGTCAAGCAGATGGTCAACACCCTCGACAAGCAAGGCCGCAGCGAGACCCAGAACCACCTTGAGGTTTACCGCCCGTGGGGCTCGTACGACTCGGTCGACATGGGTGGGCGTTTCCAGGTCAAGCACATCACGGTCAAGCCCGGTGCCAGCCTGTCGCTGCAGATGCACCACCACCGCGCCGAGCACTGGATCGTGGTCTCGGGCACAGCCGAGGTGACCTGTGACGAGAACGTGTTCCTGCTCACCGAGAACCAGTCGACCTACATCCCGATCGCCTCGATCCACCGCCTGCGCAACCCCGGCAAGATCCCCCTGGAGATCATCGAAGTGCAGTCCGGCAGCTACTTGGGCGAGGATGATATCGAGCGCTTCGAGGACGTCTACGGGCGCACCTCCACGCCGATGGAGCGTGGGGTTTCGGTGAAGACCATCGCCCAGTAAGCGTTTCCCTGAACACCTGGGGACATTGACTACGTGGTAACTACGTGGGAGCGGGCTTGCCCCGCGATAGCGTCATGGCAGACAACGCAATCACTCTGTCAGATCGCTATCGCGGGGCAAGCCCGCTCCCACGCCCCCCGCCTATTGGTTCCCTCAACCAACAGTTCCATCAACCAACAGGTCCACGCAGCCACCCTTGCGTGCGCCAACGTTGCTTTTTGAGGTGAACCCCTTTTACAGCTACGATGGTCAAACCCGCCCAACCAAGGCATGCCCTGCACAATGATCATCGGCGCTCTGCTCATCCTCACCTGGCTGGTCCTGCTCCTGCGCTACCCGGCCAAGGCCCTGCCGGTCTCCCTGGCCGCCGTATTGGGCCTGGGGCTGGTTGCGCTGTGGGTAGTCTGGCAAGACAGCCGCGAATCTTCGCAGCTGGCCCGCCTGGAATTGCGCCTGACCTACGCTCCAGATCAGTGTCCTGCCGACCGCGCCTTGCGCGTGACCATGAAAAACGGCAACAAGGCCCCCCTCACCGAACTGCGCTGGCGAGTCGGCGCCTATGCGCCGGGCGACACCGTCAACCTCGCTGAAAGTACCTACAGCGCACCGCGCTACCGTGGCCCGGGCGAATTGCAACCCGGCGCCGAGTGGAGCGACTGCCTGCCCTTGCCTCCGCTGCGTTCAGGCTATCGCCCGCAAACCCTGGAGTTTCGTCCAGAACACCTGCAAGGCTCGTTTGCCAACTAGCATTTTTGTCAGTTTCGCCGCTGCACCACCTGGCATTGAATAGGCGCATTGCATTGTCAGGAGGACGTTGTCGTGCACCTGCATCCACTCTGCGACCCCGATGCCCTGGACGACCTGCTCGATGCCGAACGCCGCGAGCGGCGCAGCGTGATCTTCGTCGGTTCGCACAGTTGCCCGCCGTGCAACAGCCTGCGGCCGGTCTATAAACGCCTGGCGCGCCGCCTGCGGGGCATCACCTTTTACGACTTGAACCTCGACCAGTTCGAAGATCCCGCCTGGGAGGGCTGGCTAACCGCCGTGTTCAAGGACCTCGACCTGCGCTACATCCCCTCGCAGATCCTGCTGCCGGTCAAAGGCTCAGCACAGGTGGTGCGCGTTGGCCGCGCGGCACCGTTGCGTCAGGCATTGGCAAGGCTGCATGGCCCCGGCTGCGCTATGATCGAACCTTCATCCCTTTTGCGCAGACCCCGCCATGCCCACAGTTCTCATCACCGGCTGCTCCAGCGGCATCGGCCGCGCCCTGGCCAACGCCTTCCGCGATACTGGTCACGAAGTCTGGGCCACGGCCCGCAAGCTCGAGGATGTGCAGCGACTGAGCGCGGCTGGTTTCTGCGCACGACAGCTGGATGTCAATGATGCCCACGGCCTGACGCAGTTGGCCGGCGAGCTCGAACAGCGCCATGGTGGCCTGGATATCCTGATCAACAACGCCGGCTACGGCGCCATGGGGCCGCTGCTCGATGGCGGGGTCGAGGCGCTGCGTCAGCAGTTCGAGACCAACGTATTCGCCGTGGTCGGCGTGACCCGTGCGCTGTTCCCGCTGCTACGTCGCAACCGCGGCCTGGTGGTGAATATCGGCAGTGTTTCCGGGGTGTTGGTGACGCCGTTTGCCGGCGCCTACTGCGCCTCGAAAGCCGCCGTGCATGCACTCAGTGATGCCCTGCGCCTGGAGCTGGCGCCGTTCGGCATCCGGGTGATGGAAGTACAGCCTGGGGCGATTGCTTCGCAGTTTGCCAGCAATGCCCAGCAGCAGGCCGAGCAGGTATTGGTGGCTGATTCACCGTGGTGGCCGCTGCGCGAACATATCCAGGCACGCGCGCGCGCTTCGCAGGACAAACCCACACCGGCCGCGCAGTTCGCTCAGGGACTATTGGCGGCGACACAGAAGTCGCCGACGCCGGCGCTGGTGCGCCTGGGCAATGGCAGCACCGCGCTACCGCTGCTGGCGCGCTTGCTGCCGCAGCGGTTGCTCGACAAGGTGCTGCGCAAGCGCTTTGGATTGTTGCGACCGCTTTGACTGTGGTGACCTCTTCGCGGGCAAGCCCGCTCCCACAGGGCCCGAGTCGTTTGAGCCAGGTGTGTAGAGCCTGAGACCGACGCTGTACCTGTGGGAGCGGGCTTACCCGCGAAGAGGCCGGCACAGTCAGCACAAGGGCTGGACGCCAACCGCAGCCAGATCAACCACCCTGGTCGCCACCTGCTCCGCCACCCCAGGCACAACCGCATCAACCCTCACCCCAGTGCTGGCCAAGGTCTCGCCCATCCCGCGCACTAGAGTCTTCAGCTCGCGCTCAGCGCACAGAAACACCAGCCGCCCCCAGTTACGCGCCACCATTCCCTGGGCGTAATGGCGTGCCAGGCTGGTAGCGCAGGCTTGGACCACGGCTAAGCCGTTGACCAGGATGTCAGTGTGCGGCACGCGCTCGATCAGCGTCTGGGTGCCCTGGTCAGTGCTCAGGTCGGCAGCGACGCCGATGATACGAGCGGCGGGAAGTGCCTCGCGCACCTGCCTGAACGCTTCATCGACGTGGGCTTGACTGCGGCCGTTAAGCACCACTTCGGCGCCGGCCTGGACCAAGCCGATCACGATCGCCAAACCCAGCCCAGTGGTGGAGGCAGTGACGATGGCGCGCTTGCCGTTCAGGGGAAGATGCATCTGCGGCCTCCTCGTTAGTTGGTTGGGGCTTGCTTTGCAGCCGCAAAGCGGCCCCGCTTCACACCCTAGGCGGCTCTTGGTCAAACGCCTGCCACCCCCCACCCAACGCCTTGTACAAACCCACCATGGCCTGCGAAACCGCCGCCGAGCTGTCGATCCACTGCTCTTCACTGGCCAACAACGCCGACTGCACGCTCAGCACATTGAGAAAGTCCACCGCCCCTTCGACGTACTGGCGCTGAGCGGTTTGCAAGGCAATCCGGTTCTCCCGCACCGCCTCGGCCAAATGATCGCGGCGCAGCTGACTGGCGTTATACAAGCGCAACACATCGTCGATCTCATGCCAGGCAGCCAGCACCACCTTGCGGTAGTTCAGCGCCGCTTCCTGTTGCTGGGCCTCGCGCAATTGCAAAGTCCCGGTCAGCCTGCCGCCTTCGAAAATCGGCAGCGACAACTGCGGGCCAAAGGCAAACCGGCGTGAGTCCCACGCGCCAAAATCAGACAGCTGCATGGCCTGGAAACCCATGCTGCCGGACAAGCGAATACTGGGGTAGAAATCCGCCTTGGCCACGCCGATGCTGGCAGTGGCGGCATGCAAGCGCGCTTCGGCCTGGCGGATATCCGGGCGGCGCTCAGCCAGCTCAGATGGCACGCCAATGGCGAATTTCTCCTGCGGCGCCGGCAGCTCGCCGGTCTTCAGCAGCTCGCTCTGCAAGCTGCGCGGTGGCTCGGCGGCGAGCAGGCTCAGGGCGTTGATCAGGTCATCGCGGCGCGCCTCCAGCGTTGGCAGGCGCGCTTCGATCGAGGCCACCTGGGCCCCGGCCTGGGCCACATCCAAACGGGTGGCAACGCCTTGCGCCTGACGATCCCGGGACAGCTCCAGGCTGTGCTGGGCGACCTTGAGGTTGTCCTGAGTGACCTCCAGGGTGTGCTGTACGGCGCGCAGCTGAATGTAGTTACCGGCAGTTTCCGACAGCAACGCCAGCAGCACCCCGCGCCGATCATTCTCGGCCACGGCCACCGTCGCATCGGCGGCTTCCACCTGCCGCCGTACCCGGCCCCACAGGTCCAGCTCCCAGCCTGCGACCAAGTCGCCCTGCCACAGATTGAACGCCGACTTGCCGGCCTTACCGGACGGGTCGCTGAGGCCTTCGGCGCTATTGCGGGCACGACTGTAACCGGCATTGGCATCCACCGACGGCGCCTGCTCGGCCGCCACGCTGCTGCGCAGGGCGCGGCTTTGCAGCAGGCGGGCGCTGGCCATCTGCAAGTCGAGGTTGCGCTCGGCGACGCGCTGGATCAGGGCGCTGAGCTGGGCATCGTGAAAGCTGTCCCACCAGCGCAGCTCCAGCGGTTCGGCCACCGGCTGGCTAGCCGCAGCCTGGCCTTGTAGCGCCGCCCAGTCCTGCGGCGCTTGGCTGTCAGGGCGCTGGAAGTCCGGCCCGAGGGTGCAGCCTGCCAGCAGTACGGCAAGCAGCAGTGGGCTCAAGGGCAATAGCGGTTTCATCGCGCAGTCACCTCTTTGCCTGCGAGGGTGTCGCCTTGGGTGTCGATTGTGGCTACCACCGACATCCCCACGCGCAGGCGCTGCAGCAGTGGCTGGCCGTCATCGAAGACGATCTTCACCGGGATGCGCTGGACCACCTTGGTGAAGTTGCCGGTGGCGTTGTCCGGCTTGACTGCGGCGAAGGTCACGCCCGTGGCCGGGGCGATGCTCTGGACATGGCCCTTGAGGGTTTCGCCAGCGAAGGTGTCGACGCTGATGCTCACTGGCTGCCCGGGTTGCACGTGGGTCAGTTGGGTTTCCTGGAAGTTACCCACGACATAGGCCTGCTCCAGCGGCACCACCGACAGCAAGTGTGCGCCCGGATTGACGTAGGCACCGACGCGCAAGGCGCGCTCGCCGACCATGCCGTCGACGGGGGCGGTGATGCGGGTATAGGACAAATCCAGCTCGGCCTTCTCCACCCCGGCTTCGGCCCGCTTGAGCTGGCCATCGGCGCTGGCGACCTGGGCACTGAGAATGTCCACCTGCTTGCGGGTGGCGACCAATGCCGCCTGGGTGTTGGCCAGGCGCGCACGGGCCTGATCGACCCGGCTGCGCGCTTGCTGGGCATTCTGCACGGTACCGGCGCCCTGCTCGGCCAGACGGCTGTAGCGATTGACCTCATGCTCGGCGAAGGCCATCTCAGCCTGGGCCGCTTTCACCGCCGCCTCAGCCTGTGCGATCAGAGAGCCTTGGCGGTCGAGCGTGGCGCGGGCATCGGCGCTTTGCGCCTTGGCTACCAGCAACTGCGCTTGCGCAGCATCGAGGGCGGCCTGATAGTCGCGCGCATCGATCGTCGCCAGCAACTGGCCGGCCTCGACCTGCTGGTTGTCCTCGACCAAGACCTCTTTGATGAAGCCTGCCACTTTCGGCGCGACCACGGTGTAGTCGGCGATCACGTAGGCATCGTTGGTCCGTTGCTGATGGTCGCTGCCGAGCAGCCACGGGCCAACCAGGCCGGCCAGGACGGCCACGGCCAGCACCGAGCCGATGACGAGAGTCTTGCGATTGTTGGTCATGTTCTGTGTTCTCGAATTCATCCAGGGGTTCAGGCCACCGCACGCGGTGGATAGACCCGAGTGGGCACGAAAGGAATAAGGCAGATAAGGGCCACGGCGATGCCCGCCATGACCAGGTACAGATCGGCCGAGGTCAGCACCAGGGCCTGTTGATGGATGCGTTGCGCAAGGCCTGCGGCGCGATCATCGATCAGCGGCGCATTGCCCAGGCTGTCCACCAGGTGGTTGGAATGAAAATGCCGGCGCAGGGTCCCCAGGGCATCAAGCAGGCCGGTGGCGATCACCGCAGACAAGCCCTTGACGGTGTTGAACCAGGACGAGGCGAACGGCCCTTCCTGCGGCGTCATGCCGTTGGTGGAAAGCATCAGCAGCGGCAGCACGGCCATCGGCTGGCCAAACACCTGCAGCAAGTAGAAACCGTAGAAGTTGTCGCGAATCCACTGCGAGGTCAGCAGGCTGCTGCCCACGCACGACAGCGCCAGCATCGCCAGGCCAACCGCCAGCACCCAACGGCAATCCACTGCGCGGATGTTGCACAGCGCAGCAGTCAGCGGCAGGGCCAGCAGTTGCGGCATGGCCACCAGCATCATCAATGGGCTGGTCTGCGCCGGCCGATAGCCCTGGATCTGCGCCAGGTACGCCGATGGAATTGTGCCCACACCGGAAAGCACGATCAGCACGCCGGCCAAGGTCACCAGGGCGAAACTCAGGTTGCGCCGCGAGAGCATGCGCAGTTGAAAGAACGGCAGCGGCTCGGACCATTCGTTGTACATGAACAGCACCAACAGCAGCAGTCCGCCACCGAGCAGCCAGCAGATCAGCGGCGAGTCGAACCAGCCCCAGCGGTCACCCAGCGACAGGCCGAGGACGATGCAACTGAGCGCCGGTAAACCGAGCAGCACCCCGCGCCAGTCGAACTGTTTGAAGCGCTCCAGGCGCAGCGGGTCTTGCGGCAGGCCCCAGCCGACGCAGGCCATCGCCAGCAGGGAAGGCAGGATGATCTGCCAGAACGCCCACTGCCAGCCGACATATTCGGTCCACAACCCCGCCAGCGGCGTGCCAAGGTTAGGGCCGAAGGTGGCTGTCAGGGCGTAGCAGGCCAGGCCATAGACCTTGATCCCCGGCGGCAGGAAGCGCAGGGCGACGCTCATCAGCATTGGCGGCAAGGCGCCTGAGGCCAGGCCTTGCACGACGCGCAGCAGCATCAGGCTGTGCAGGTTGGGTGCATAGGGTTGCAGCAAGCCGAGCACAGCGAACAAGCCGATGGCAGTCAGGGTGAAGCGGCGTAGCGAGAAGGTCGTGGCCAGCCAGGGTGAAAACGCCATGGCCGACACCGAAGCCGCGGCGTACACCGCCAGCAGCCAGGCGCCCTCGTCGGCGCCGATGCCCATGGCGCCGCGGATATCGGCTAGGGAAATCTTCGTCACCGCTTCGTTGAGACCCGCGCAGAGCACTGCCAGCAGTACGCCAAACAAGCCGACCACCACCCGCAGGCCAAACGCCGTTTGCGCAGGCGCAGCAGGCGCCGAGGCGGTAGCGAGCGCGGCGGTAGGCGCGGTCAAAGAACTCATGGACGGACATCTCCAGCAACATAATCGGGGCTGGAGCAAGTCTAAGAAGGTCGAATACTTACGAAAACTGACTTATCGGCAGTTTTAAGTTGCATCAGGCGCAATCCGCTTTAACCGCGTCGCCTTATTCGCGGGCAAGCCCGCTCTCACAGGATGGGTGTGTACTCACTGTTTGTGTCCGGCGCGCTCAGTGTGGGAGCGGGCTTGCCCGCGAAGCAGACACCGCCGATGTCACGGATCGACACTGCAACAAGCTTTCAAGGTCTGGCGCAACCAGCGGTGCGCCGGATCACTGTGAAAACGTGGGTGCCACGCCTGCATCACATTGACCCGTTCCAACGGCACCGGGATCTCGAACGAACGCAGCGGCAGTCCGAGCTTGGTAACGCTGTTGAGGATATTGGCCGGCATCGGCAGGATCAGGTCCGAATCGGGCAGCGAGAACAGCGCCGAGTGAAAACTTGGGGTAATCAGCGCCACCCGCCGCTGCACCTTGAAGTTGGCCAGCTCGACATCGATCGGGCCATTGGCCCGGCCGCGCCGCGACACGCTGATCTGTGGATAAGCGGCAAAGCGCGCCGGGGTGATCTCGGCATCGAAGATCGGATGATCGCGGCGCGCCAAGCCAACATAAAAGGTATGGAACAAGCTCTGCACCTTGATCTCTGGCGCCAGGTCGATGCTTGAGCTGATCACCAGGTCAGTGCGCCCATCGCGCAGCACGCTGTCATCATCACCGCCTGGGCTCTCGGGCACGAAGCGCAGCACCGTGCGCGGTGCCTGTTCGTGCATCATGCGCAACAGCTGGGCGCCGTACAGGGCGATGAACAGGTCGTTGGTGCGGATATTGAAGGCCCGATCCAGGTTGAGCAGGTCGACGTCCTCGGCGCTGCGAAACACCTGCCCGGCCTGCTCGACCAGCAGGCTGACCTGCTCGCGCAGGGCCAGGGCGCGTGGCGTGGGGACCAGGCCGCGACCCGCACGCACCAGGATCGGATCGCCCAGTGCATCGCGGATGCGCCCCAGCGTTCGGCTCATGGCTGCCGGGCTCAGGTTCATGCGCTGGGCCGCGCCAACCACGCTGCCTTCATCGAGCAGGGCGTCGAGGGCGACGAGCAGGTTCATGTCCGGGAGTTGCATGGCCGTGGTCCGTGGCGGCTGGGGGAAGCGCGATGTTAACAGGTCGTCGATTGCGCCAGACGCAACGGCGCCGTGCGTGGGGGGCTATTTATCCTGATCGGTGGATCGGCTCAGAATGCTGTAGCGACTTTGCCGGCCTCATCGCGGGGCAAGCCCGCTCCCACGCAGTTCTCGGTGTGAGAGAAATTGCGTGGGAGCGGGCTTGCCCCGCGATGAGGCCGGCAGTTGTTGCATCATTTCCTGCCCCAGACCGAGGAGCCTGCATGCCCCGCCCCGTCCTGATCGCCATCGACGCCTCCCCCGCTGCCAGCGCCCTGCTTAACCTGGCGCTGCGCTACTGCCGCCCGGCCGAGCAGCAATTGCACGTGCTGATGGCCATCGATTCAAGCTTTGCTGTGCACGACAAGCCCCTTCCCTTCAGCGCAGGCGAGCTGGAGGAATACCCCGCCGCCTGCGAAGAACAACAACTGGCCGAGCAGGCCGTGTCCGAGGCGCTGACAACCCTGCGCAACGCAGGTTTCAATGCGCAAGGCTGCATGATCGCCGCTGAGCCGGTCGAGGCCATCGTCGACAAGGCCAAGGCGCTGGACTGCGAACTGATCATCATCGGCCACCGCCACCTGTCGCGGCTGGGGCGGCTGCTGGACCCGTCGATCAGCGCCAAGGTGATCGATCGGGTGCAGATTCCGGTGTTGGTTGGGGCTGCGTAACCTGGGTGGATTGACTGACGCCATCGCGGGGCTAGCCCGCTCCCACGCCATTTCTCTAACACCGAGAACTGCGTGGGAGCGGGCTACGTGGGAGCGGGCTTGCCCCGCGATGGCGCCAAAAGGCTCACTGCAAGTGCTGGATCAACCCTCGCCAGGCTTGACCACCACGGTACAGGTGGTCCCTGCCGCCAACAAAAACCCGTCCGGCACTTCATCGATGTGAATCCGCACCGGCACCCGCTGGGCCAAGCGCACCCAGTTGAAGGTCGGGTTCACATCGGCAATCAATTCGCGGCTCTGCGGGTTGTCGCGGTCATAGATCCCGCGAGCGATGCTCTCCACATGGCCCTTGATCCGCTCGCCACTCATCATCTGCAGCTCGGCCTGATCGCCCACCTTCACATGCGGCAGCTTGGTCTCTTCAAAGAACCCATACACCCAGAACGAGTTCTCATCGACCACTGCCATCACCGGCTCGCCGGTACGCGCATAGTCGCCACGATGGATATTCAGGTTGGTCACGTAACCGTCGACAGTGGCCACGATACGCGTGCGCTTGAGGTTGAGCTCGGCTGCCGCCAATTGCGCCTGGGCCTGCTGGTAATCGGCCAGGGCGGAGCTAGCGATGTTGCTGGCGTCGTCGCGGTTTTCCTTGGAGATCACCAGGTTGTCCATATCGGCGCGGCGCTTGGCGTTGACCTTGCGCATCTCCCAGGTGGCCTTGCGCGAAGCGACCAGGGCCTTGGCCTGATCGACCGCGACCTGGTAGTGCTCGGCGTCGATCTGGATCAGCACATCGCCCTTCTTTACCCGCTGGTTATCGCGCACCGGCACGTCGGTGACATAGCCCGGCACGTCGGCGGCGACGTTGATGATGTCGGCGCGCACGCGGCCGTCGCGGGTCCACGGGGTGGTCATGTAGTGCAGCCACAACTGGCGGCCGATGGCCACGGCGGCGACCAGCACCAGCAGGGTGGCAATCAGGCTGAAGAACTTTTTCATCGAAGGATTCTCACCAGTAGACAGACAGCGCCATGGCGCCAAAAAGGCAGATGAACAGGCACAGGCGCAGCAACGCCGGGTGCCAGAAGAAGCGGTAGCCGTCAACGCTTGCGATGAAGCGGTCCAGGCCCCAGGCCAGGCCTGCGGCGAACAGGAACATCAAGGTCATGGTGGGCATGTACACGCCATGGAAGGCGATCTCACGGGGCATGGTGCAATCCTTTCGCCGGGGCCAGCGGCGACTGTGGGTCGAGCAGGGAAGTACGGATGAAGTGCAGGTAGCTTTGCGAGCGGCGCAGCACCGAGGTGTCGAAGTGACGGGCGAACGGCTCGTCGGTGGCTTGCACGCGACTGATCGCATGGTCCACCGCGACCAGCGCGCGCTCGTGGTTGCTGGCGTTGGGTTGCAGGAACAAGCGCGCCAGCGCCCGGCCCATCACCCGGATCGCCTGGCGCCAGGGCTGCGACTCGGCATAGGCCGGGTGCACTGGGGCGCGGTCCTGCTCCTTGCGCAGCTCGATGATGGCGTGGCCGACTTCCAGCACCACGAACATCCAGCGCATCAGTTCGCTCTGCACCTGCGGCTTGCCAGCGGCCAGGCCATAGGCTTGGTGCAGCAAGTCGCGGGTGCGGCTTTCGAATGCCGAGCTCAGCCCGCGCAGGCGCCCGCCGATGGCGAACAGCACCTGCTCACGCAGGTCGCGCTGCAAACGGCTCCACAGCCAGCGGCTGTTGGGCGGCAGGATGATCGCCCCGGCGGCAGCGCAAACCAGCATGCCGATGACCATGCCGATGTAGTCGTTGATGAAGGTGTAGGGGTTGTACACGGTGAGGTTGTTCGGCACCGAGCCGATGGCGAAGAACACCAGCAAGCCAATCCCGTAGCCGGCGTAGGCCGGGCGCGAGGAGAGGAACGCGCCAAGCACGAATACCGGCGCCAGGACCATGCACAACAGCGGGAAGCCATCGATCCAGGGGAAGACGAAGAAGGTTTCGAAGAAACCGATAAAGGCGCCGATCAGCGTGCCACAGGCCATCTGGAACGACATGCGCTTGGGGTTGGGCGAAGCCGCCGACAGGCCCACGGTGACGGTGGCGATCAGGGTCATCATCGCCCCGCTCGGCCAGTCGCTGATCAGCCAGTAGCTGCCCAGCAACAGCAGCACCGCCGAGGCGCGTACCCCGGCAGCCAGCGACACCAGCCAGTTGGTCTGCGACACGTAGGGTTCGTCCCACTGCTCGCGCTGATGGTTGTGCGCAGACAGCGAGGCGTGGGTTTCGGCGTAGCTGAACATCTCGTCGACGAAGCGGTACAGCAGCTCGAAGGCGGTGTGGAAGTCGAGCAGGTCGGCTTCGCTGGGGTTGGTCTCCAGGTACTCGGCGCGCAAGGTGCGTACCTGGGCTTGCAGGCCCTCCTTGTAGGCGGCCAGCTCCAGGGTCAGGCGCAGCGCATCGGCATCGGTCAGGGCCCGGCCGACGTAGGGTTCGAGCAACTCGGCGAGGGTTGCAAGCCCCGGCTCGATAGCGCCGACGATCTGCAACGGCCCGCGTGCGCGCAAGCGTTCGAGCAAGCGGTGCAGGGCATTGAAGCGGGTGGTGATGGCCATGAACTCGCTGTTCATGCGCACCAGGCGACCGCTGCGCCGACGCATGTGCGGGTCTTCGAAGGCGGTGACGTTACGCAGGCTTTCCAGGCCCACTGCCTCGGCGATGAAGCGCACGTTGCTGGTTTCGAAACGATCACGCTGGCTGTCGCCCCGCAGCGCCTCGACCACCACCCCTGCGAAGACGCCGAAGCGCTGGTACAGGGCGTTGCGCATGGCAGCGCTGGCCGACTGCGGCAGGATCGCGGCGCTGACCATGGTCGACACCAGAATCCCCAAGGAGATCTCCAGTACCCGCCACACGGCGGCCATGAAGGCTTGGTCAGGGTGCTCCAGCACCGGCAGGCCGATCATCGCCGCGGTGTAGCCGGCAAGCACGAAGCCGTAGGCGCGGAAAGTCCGGTAGCGCATGGCGCCTGCCGAGCACAGGCCCACCCACAGGGCCAGGCTGGGCAGGAACAGCTCGGTGTTCTGCGGGAAAAGCGCAATCAGGGCGACCATCATCGCTGAACCTGCCAAGGTGCCGAGCACCCGGTAGAAGCTCTTGGCGAACACATGCCCGCTCTGTGGCTGCATGACGATGAACACTGTGATCATCGCCGTGCGCGGCTGCGGCAGTTCCAGGCGCATGGCCAGCCACAGGGTGATGAAGGCTGCGGCCAGCACCTTGAAGATGTAGACCCAAGTCACCCCGTCGGTACGCGCCCAGGCGAAGAAGCCCCGGCGCCACTCCAGGCTTTGCAGCCAGCGCACGGGCAAGCTCGATGCGCTCATTGGCTGTGGTCCGGCTTGTCGAAGATGGCCAGGGTGGCTGGGGTTTTCGGCGCGGCCTGGCGTTGGTCGGCAGGTGCATCCTGACCCGCTTGCAGACCACCACCTAACGCTGTGACCAGCTCGGCATGGGCGGTCAGGCGCGCGGCCTGGACCTGCTGCTGCACTTGCTGCTGGCGGAACAACAAGGTCTGCGCATTGAGCACGTTGAGGTAGTCGGTCAGGCCGCGCTGGAACGCGACCAGGGCAATGTCGTAGGTCTTCTGCGCGGCGGCCACCGACTCTTGGGCAAAGTGCGCCTGCTCTTTCATCGACTCGCGGCGGATCAATTGATCGGAGATGTTCTTCAGCGCGCCGATCACGGTCTGGTTGTAGCGCGCCACGGCGACGTCATACCCTGCCGAGGCCACGCCCAACTGCGAGCGCAGGCGGCCACCATCGAAGATCGGCAAGCTGATGGCTGGGCCGACGTTGTAGTTGAATTTGCGCCCGGTGAGAAACTCCAGCGCGCCACCCCCGGTGGCCATGAAGCCCAAGCTGCCGACCAGGTCGACGTTGGGGAAGAAGCCTGCGTGTGCGACGTCGATACCCCGCGCCTGCGCCGCGACCTGCCAACGGCTGGCGACCACGTCGGGGCGCTGGCCGACCAATTCGGCGGGCAATGCCGAAGGCAAGGTCAGCGGTGCGCCAAGGGTCAGGCTCGGACGCTGGAGCTGCGCGCCCTGCCCCGGCCCCTTGCCGGCCAGGGCCGCCAGTTGGTTACGCGCCAGGGCGATTTCTTCATTGAGCGCATCGAGCTGGCGATGGGTCTCGGGCAGCGGCGCTTCGGCCTGGCTGACCTCGAAATGAGTGCCGATGCCGCCTTCCAGGCGACGCTTGGCCAGGCCCAGGATCTGCTCCTGCTGTTCGAGCTCGGACTTGACGATGTCGCGCTGGGCAAAGTGCAGGGCCAGTTGGATGTAGACCTTGACCAGGTTGTTTTCCAGCTCGAGCTGAGCCTGGCGCGCTTCGGCCACACTCATGTGGGCCAGGTCGACCGCCTGCTCGCTGGCGTTGCGCTCGCGCCCCCACAGGTCCAGGGCATAGCTCAGGCCAAGGGCGGCATTGTTGTCCCAGGTGTTGGCACCCGACAACGCGCCGGGGCCGTAGAACTGATCCTCTGGCCAGTTATGACGCTTGAGGCTGGCCTGGCCGTTGCCCTGGAGTTTCTCCGCCGATTCGACCACGCCGGCCATGGCCTTGGCTTCGCGCACTCGCGCTGCGGCCATCGCCAGGCTGGGGCTGCCGGCCAAGGCCAGGGCTACCCAACGGTCGAGCTGGGCATCGCCATAGGCGCGCCACCACTGCTGGTCGGGCCAGCGGGCGTCGCGGGCGGCCTCGCTGATGGCGTGGTCGGTGGCTAGGGTATTGGCTTGCAGCGTCTTGCTTTGCGGGGCGATACCCCAGGTTCCGATACAGCCAGACAAGGACAGGCTAAGGGCACAGGCACTGAGCGCATTCAGCGCTCTGATGATGCGACGCGGCACAGCTGCGATTTCCCGAGGAAAGAAGTGGATGAGGCCGGGCAATTCTAGGGGGCCGTCGCACTGGCGATAAGCGCATAATCCTGCGAATCTTTGTTACCAAAACAGCGATAATCCGGCTTTGGTCGAAGGAACAAATCTGTAACTTCGTGTCACAATTTCGGCCTCTACCTAGAGAGTGACCCATGGACACCCTGCAAAACATGCGTGCTTTCAGTTGCGTGGCCCAGCTCGGCAGCTTCACCGCTGCCGCAGTGCAACTGGACACCACCACCGCGAACGTGTCGCGGGCGGTCTCCAATCTGGAAGCCCATCTGCAAACTCGGCTGCTCAACCGCACCACCCGGCGCATCGCCCTGACCGAGGCGGGCAAGCGCTACCTGATGCGCTGCGAGCAAATCCTTACCTACGTGGAAGAAGCCGAAGCCGAAGCCAGCGATGCCCACGCCCGCCCTGCCGGGCAGTTGAAGGTGCATTCGATGACCGGCGTCGGCCAGCATTTCGTCGTCGATGCAATCGCCCGCTACCGCGAGTCGCACCCGGACGTGACCTTCGATTTGACCATGGCCAACCGCGTGCCCGACCTGCTCGACGAGGGTTACGACGTATCCATCGTGCTGGCCACCGAGCTGCCTGACTCAGGTTTTGTCTCGCAGCGCCTGGGGATCACCTACAGCATCGTCTGCGCCTCGCCCGAGTACGTCGCCAAGCATGGCATTGCGCAAAAGCCGATCGACCTGCTCAAGCACGCTTGCCTGCGCATGGTCAGCCCGGTGATTCCGCTGGAGAAATGGCTGTTCGACGGGCCGGAGGGCCAGGAGATGGTCAACATCACCAGCTCGCCGTTCCAGGTCAACTCCGCCGATGCGATGAAGACGGCGATCCGCAGTGGCATGGGGGTTGGCGTGCTGCCGATCTATTCGGCCATCGATGGCCTGCGCGATGGCAGCATCGTGCGGGTGATGCCCGATTACCGCTTGCAGGAGCTGAACCTGTACGCGATTTATCCGTCGCGCCAGTACCTGGATGCCAAGATCAAGACCTGGGTCGAATACCTGCGTAACTCGTTGCCGGAGATTCTAGCCGCGCACGAGGCGGACCTGAAAACCCACGAATTACTAGTCGCCAATTGAAAAACCTGCTGCACGGCGGTGAAGGACAATGGTAGGTTGCTAATCATTGGCTTCGTCATCGTCAGTGCCGGCCCCATCGC